>DNGG01000017.1 GCA_003486675.1 Cyanobacteria bacterium UBA11372
CGCCTGGGTATCGGCATCGATGAAGATACCTGTGCCTTGTTCGAGCAAGATGGTATCCTGCAAGTGGTAGGCAAAGGAACCGTGACCATCGTCGATCCAGGAGAAGTATCCTACACCAACCAACCCTATGCCGGTGCTACCGAGCCGATTAGCATTCACAATTTACGAGTACACATTCTCAGCTACGGTCAGCGCTACGACCTGCACCAGCGTGCAATTATTCCTACAGGCTGAAGCAGATTGTGATCCCCTATACAAATATAGTGAGAGAGCATAGGAGGTTTGAGAGCGCTAGATCTTCTCCTTCTATGGTTTTCTCGTTTGAATATTTTTGCCATGCGCTGCCACGATCCTTGGGTTTTTACACCATGATTTACCGAAAAAATGTTCTGTATGAACAGTTTTATTACCAGTGCAGGTGTAAATATATAGGGTTCTTCTCAATCCTTCCTCGTCGCCAACAGATCCCCGGACTATAACTATGAAAATTCTCAAAATCCAGACGTTACGCGGGCCTAACTATTGGAGTATTCGACGTCACAAACTGGTCGTCATGCGTCTTGATTTAGAGGATCTGGCAGACAAGCCATCAGATCGGATTCCCGGCTTTTACGAAGGCTTGCTCCGGGTGCTACCCTCTTTGGAAGAGCATTTCTGCGCCCCTGGGTGTCGGGGCGGTTTCCTTCAGCGAGTGCGGGAGGGAACTTATATGGGACACATTGTGGAACATGTCGCCCTGGAACTACAAACCCTCGCTGGTATGAATGTAGGCTTCGGACGCACGCGGGAAACTGCTACCCCAGGCATTTACCAAGTGGTAATCGAGTATTTGGACGAACAAGCGGGGCGCTATGCAGCTAGGGCGGCGGTGCGATTGTGCCAGAGTATCGTCGATACTGGCAGCTATCCCGAGTCAGAATTAGCCCAAGATTTGCAAGACCTCAAGGAAATGTGTTCCGATTCAGCCTTGGGGCCTTCGACAGAAACTATTGTTAAAGAAGCAGAAGCGCGGGGAATTCCCTGGCGCTATTTAAACGCCCGCGCCTTAGTGCAATTCGGCTATGGAATTTACAGCAAACGCATCCAGGCTACTTTGAGCGAGTATACCGGGATTTTGGGCGTCGAGCTGGCTTGCGATAAAGAAAGCACGAAACAAGTTTTGCGCGATGGGGGAGTGCCAGTACCGTCCGGTACGGTGGTATATTACCTGGATGATTTGGCGGATGCGATCGCCGATATCGGCGGCTACCCAATAGTAATCAAACCCCTCGACGGTCACCACGGCAAGGGCATCACCCTCAATATCAAATCTTGGGAACAAGCAGAAGCTGCCTACGACGCCGCTAAAGGCGAATCTAAAGGCGTGATTGTCGAACGCTACTACACCGGACGCGACCACCGAGTTTTAGTCGTCAACGGCAAGGTCGTCGCCGTCGCGGAACGAGTCCCCGCCCACGTCGTCGGCAATGGCAAATTAACCATATCAGAATTAATCGAAGAAACCAATCGCGACCCCCGACGCGGCACGGGACACGAAAACGTCCTGACAAAAATCGAACTCGACCGCACTTCCTGGGATTTATTAAAAGAACAAGGATATAACCTCGATACGGTGCTGGAATCGGGTGAAATTTGTTACTTGAAAGCTACCGCTAACCTCAGTACCGGCGGCATAGCCGTAGACCGTACCGACGATATGCATCCGGAAAACGTCTGGATCGCCCAACGGGTTGCCAAAATTATCGGGCTGGACATCGCAGGCATTGATGTGGTGACGTCAGATATCAGCCAACCCTTGCGCGAAACCGGAGGCGTCATCGTTGAAGTCAACGCCGCCCCTGGATTCCGGATGCACGTTTGTCCCAGCGAGGGGCTACCCCGCAACGTCGCCGCCCCAGTTCTGGATATGTTATTCCCCCCCGGAACTCCCAGCCGCATTCCGATTTTGGCGGTAACGGGGACGAATGGTAAAACTACCACCACCCGACTGCTGGCGCACATTTACAAGCAAACCGGGTTAACCGTTGGCTACACCACCACCGACGGCACTTATATCGGAGATTATTTAATCGAAAAAGGCGATAATACAGGGCCGCAAAGCGCCCAAATGCTACTGCACGACCCCACGGTAGAAGTAGCAGTACTGGAAGCAGCGCGAGGCGGTATCCTGCGTTCTGGTTTAGGATTTGATGCCTCGGACGTGGGGGTAGTGTTAAACGTGGCAGCGGATCACCTGGGAATTGGCGATATCGATACCTTGGATCAATTAGCCAATCTCAAGAGTGTGGTAGCGGAAGCGGTTCTACCCAAAGGCTACGCCGTCCTCAACGCCGATGACCCCTTAGTCGTGGCAATGGCAAAGCGGACAAAGGCGCAAATCGCTTACTTTTCCATGAACCCAGATAATGAAATCGTCAAAGCCCATACACAGCAAAGCGGCGTCGCAGGGGTGTACGAAAACGGGTATTTATCGATATTAAAGGGCGATTGGACGTTGCGAATCGAACAAGCAATCAACGTACCCCTGACAATGGGAGGCAAAGCGCCGTTTATGATTGCCAACGCCTTGGCGGCTTCCTTGGCGGCGTTTGTCCAAGGCGTGGGAATAGATTCTATCCGCAAGGGCTTGACAACATTCCGCGCTTCTGCTAGCCAAACACCGGGACGGATGAATTTGTTTAATTTAGGCAGCTATCACGCTTTGGTGGATTATGCCCACAATCCGGCAAGTTACGAGGCTTTGGGCAATTTTATCAGGAATTGGCCTGGGGAAAGGATTGGCGTCGTTGGGGGACCAGGCGATCGCCGGGATGAAGATTTTGTAACGTTAGGTAAACTTTCGGCAAATATCTTCGACCGGATTATTGTCAAGGAAGATGATGATACCAGAGGACGCGATCGCGGTGCAGCAGCCGGGTTAATCGTCCAAGGAATTCAACAAGCAAAGCCAGATTGTCGCTACGAATCGATTCTAGATGAAACGACGGCGATTAATACGGCTTTAGATAGCGCCACTCCCAATAGTTTGGTGGTAATTTTACCCGAAACTGTATCTCGCGCCATTCAATTAATCGAAGCGCGTCGCCCCATTCCCGAACAAGTACAGCAAGTCAATGGGGTGGAAGTTACCAACAGTGTAAAATCTTCCCTGGCTAACCAGGTTTAAGCGATTTAGAAACTTGCAGGATAGGGGAGGTAATAGCCTCCCCTATTTTGTTTTTTGGGTAAATTGCTTGTATTCTCATGTTTTGCACCAGCAGCCCAGAAATCTGCCCAGAAATAAATTTCTGGCTGTAGAGACGTTACATGTAACGTCTCTACTAAAGTCAGTTAAAACTGACTAAAATGCTAGTCAAATGGATTTCCAACCTGTTAAAACAGGTTTTAGTATAATGCGAC
>DNGG01000268.1:0-8322 GCA_003486675.1 Cyanobacteria bacterium UBA11372
GTTACATCATAAGTATCGTCCCCAGAGGTGTGGGGATTTGGTGGGTCAAGAAGCGATCGCACCTACCCTCACCAACGCCATCCTCTCCAGACGCATTGCTCCAGCTTACCTGTTTACCGGCCCCAGAGGCACGGGTAAAACCTCCAGCGCCCGCATTTTAGCCAAGTCGCTCAACTGTCTCAACAGCGAAGTTCCCACAGAACAACCTTGTGGGGTATGCTCGGTATGTCGCGGCATCGAACTTGCCAATGGTTCCGCCCTCGATGTAATTGAAATCGACGCCGCCAGCAATACCGGGGTCGATAACATCAGAGATTTAATTGAAAAAGCCCAATTTGCCCCGGTTCAATGTCGATACAAAGTATATTTGATCGACGAAGTTCACATGCTCAGTCAAGCGGCGTTCAACTGCTTATTAAAAACATTAGAAGAACCACCAAAACAAGTTGTATTTGTCTTAGCTACTACCGATCCCCAACGAGTATTACCAACGATTATTTCTCGCTGTCAGCGGTTTGATTTTCGTCGCATTCCCTTAGAATCAATGGTCAAACACTTGGGGAATATTGCCGCGAAAGAAAACATCGATATCGCTCCCGAAGCGCTAACCCTAGTGGCACAAGTCGCCCAGGGAGGGCTGCGAGACGCCGAAAGCTTACTCGACCAACTGAGTCTATTACCAGGTAAAGTAACGGTAGATGGGGTTTGGGACTTAGTAGGTGCAGTACCGGAACGGGATTTGATGGCACTTTTATATGCGATCGCAGGCAATAAATCTGTAGATGCGATCGACATTACCCGCCGCTTAATGGATAGAGGAAGAGAACCTTTAATCGTCCTGCAAAACTTAGCTGGATTCTACCGCGATTTACTCATCGCCAAAACCGCACCCGATCGTTCGGATTTAGTCGCCTGTACCGAGCCAACTTGGAATCAGTTGTGCGAGTTTTCTCAAAACTGGGAAATTCCTTACATTTTAGCCGGACAAAAACACCTCAAAGACAGCGAAGTTCAAATCAAAAATACCACGCAGCCGCGCTTGTGGTTAGAAGTAACCTTGCTGGGATTATTGCCATCAGCGATTAACAGTCAGGTTACAGTTTCGCCTGCTCAGGAGCAAACTGTTGATAGAGTTTCTCACAACATTGGCAGACAACAGCAATCTCAAACGCAGCAGAAACCAATCTATCAACAAGAAAAAGCAGCAGAAATTTCTCCACCACCCGGACAACAAGAAACTCCCCAACCTACTATAAACCCAGGCAAATCGATCCAAGATAGCGAAACCTATACGCCAGAAACAAACGCCGAACCTAGTGAATTTACTGCCCCGCCGAGAGAACTCGATGAAATTTGGCAACAGGTGCTAAACAATATCGACCTACAAGGTACTAGAACTCACGTGCGCGTCCATTGCACCTTACTAAATTTTAACGATCGGCAAGCATCTATTGGCGTTTCTAAACCGGGCGTATATAAGCAAATAAAAGGCATGTTGCCCCAAGTTGAAGCAGCTTTTTTTAAAGTGTTTCAAAGCAAGGTAGCAGTGAGATTACAAATTTTGGAGGAAACAAACAATAAATCCGATGTTGTTAATAAACCACAAATTCCCACAAATCCACCTGAAGTAACTAAACCTGCTCCCAGCCGGTTTGAAACTTTTACTTCATCGAGATCTACAATCTCATCGGCTACTTCAACAGTTCAATCTCAGACGATAGCAGAGATAGCCGCCCCAATTCAATCTCAGGAGATTGTCACCCCGCCACCCTTACCAGCACCTCCCGTTGCAGATGTTTCTGAAGCAACTAAGGAGGGGGAGGTAATAGAATTAGCGATCGCTACCGAAGTAGACGAAGTAGACGAAGCAGAAGAAGTAGCGATCGCAGCCCAAAAGCTCGTAGAATTCTTTAAAGGAAAAGTTGTTAAATTAACCGATGACTTAGAATTACTCGACCCTGTTTCTACAACAACTACCACCGCCGCCGACTTTAAACCCCAATATTCAGAGGAAGCGACAGGGGAATTTGAATTAGAAGAAACAGAAAAAGAACCAGATGACGAACCATTTTAATTGCAGATAGATTCTGGGTAATTGGTAATTGGTAATTGGTAATTGGATCTACAGGTCGTAATTTTGATCCAGCGGGAAACTATATAACAGGTGGTTTAAATTTCTTCCCATTACCCATTACCTATTACCCATTACCCATTACCCATGACCAGAATGCATCGTTTTCACCCATTTCAGCCGCTTTGGTCGTACTGACATGCGGGCGGTAACGCTGGCGACGATCGCAAACCAGTGCAACATATACAATATGCCGCGTAAAGTTTGCAGCAGCGTCACCCACAAAGAAGTCGTTCTTTCTTTTTGAGTCACCTGGATGCGCCGCAAACCGCAAAACATGCTGACTAACGATAGCGTTACCGTCATACCCGTTACGGGGCTGAGCATTGGCATTTGATTGCGAGCGATCGCCATCAGCATATCCGGCACGGCGGCGGTAGGCAGGACATATTGGAAAAACCAAAACATCAACAGATCGAAGGTTTTCCGCCTTCCCAGACGACCTCTAACGATTGGTCGCCAATAATCTAAATAGCGTTGATAACCGCCTTCTGCCCAACGATTGCGTTGATGCCAAAGCGCCATCGGTTTGGTAACGCCTTCTTCATCGACGCCCGGATCGAGGAGAAAGTCAATATCCCATCGATCTAGGTGCAAGCGGAAGGTTAAATCCAGGTCATCGGTGATCGTTTCTTCATTAAAACCATCGCAGCCAATTAAAGCCGTGCGGCGGATAAATTGACCGTTGCCCCGCAGTTCTCCGATGCCGCCGATGGCGATGCGCTGCTGTTGAAAGAAGCTGTCTAAAGCCATTTCAGCCGCTTGAGAACGGGTGAGGAAGTTAGTGGAGGAGTTAGCGATCGCTTTCCGCACCTGCACCGCCCCCACTTCCTGCCGTTCAAACAACGGCAGCACCCGCCGCAGCAGATCTGGAGGCATTTGGGCATCAGCATCGAACACGGCGATAATGTCACCCTTTGTCAGCGGTATCACTTGATTGAGCGCCCCTGATTTTCCCCCCCCTGCACCGGCGGCGCGGTGGAACACCCTCAACTGGTCGTATTCTGTCGCCAGTTTATCTAGCAATATTGGGGTTCCATCCTCGCTGTTATCGTCAATTACCCATAGTTCGTACCGACAACTTGGGTAATCGATATTACAGAAATTCTCCACTAATTTACTGATGACGGCTTCTTCATTTTTAGCCGCCACCAGCAAAGACACAAAAGGCCAAGCGTCCTGTGAATCCAAAGATAGCGCTGCGGGGACAGTTCTAGGTCGCGCCCGCACAACCCGCAGCACCTGAATACCCATCAGGGTAGTCAATCCCAGCACAATCCAGGTTGCCCAAGAGAACAAGTGCAGGGCTATAGTGCCGCTCCAAACGATGGTCAACACCACAGCAGCTTTACGCCGACGCCCCGCATAGGCATTTTGGATTTTGCCTCGTTCCTTGGCTCCCGCCTGGGAACGCGGATTTGGGATTGAGTCTGACTCCAGAGCGTTCTGAGCTTCTGGCATTTTGCCGATAGGAGGTTGAGATTGAGAGTCCCCCGATGTGGACTCTAATCCCAGATTGCCTTCCCAGGCCGAGCCTGGGAACGAGGGCAACGCCAAATCATCAGGCTCGTTGTAAGAATCGTTTTCGGGCCAGGAATTCGCTGGCATAGGTTACTTGATTCAACCACCAGTATTTGTCTACACCTTTGAAGAAGCTGGGGATCAGGTAACACCAGACCGTGCAGCCTTCACATACTGGAAGTTTACCTTGAGATTGGCGATATTTTTCCACTTCTTCCGATTCTCGGTAAAGTTCGTACAATCGCCCGTTAATTGGTACGCCAGTTTGGGCAAAGTGGTAGCAAGGCAGCAGGAGTTCGTCGTTGGGAGAAATAGCAATCACCGCTTCCACCGCTTTACAGCGAGGATTTTTGGTGTCGTTGCCCCCAGCTTCAATAAAAGCTAATGCGGCCTTATTGTATCCCACATTGCTGTACTGCTTGGCGGCGGCTTCGATTGATTGGACGATTTCCGGCGTGGGATTTTTCTTGGAATTGTAATTGCTGTGGGCTGTAAACGCTGGGTTGAGCCAAACACGGACGCCCAAGCGCTGCCCCAGTTCTCCCACTTCGCCAATGCGTTGGTAATTCTGGGCTGTCACGGTGTGGTTGAGGACGGGATATTCGCCCAAAGATTTGGCGATTTTCACCGACTCGACTAAATTGTCAAATATTTTCACACCCCGGGAATGGTCGTGACTTTCGGCATCTGGACCATCCAAAGAAAAATTCAGGAAGTCTACTAGCCCTTGAATTTCCTTAGCCCGTTTGGGATAAAGAATCGTGTTCGTAGTCATGCTGGTAGTGAACCCCAGCCGTTTCGCCTCGGTGTAGATTTCACCTACATCGGCACGCAGCAGCGGTTCGCCGCCAGTAAAGTCTACGTACTTTACTCCCAGACGGCGCAAATCTACTAAATTACGGCGGATTGACTCTAAATCAGCTTCTTTTCCCGGTTCTAGCGCCCAAATATCACAAAAATGACAGCGGGCGTTGCAACGGTAGGTGAGGTAGTAGTTTGCAACCAAAGGTGTCATAAGCGTTTACCGAGAGGTTTTCCATAGTCATAATGATTGCGAGCGGGATTCTGAGTCAACTACTTCTTGGGGTGGAAGAATCATAATATGGGATGAGGCGGCGATGCGGCTGCAAAGACACGCTCCCGTGAAGCGATCGCGATCGCTCGCAGCATCGCCCCTCAATTAATATAGCCAGAGTGAGGAAAATTCCCCTATGTCTATTGACAAACTACAACCCGCCCCTCCCCAAAGTTTGACCGTATACATGCCCTACTACCAAGGCAACAAGCGCCAAGTGTTACCCTACGCGATTAGCCTCTACAAAGAAGGCAGTTTGGAGGGAGAACGCAAAATCGAAGGCGGCAAAAGCATCCCTTTCATCGCTACCTGGAACATCGCTAACCTGCCCGCAGACTTAACTCGCTGTCAGATGCGCTTTGACGGCAATGCCGAGCTGAGTTATGAAGTGACAATGGCTAATTTTGAATTTGTTAACTTCTTAATTGAACTGCTGATGAATTACAGAGGAAGTCGCGCTATAGATTTTTCCAAAACTTTCTACCGCAAGCTTTTGCGCATAGATGAATAACCACACTCAAGCTTAAGCCTAGCTAGTATCTAGGGCAAGCATTTTTCCAGTGCTAATGCAATGGATTGTCACAATTTTTCAACAAAGACTCAATTGCACTTAAAATGAAGGATGGGGCTTGAGGGCGAGTTACCAAATTTTGAGGATTTGAGATGACCGCCAGCTCCCCCAAACCCAGGGAAAAAAGTTTTTTATGAAATTTTTCCCGCCAATAAACATTAGTACCGCTCTTCCACTTTTTTGTTTCAAAAGTTTTTTTACTGGGACGCGAAAGCGCCCAAAATAGAGGGGAGAGGGGGATTTGGCGTCAGTCGTCAAGAAAAAGAGCGGCGATCGCTGTCCCATTTTGTTGAATTCAGGAGTAATAAGTGTGCCGCAATTCACTGAGAAAACACGAAAAAGAGGGTCAAAATATTTGATCGTAGGCTCAACTGAAGCTTGCAGCGGTAAGTCCACAACGATCCTGGGAATGACCCCGCAGTTACAGAAACGCGGAATCGACATCGCCTATGGTAAGCCGCTGGGAACTTGTTGGGAAGATGCCCATACCGATGGGATTGATGAAGATGTAAAGTTTTTGGCTCCCCTACTGCACCTAAAGGAAAACCGTTTGCTACCAACGATCCTGTTTCTCGATGAAACAACGATCCAAAAGCGGATGGTGGGGGAAGATCGACTTGATTACGCCTCGTTACTGGCGCAAACCCTGGCAACGCCGGGTGGAGATTTGGTATTGTTAGAAGGACCTGGGACGCTGGATGAAGGCAGTCTGTTTAACCTGTCGTTACTGGAGATGGCTGAGTGCATCGACGCCTCGATTCTTCTAGTAGTGCGGCTGGAATCAGTGATATCGGTGCATAAGCTGGTGTCGGCAAAGCAAAGATTGGGCGATCGCTTGTTGGGGGTTTTACTCAACGATGTCCCCTCCCAACAGCTGGAAACAGTCGAGACGATCGTCAAACCGTTTTTGGAAAATCGAGATATTCCCCTGTTGGGAGTAATACCCCGTAACACGCTGCTGCGAAGCGTCAGCGTGGGGGAACTCGTACACCAGTTGCAGGCAGAAGTACTCTGTTGCAAGGAACGCATGGACTTAATGGTCGAAAGTCTCACTATCGGTGCGATGAACGTATCTTCGGCGCTGAAGTATTTCCGCCAAAGAAGAAATATGGCAGTGGTAACGGGAGGCGATCGCACCGATCTTCAAATGGCGGCGTTAGAATCTTCCACCCAGTGCCTGATTTTAACCGGACACATCCCCCCAGTTGAGTTTATCCTCAGTCGCGCCGAAGAAGTAGAAATTCCGGTGTTGTCGGTAGATTTGGATACCCTCACCACCGTGGAAATTATCGACCGCGCCTTTGGACAAGTGCGCTTGCACGAACCAATTAAGGTACAGTGCGCGTATCAAACCATCGGGCATCACTTTGAAATTGACCGGCTGATGGCTAAATTAGGATTAGAAACTGCCGTGACGCTGCAATAGTCAAGGTTTGTTACAATAACTAGGTCGTTCAGCCTATAACCGGCCTTGAGTCAGTCGATAGATATTTCCAACGTCGATGTATTAGTCCAAGAACTGGCAACGATCCAGCAAACGGGTGCTAAGCGGATCGCCCTGTTGGGTTCGCGTCACGTTCCGATTACCCATCAAAATCTGATTGAGATGATGAGCTATGCCCTAGTTTTATCGGGCAATCGGTTGATCACCTCCGGTGCCGGTGGCACCAATGGTGCTGCGATCCGAGGAGCGATGCGAGCTGACCCCAAACTGTTGACGGTGATTTTACCTCAAAGTTTGGAGCGTCAGCCCCGCGAATCTCGCGAATTACTAGAACAGGTGATGCATTTGGTAGAAAAACCAGAAAACGATCATCTGTCTTTAGGAGAAGCGAGTGCCTTGTGCAATCAGGAAATCGTCACTCGGTGTCAGCAGCTAATTTGCTTTGCGTTTCACGATAGCCGCACGCTGCTGCAAACTTGCAAGGATGCAGAAGATCAGCGAAAACTGGTGACGTTGTTTTACTTTGATTAGCGTGGCGCGATTATTTGCCTGCAAAGTTATGCTAATTGCTAATTGCTAATGGCTAATTGCTTATTGGGCGTTCCCTGAAGCTATTAGTTATTAATTATTAGCAGAAATTAAACTTTTAAAATACAGGTGAATGATGCTATCTCAACTGTCGGTGTCTTTTATTCTGCTTGCCAGTATCGTAGCGGCTGCCGTGATGGTATATCTACCGTTTTTGGTGGTGGCTTACGGACGTCAACAGGTCGGCTATGATAAGGCTGCACCGCGTGCCATGTTCGATAAATTGCCGGACTATGCCAAGCGGGCGACTTGGGCGCATCAAAATAGCTTTGAATCGTTTATGATGTTTGCGGCCGCAGCGCTGATGGCTTACGTGACGGGTGTAAATTCGTCCTTGGCTGTAGTCGCTGCTCTAGCATACCTAGTCGCCCGCTTGCTGTTCTCGGTATTTTATATCTTGAACGTGCCACTCGGGCGATCGCTCATGTTCGGTTTCGGTTCCCTCGGAATCGGTACTTTAATGGTTTTGAGTCTTTTACAACAACTGGGTAATGGGTAATGGGTAATCGGTAATAGGTAATAGGAATAATAATTACCAATTACCCATTACCTGTTCACCAATTCCCAATTACCAATTCCCAATTACCTCTTCAGCAATTTATTATGGCGTCTACATATTCATTCGATATTGTCAGCGATTTTGATTACCAAGAATTGGTCAATACTGTAGACCAAACTACGCGCGATATCGCCAGTCGCTACGATCTGAAAGATACAAAAACAACCTTGGAATTAGGAAAAGAATCAATTACTGTGAACACCGACAGCGAATTTACTTTAGAGTCGGTTCACACGATTTTGCAACAGAAAGCAGCCAAGCGTAACCTGTCCCTAAAAATATTTGAATACGGCAAAGTTGAAGCAGCCAGCGGCAATCGCGTTCGGCAAGAGATTAAACTAAAAAAAGGCATTAGCCAAGAAATCGGCAAAGAAATTAGCAAGTTGATTCGAGACGAATTTAAAAAAGTCCAAGCCTCGATTCAAGGCGATGC
>DNGG01000268.1:8556-17512 GCA_003486675.1 Cyanobacteria bacterium UBA11372
AATCAAAAGATGAATTGCAAGCAATAATTGGGCGCTTAAAGCAAGAAGATTATCCCGTGGCTTTGCAATTTACGAATTATCGCTAATTGCTAATGGGTAATAGCTAATGGCTATAATTGCCTTTTGACCATCAGCGATTAGCCATTAGCGATCGCTCATTTATCCCAATTTTTATAACTTGAAACGAATAAGCTTTAAAATTTAAAGCGGGCAACAATGTTAAGTGAAGCTCAACAATGGCAGCAATTTGTAACAGCCCTCCAAACCGATATCTTACCCATTTATGCCCAACACGAGGATGAGTTTGACTATCCCAGAATTCATGGCAGGCTACATATCTGTCGCAGTATTATTCTAGCGGAATGTATGGCAACTATATATAGCGAATTTGCTGAGGTCGATCGGTTTGCCATTCGGTATGCAGTGGCGTTTCATGACTCTGGTAGGCAAGGCAATGGCATTGATGTTTGGGAAGCTGACAGCGCAGCTAATTGCTATACCTATCTTCAGCAAAAATTATTAATTGATCAGCCACGAGCGCAATACATTTCGCAATTTATTGTAAAAAAGGAAACGCTGGTTGATATCAATGAGCAGATTGCCCATGATGCTGATGTTTTGGAAATCATGCGATTAACTGGTATCAAAGGGTTTAAGCCATTTTACTTACAATTTGGCAAAGATTTTCCAGCATTGAGAGAATTGAAAGAAACGTTGATTAATCAGGCGTGGCAGTTAATTGATATTAGCGAGCAAATTAAAGGACGATTATCACCGAGTACTTATCTTCAAGATTTGATTATTCTTGCCCAAGCCTACCCTCTTTTAGCATCTAATTTGAAGTCAGTTACCTGAATAAAGCCAAATTATTAATTTTATGAATAAAAATATAGTGTATTGGGTTTTATGAGCCAACCGCCAAAAATTGACCGCCAACGGGAGCATCAAGCTAACGAACGTACTTTTTTGGCTTGGTTGCGGACTTCTATTGCTTTGATTGGATTTGGGTTTGCTATAGCTCGTTTTGGTTTATTTTTGCAGGAATTGCAATCTTCTGTAACCGGACAAGATGCACCCACCCACTCGTTTATTAGTTCTCAAACTATCGGCATAGGTTTGGTAATTGTCGGCATTATCTTGGTTGCTTTATCGGCGTGGCGCTATAACAAAGTTTTATGGCAAATTGAGCGGGGCGACTATCGCCCCAGTCGCTTAATTATATGGATAACTTCTGCAATTGTCATGATTATTGGCACTATTACTATACCTTTATTGCTTTGGCGACAACCAGAGGTTCCGAGTAGGCCATCCCCGCGTAAAAATAGTGTAAGCGATCGCTCCATCACTCATACAATAAACCTGAACCCTAAGCGTTAACTGTTAATTTGGCATCGGAAACCGAGTTTCCGATCCAGGGAAAATTTCACCACTGCCGTTTTGTTAAGTTTTGTATCAAATGTCAAATTATAGAGAAAATAAAATACTACAATAGATGGACGTAAATCTAAAGCATTTGTGCTAAAATAGTAATGCGTCCGTTTAATTTAATTTTTTCTGGCGCACGGCATAATCATCGCTACAGAAAGCTCCTCCTGCCGTGTTTGCTGGGACATCCTTGGGGATTGATTTGGTTTGTGACTATTTGGGCAATGGGAGCAGCTAAGTTAGAAGCTGCACCAGAGAACTTGCAACCCAGTCGGGATACACCCGTTCCATCGCAACCCGCACCCGTCAAACCGCCGGAAGTTGCTCCTCCAAGCGAGAAACCGTCCGAACCGGGATCTGCACACCCGTTGAAATTAGAAGGTTTGCAAGTTGATTTTCGCGACGATCAAGATAACTTCGGTCAGCACAATCAATTCATCGAACCAAGGTTTCGGGTTCGCTTGCCAAATGGTCAAGCAATTAGGTTCAACACCGGGTTTAATACTTTTGAACAACGCGGCTTTGAAACCGTTACGAACATTCCCTTACAAGCAGTATGGGAAGGAAAAGTTGGGCCAGTTAAGCTAGAAGCGGGTGGGGGAGTTGATGTATTTAATCGGTTGCCAACGGCGCTCAATCTTAACTTTAAGGCGGAGGCATCGATTTTTAGTAGCCTGACATCGGATGGTAAGTTAAATAATGCTTTATCTCTGTCGGGAGTTCTGGAACAAGGGCCTTATAAATTCAATGCCCAGACGTTAGAAAATGAGATTACAGCTTGGCGATTTGGGCCAAATGTGTACTGGCAAATCGACCGAAATACGAGCTTTTTCACGCTTTATCGTCGGGGTGAATACAACGATGGAAACCATGAAGACCAGACTTTTAGCAGGTTGGAGCGTAAATTTGGTCAGTTCTTTGTGGCGGCTAATTTATTTACTTGGAGTTACGAAGAAGATCGCTCGCAAAAGAGTGGTTATTTTTCCCCACAAGACTTTTTAGTTTATAACGGCGAAGTTGGTTGGGAAGGAAATATTACCAACTTTCTGCGCTGTCGGGTATTTGGTAACTTTGGACAACAGCGACTTGATGGAACTTTTGATAATGCTTATAGCTATCAAGGTCGATGTACGGCAAAGATTTCGCCCAATGTAGAAGCAGATTTTGGTTATGGTAACTCCAACGTGCGAAATCGCGCTGGAGATGACTACAATAATCGCTCGTTTACAGGTCAATTGCGGATGAATTTTTGATTAGTTTGGTTTCGATAGCTGAATCAGGGTGCGATCTACCCAGAGGGCGATCGCTAACCACCAGGAAATCAAGATTTGATTTCCCAAGCATAAACTATCAGCAAATGTCAAGTGGCACGCTCTGTAGGCGAACCCACGGACAGCTACAAACTTTCCTCACACAAAGTTCAGTATTTTCACCGAGTGGTATTGCTGTGGAAGTGGGAATAATAAATTAGAGAAAGACACAAGAACTATTAGGCGGTGAAATGGCGTCAGGTGTAGCCGAGGCAAGGTTTTCTAGGTGAACTTAGGGCTGTCATTTACCGTTAAACGTTCTCGATCTCAAGGGTTTGCATCGCTAGTTCCGAGTAAAGTGGGAAAGATTTTTGATTTAATTTTTCCGAAAGTGTAGTTTGAATAAACTTGACTTTCACAAAAAATTCACAATTGGGATTTATGTTGGAAGTAAAGAACGGTTAAACCCGACGGTATCAGCTCTTTTGGAGCTGATACAGTAAACCGCAGGCAGGGGCGATCGCGCATTGTGCAATTAGTCGCCTCAGCTTGCAAGTTCAATGTGCAAAAGTAAACTCACCCAATCAGTCATGAATGAAGGTTTCGAGCCACCACCAAAGAGTTTATCAATCCTGGCAATTGTTGGGGGAGTAGTAACTGCCGTTGTAGCGATCGCCAGTCTACAAACTTTATCCAACACGCTGAATCGCAATTTGTCCAAAGCAACACCGTCTCCCACGCCAACAGTCGAACTATCGGCTAGTGCCAAAATTGCCCAATTAGACGCTCAATCGACGAAATTACCGGGTAATCCGGTAACTTCAGCCGATTTAGCTGCGACTACAACCCCTGCTGTCGCCAGCGGTACGTTAACTGCCGAAGAAATGGCGATGGCGAAGTCAGCTTGGGCGTATTTTCAAGCCAATTGGAACGAAGAGACGGGATTAGTTAATTCAGTCGATGGATTTGCATCGGTGACGATGTGGGATCAAGCAGCTGCGATCGCTGCCTTAGTCAGTGCCAAAGAATTGAATTTGATCCCAGAAGCAGAATTTTACACCAAAATGCGCCAAACGTTACGAACTTTGGCAAAAATGCCTTTATACAAAGGCGAATTACCCAACAAAGTTTACAACTCCAAAACGTTAATTCCCGTCAATTACGGTCAATTAGAAAAGCGGGAAGAAATTGGCTGGTCAGCTTTAGATTTAGGCAGGCTAGCACTCTGGCTGAAAATTGTGGAAACCAAGTATCCACAATTGCGGCGGCGAACCCAAGCAGTATGGGAACATTGGAATATTGAACGTCTGACAAAAGACGGTCAAATGTATGGAACTGCGGTAGTTAATGGCAAAGAACAATACAACCAAGAAGGGCGTTTAGGCTACGAAAATTATGCCGCATATGGGCTAAAGCTCTGGGGTTTAAAAGTAGATAAAGCGCTGGAATATCAATCAGACGCTGCGTTTGTCGAGCTTTACGGCTATGGCGTTCCCTACGATAAACGGGATGCTAAAAACTCCGGTGCGAATAACTACGTTTTGAGCGAACCGTTTATTTTGGATGGAATTGAAACGGGATTTCAATCATTACCAAAAGCTTATGCAGACAGAGTTTTAGCTGCGCAAGAAGCACGGTATAAAGCCACCAATCAGTTAACTGCTGTCACTGAGGATAATTTGGATCGGGAACCTTACTTTGTTTACAGCACTCTTTTTGTCAATGGAGATGCTTGGGCAACGATTGCCGATACGGGGAAAAAATACAACAATTTAAGGTTTGTTAGCGCCAAAGCGGCGATTGGTTGGCACGTGCTTTACAACAGCACTTACACAACTGAGTTGTTTAATTTTGTCCAAACTAACTTGAATTCACCCAAGGGGTGGTACAACGGGTTTTATGAAGAGTTGCAGGAGCCTAACAAGTCTTTGACGGCTAACAATAACGGGGTGATGCTGGAAAGCTTACTCTATAAAAAGGTTGGAAAACCTTTAACAGTTTGGGCAGGATTGGAACAAGCTAAACGATAAAAAAGTCAAGGGGAAAGAACGGTTAAATTGAAATGAAAGAGAAATTCATGGCAATAAAACGCTACCGAAACAAGCGGATCAAACTGATTTCCCTATTTTTAGTGGGGTTGTTGTTCCAGTCTTTAGTCGTGATGGGTACTCCAATGCGATCGCCAGCGCAAACCCCACCCGCTGCAACAGCGAATGTCTGCGCTGAAATTACCTCGCCTCTAACGCCGGAGGAACTTGCTGATGCTAAAACTGCTTGGCAATATTTCCTGAATAACTATCAGCAATCGACGGGATTTACCAACTCAACAGGCGGCTATCCTTCGGGCACGCTTTGGGATATGGGCAATTACTTGATGGCACTCAATGCCGCCCGCTGGCTGAATTTAACTGACCAAGCAGATTTTGACAATCGACTGAACAAATTTCTCACCAATATCGGCAATTTAAAGCTGTTTGAAGATACCTTGCCCAACAAGGTTTATAACGCAGCCAACGGGCAAATGGTTGATTATGGCAATAATCCGCTCCAACGAGGAATTGGTTGGTCTGCTTTGGATATTGGTCGCATCCTTGCGGCGTTCCACGTTTTGCGTACTTGCCATCCTCAATACAACGATTGGATAAAAGGAATTGTGGCGAAGTGGCAGGTGGCAAAATCTCTCAAAGACGGGCAACTTTTTGGCGCGACGGTTCTACCTGACGACAAAACATTGTTAGTCCAAGAAGGACGATTGGGTTACGAGGAATATGCAGCCAGAGGTTACGAACTTTGGGGATTTAAAGCACCAAAAGCACTGGCGCTAGAACCGTTTAAATTTGTGGAAGTAAACGGGGTGAAACTTCCCGTCGATACCCGCGACTACAAAGCCACGAATGCCAACAACTATGTAGTCAGCGAATCATACATCCTAGATGGAATTGAATTTGGGTTAGAAGGGGTTTTGAAGGAATATGCCGCCAACGTTTTTGAAGCGCAAAAGCGGCGCTACGAAACCACAGGGCAGCTAACGGCGGTAACAGAAGATAACCTCGACCAAGCACCTTATTTTATCTACAACACCGTTTATGCAAACGGGGTAGCTTGGGCACCAATTACAGAAAAAAACGAACAGATTCCCCAGTTTCGCAACATTAGCACCAAAGCAGCTTATGGCTGGCGCTATCTTTATCCAGATAACCCTTATGCCCAAAAAGTTTTTGATGCGGTAAAAGGTTTGAAAAGTCCTGATAACGGCGGTTTCTATGCCGGACTTTATGAGGAAAGCAAACAACCGAATAAATCCCTCACGGGCAATACCAATGGGTTAATTCTGGAAATTATTTATTTCAAAGCGCGGGGAAATCGCCCGTTAATTGGGTCAAATTTAGTCACTTTTGCTTCGCCATCGGGGGATAATTCGGCTGCTGCACCCTCAAATCCAGCACCTGAAAGCGCGCCAACTCCTACCGCACCACCCCCGGCGGCAACTGCGACGGCAAAACCTACGGAAACTAACGTTGTTGCAGTCGCACCCATTCCCTCGGTGGGGAAATTGTCCTCGCGTTTGGAACTAGCTAGACCGCTGACGGCTGTAGAGCGGCGGTATGCTGAGGGAGCGTGGAACTATTTTAAGGCTAATTATCAGCCTAAGACTGGATTGGTGAGCGATCGCTCGGACACCAAAGCAGCAACAATATGGGGATTGGGCGATTATCTCGCCGCGCTGCAAGCAGCAGATACCCTCGAAATTATTTCAGAGACAGAATTTGACGAACGCACCCGATATTTGTTAGCAGCTTTAGGCAAATTACCTTTATTTGCTGCCGAATTACCGACGCGAGGATACGATATTCGCACATTACAAGCAGTAGATTACAATTCAAAACCCGTTACCGAACCAACCGGATTTTCAGCATTAGATATCGGGCGACTTCTGGCAGCACTTTATAACTTAAAAAGTTACCATCCAGAATACACCAACGCCGTCGATCAACTGTTGTTGAATTGGTCTTATCTGCGAGTTGTGCGCGATGGGATGCTTTACAGTGCCGTTGCTGTTAAAGATAATACCGGGCAACCTTCCCAACGCTTCAACCCCGAAACTCGCCTTGGTTACGAAGAATACGCCGCCCGCGCCTTTCAGATGTGGGGTTTTGATCTGCCTAATTCAGCCATCGGCGGCGAGTACGAAACCGGCAAGGTAGAAGATTTTAACATCCCGACGCAACGCAAAAGAGCGAATGTAAATTCAAGTGTCAATCAATACACGGTTAGCAATCCTTTCCTGACATACGGATTGGAATTAGGCTTAGAACCACAAATGCGCCAATTCCTGACGGCAATGCTGCGCGCCCAAGCTCAGCGCTACCGTCGTACCGGCACTTTCACAGCCTCAGCTACCACGTTAATTGACCGCGAACCTTACATCGTACACAGCACAATTGTCGGTCAGGGAGAACCTTGGGCGGCGCTAGGGAGCGACGGCAAACCAGTATCCGATGATACTCGCATGGTCAGCACCGCCGCAGCCTTTGCCTTTCACGCCCTGTTTCCCGACGATGAATATGCCCGTCAATTGTGGCAGGCGACGACAGACTTATACAATCCGTTACTGGGATATTACGAAGGTTTTTACGAAAAAACCGGCAAAACCGCCTTTGGCTTCACCGGCAGTACGAATAGCACCATTTTGCAATCGTTACTGTACCAAGCGACCAATCGGCAACCTGCAATCCGCCCGATTAAAGCCATGAATTCCCCTTGGTGGGAGGCAGTTGAGCGGGGAAATTCCGGTCGCGGTTTACCGATAACGGCAACGGCAAAAGCAGACTTAGTTTCTGATAATACTGGAAGTTACTGGGTTTCTACTGATAAAACTGGAACTGCGACCGCAGGTAGAAAGTGAAATTAGATACTAAGTGAGTTGAAGGTGAAGAAATGCTGAAATTGATCGAGCGATCGCCCCTACTAACATTCCTCCTGGTGCTGGGGGCAAGCATTTACGGGATGCAAAATATACCATTAGCCGCCAGAGGGCGGCAAGTTCAACCAGCCCTACCTCGCCCCACATTGTCGCAAAATGTATCGGCTGCTAAACCTCCCATCCTGCTAGGAATCTACACCAAAGGCTATGCCGGAGATCAGCGAGTAATCGATCGAGAATTGCGCCAAATAGATGCATGGGCAGGTAAGCGGCATACCTTCGCTGGTATATTTATGAACATGGAAGACAACAATCCCGCATTTAACATAGGAGGGCGTCTAGAAAAGTTGCGGCAGAACGGATATACCGCTTTTATCAACTTAGATACTACCCGCACGGCGGCACAAGTTGCGAAGGGAGATATTGACAATTCCCTGAGAAAAATTGCCCGCGCTTATGCAGATTGGGTAAGTAAAGGAGAAGGGCGAATTGCCTACATTGCCCCGATGCAAGAAATGAATATATTGGGAGACGAAACTTATGGCAAAGATCCGGTAAATTTTAAACTGGCTTACGAACGGATTGAGCGGATTTTTGCCGAAGCGGGCGTACCGAGAAATGCGGTGCGTTGGGTGTTTGCACCCAATGGTTGGAGCGAAGAAGCGCATAAGTTTGAGAACTATTATCCGGGAAGCGACAAGGTTGATGTAGTCGCCTTCAGCGCCTACAATTGGGGCTACTGTCCTAGATCGGATTGGAAAAACTGGGGTAACGCCGCCGATGCATTTAAACCTTATATAGAAAGAATGCAAAAAATGGCTCCTGGCAAACCAATTTTTATCGCTCAAACTGCTAGCACCAGTTACAACAAAACAGGCGCAAATAGTAGCGATAAAGACAAATGGCTCAAGGATGCTTACACTTATCTAGCTTCTGCTCCCGGAGTGCAAGGCATCATGTATTTCAACATCGATAAAGAATGTGATTGGGCGCTCTACAATGACAACGGTAACAGAGCGGATGGTTACAAAAACGCTGTTACCAATCCGGCTTTTACTTACGTATCTCCGACTGAGATAAATCGACAATGATGGCAATGACGAGCGCAATTTTACCAGTATTTTTATTCGCGACAACCAATCAGCAACCATTGGTTTGTTCTGATACGCAGGTATTGCCATGCTCGTCAATTGCACAGGAATTAGACTTCTCCAACCAAGAAACTGAAAAGCAGGCAGAATGCCCACCCCACAAGAGTTATGGGAGAGATCTATTAGACTTCTCCAATAATTCTTGTGGGATAGGCGTCTCGCCTGTCTTTGAAGGTAGTGATGGCAGAGATCTATTAGACTTCTGC
>DNGG01000268.1:17861-30680 GCA_003486675.1 Cyanobacteria bacterium UBA11372
GATTTTGCAGAGATCTATTAGACATTCCGAGTCATAAACGCGGTTTCTTGGCAGATTTCTGGCTGTCAAACCCAAAATTTTGCCGAGGAACCGGGTTGCTTGCAGAAGACTCTCCACTCTCCCTTGTTTACCACTCAAAGAGTCCTATTCCGTCTTTGCGTCTCTTACTTGAACGCCGTCAATTAATTGCTTTGCCCGATTATTATCAAAGAGATTGGCAACCTCCTACTCCCTCGCTACCTACAACACCGCCGCTTGATATACCTTTTCGAGGACATGCTGCACCCACCTACAAACCTTCTTTTCCTCCCCCCATTCAGATTCAGAAACCAGTTCAACAGGTATTGCCACCGCAAATTGTACCTCCGATTGCACCACCGGCTGCGCCACCTGTCGCTGACGATTCACCGAGATTAAATACGGATGCAGATCGAATTGCTGCTAGACGCGCTTGGCAGTATTTTGAGCGCAATTGGAATGCTCAAACTGGTTTTGTTAATTCGGTGGAAAACTATCGTTGGACAACTTGGTGGGATCAGGGTAGTGCAATTTTAGGAATGCACGCAGCGCACCAATTGAGGTTAATTAAAACCGAGGAATTTAACCGCAAGATCGATCGATTGTTGCAGACTTTAGAAAGATTGCCTCTCCCGACAACCGGGTTGCCAAATAAAGCTTATAGCACTGATACAGCGCAGATGCGGCGTTTGGATAATACACCCGATCCTCGGGGGACAAGCGGATGGTCGGCGCTCGATATGGCGAGGTTTTTGATGGGATTGCGGGTTTTGCGATCGCATTATCCCCAATACCAAGCGCGGTGCGATCGCATCGTTGCGAAATGGAATTTATCCCAATTGGTTAAAGACGGTTGGTTACAAGGTGGAATTCCAGGCAGCAACGGCAGAATTCGCCTCGTACAAGAAGGGCGATTTGGCTACGAACAATACGCCGCCCATAGTTTAAAACTATGGAATATCGAAGCAGTAAATGCTTTAAACAATCCACCAGTCAGGACAATTCAGATTGATGGTATTGAATTACAAGTCGATCAAAGAAACTTAACCAATTCTAACGCCAGTAATTATTTGACAAACGATCCTTATTTACTCTGGGGCTTAGAGTTGGGTTGGCATCATACTATTAAGCCACACGTTATCAATCTTTTCAAAGTGCAAGCAAAACGCTTTGAAACTACGGGAATCTTGACAGCAGTCAATGAAGATTCCATCGATCGTCCTCCTTACTTCTTGTACTACAGCGTCTATGCTAATGGTCAATATTGGATGCCGATTAATATTGAGGGTAGAACCTTTCCCCACTTGAGATTGTTAAGTACAAAAGCTGCATTTGCTTGGGCAGCACTAATGCCAAACGAACCCTATGCTAAAAAGCTGCGGGAGTCGGTGCAAAACTTAGCAGCCCCAAATCGAGGTTATCTAGCAGGACGCTATGAAAATCATCGCTTGGGCGTCAATAACGCAATTGACGTTAATACGAATGCGGTAATTTTAGAAAGCTTGCTTTACCAAGCAAGAGGCGGAAGTTCCTTAGTTTTTTAATTCTTAGTTGAGGTGTGATGGTTACTTCAAATCCTGTGTTAGAAAATTCCAATAACTTTTCCGGGAATATTCGCACTCGCTTGAAAAAGCGCACGCTATTATTTCGCTATCTGGCAGAAATTAACTTGATTTTTGGCGCTTGGTATTTGTACTGGCGCATCACTAATTCGGTTAACTTTGATGCTCTGTGGCTCGCAATTCCCTTGCTATTGGCAGAAATTTACAGCTATTGTGGCGGCGTCATGTTCACCATCGGATTATGGCGTCCCGTCGAACGTCAGGTGAAATCTTTTGATAAAATGACGCCACCTTTACCACCAGAAAAATGGCCTACAGTTGATGTTTTTGTTACTTGCTATAACGAGCCAACCGATATTGTAGAAGCAACTGCTAAATCTGCTTTAGCTTTAGATTATCCGCCGACAAAGTTGCGCGTTTACGTGTTGGATGATGGCAACTCAAAGGCAATGCGGGCAATGACGGAAAAATTGAGTTTAGAAGATTTACAATCGCCCTTATTGCAACAAGAAGCAGATCGATTTGATGGTGAGAGAGAGCGTCTAATAAATCGTCTTAAAGAATTAGATCGTCTCGCCCCCGATCTTCAAGCCGCCGAGAAATTTTTGCAAAGCGATGCGGGCAATTCTAGCCATAGTGTAGTGCGATTTTTAGCAATTGTGCGACAATTTGCGCTGGCACTACCGCCTCAGTCTCAAAATCTGAAAGAACGCCTCAATCGGGAACGGCAATTACTCGAAGAGGCAATTTATCAAAAAGAAGTAGAATTGATTGAACTGGCGCGCCTGCGCTATATTGCTCGTCCCAAACCTGCTGGCAAGCCGCACCATGCTAAAGCCGGTAACATTAATTACGCCCTGTTTGAGGCTGACACATCGGGCGAGTTTATTATGACAATGGATGCGGATCATATTCTAGAACCGCAGTTTATCAAGCGCGTTTTGCCCTATTTTTACACCTACGATCTTTTTAAAGGAAAATACGAAAGCAATCGCGTTGGTTTTGTCCAAACTCCCCAAGATTTTTATAACCTTCCTAAAGGCGATGTTTTCGGACATAGCGCCCATTTATTTTATGGTCCCATCCTGCAAGGAAAAGATGGTATGAATGCCGCTTTTTATACAGGAACGAATGCGATGATCCGGCGCGAAGCCCTAGTTAGTGTGGGATTGCAGCATTTTTCTGATGACTGGGCAAAGGACGAAAATCGGTTATATGAAGCGGAATTAATTGGCGGCGTATCCAGCATCAGCATCACCGAAGATATGAATACGGCAATGCGGCTTCATTCATCTGGGTGGAAATCTGTCTATCACAACGAATTAATGGCAAAAGGTTTAGCACCAGATGACCTTAGTTCTACTTTAAAACAAAGGTTGCGTTGGGCGCAGGGAACGATTCAAGTTTTAGTGCGGGAAAATCCTCTGTTTAAACCAGGGCTGAGTTTTTGGCAGCGGCTGCAATATTTCCAAACCATGTATAGCTATTTTTCCGGATTTGCTACCCTGGTTTTTATTGTCTGCCCGATTATTTATTTTTTCACGGAAACGGTACCCGTTAAAAGCTATGGGGCTGATTTTGCGATTCACTTTTTCCCAGCTTTTATTCTGAACCGGATGACGTTTTTAGCGGCAACTTGGGGGATTCCTGCGGGAGAAATTTGGCGATCGGAACAGTATGCGATCGCTCTGTTTCCCCTGTTTATCCAAGCCGTAGTCAGCGTGTTTACCAATCGCCCGATTAAATTCCAAGTCACGCCTAAACAGCGACAAGCTGGTATTTACGTCCAGCTGGTTTGGCCTCAATTACTCATCTTCGTCCTCACTATTTTAGGCATGTTGTGGAGTCTTTTCCGCTTCGCCACTGGTAGTTTAGAATATCCTTGGGTCCATCTATTAAATGCAGGTTGGGCAATTTATAACTTGTCACTTTTGTGGAGCGTTATTCACGCATCTATGTGGCAACCACCTGCTGATGCTTAATCTGTTATTTTCTTGATTTACCAGAGGTCATGAACGCAGATTTATTTTCCAATTCTTCTTTTTCCAACTCCAAGCAGCGGACTGTTTTGACAATTTATGCTCATGCTGACGATGAAGTGCTACCCGCTGCTGGAACCTTGCGTTTGATGTCGCTAGCTGGGTGGAAGGTGCGCTGTCTAATCTTAACCGATGGCAATCTTTCTCGTTCATCTATCAAAGGGCAACGCCATGAGGAAGCCGAAGCAGCAGGCAAAATCATCGGTGCAATTTATGAGTTTTACGCGCTGCCGGAATGCAATTTTTCAACCCAAGAAGTCATCAAGGTTACTGAATCAGCCATCGAGCGGATTCAACCGGATCTAATTATTACCCATGCCCCCCAATCGGAGAAATACGGACACCGAGATCATGAAGTTTGTTCGGTTGCTGTTTCTAACGTAGCAACGCGCAAAAATATTCCCCTCTGGTTTTCAGCACCGCCGGTTTTTCTGCGCGGGTTTGAACCTAACTTTTTTGTCGATATTAGCTCGGTAATTGAGGAAAAAGTTGCAGCCATTGGTTGTTATGATTCAGAAAGCGAAAAAACATTTATGCAACTCGATGCAATTCTGGTTGTATCTCGGTTTTGGGCGCGGGAATTAGGTCAAAAAGACGGCTATTTTGAAGCTTTTGAAATTTCTCGGCATTGTGTTGATGCTAGATTTTTCACTGCTTTAGCAAGTCGTTAAACTTTTCGGATATATCCCCAGAGTTAAAAGTTGTTAAACCCCTTGATATAAGAGGCAAACAATGTCAAAATTAAAATGGATAAAGAACCATCAGGCTACCCCAATGTTGAAAATGAAAGATGTATTACAAGTGATTGAACCCAGCGGAATTTTAGACGGTATCAAGGGAAATCAACTGCGTCGAGAGGTCAGCGATCTTGTAGAAAAAGGCGTAGGAATAGTATTACTCGATCTCCAGAATGTATCGTTTATGGATAGTTCTGGTTTGGGGTCAATCTTGTTAGCTTGCAAAACAGTTCGTGGGGCAGGGCGTAAATTCTACATTTGCTCGATTAACGACCAAATCAGAATGTTGTTTGAATTGACTAAAATGGAGCGGGTTTTAACCCCCTTTGCTAATCGGGAAGAGTTCAACAAAGCTATTCTGGAAACCGAATAATAACTTAGAAACCCGGTATTTTAAAGCGAGGCAGCAGCCCTCGCGACTTTCAAGCGAGGCGAGGCAGCAGCCCTCGCGCCTTTCGTTCCCAGGCTCCAGCCTGGGAACGAGATCCCAGAGGCTCTGCCTCGCTTGGGCGAATTGCGCTCAACCCGCCCCTGCTGTATTAACCACCAAAGTTAACCCTTAACAAAGACAAATCATCATCAAAGGGTTGATGATGATTCACATTGCGAATATGATCGATGACTGACTTCAGATTAGAATTATTTGTCTGATAAAAGTTGGTTAGCGAGTTAATAAAAGCATCGATGCCCCAAATCTTGCCATTTGGTTGAGCAATTTCGTAAGCGCCATCGCTAAAAAGGTACAGATTGCTGCCTGGAGGGATATCTAAATAACCATCTTCATACTCGGCATCAGGCAAAAAGCCAATTGGTAAACCTGAAGATTCCAATCGTTTAACTTGGGTGCTAAGAGATGAGCCGGATAAAAGTACTGCGGGTGGATGTCCGGCGTTAGCATAAATCAGTTTACGATTAATTCGGTCGTAAACTCCGTAGCAGATGGTGAAATATTTCTCCCCTTGGTTTTCCATCTGGAAGGCATTATTGAGGGACTTGAGAACATCGCTGGGTTGAAAAAAGTTAGTGTTAGGGAGGGATTGCGATCGCAACACATTCAACACAGAAACTGACAACAGCGCCGAGCCGACTCCATGCCCGGAAACATCGAGCAAATAAAAGATCAGAAGGCTATCGTACAGCCAAAAATAGTCAAAACAATCGCCCCCCAACTTTGCTGATGGAATAAACTGCGCCTCTGCGGAAATCTTACCTTTCAGCGGAGAGGGTAGAAGACTACGCACGTATTCCGCCGCCTCGTCTAATTCGGCTTGCAGCTTTTGATTTGCGCCCTCTAAAGCTTGCTTTTGGCTTTGCAAATCTTGGTACAACTGATTTAACCGTAACCCAGATCTCACCCGCGCCCTTAATTCATTCATTTCAATCGGTTTGGAAACAAAATCATCCGCGCCTGCATCGAGTCCTTTAATCCGATCTTCGACCTTGCTTCGCGCCGTTAGCAAAATGAAAAAAGTCGTTGCTAATTCTGGAATCGCTTTAATCTGGCGGCACACTTCCAATCCATCCACTTCTTCCATCATCCAGTCGCAAATAATTAAAGCCGGATGGTGCTGTTTGGCTTGGGCAATTCCTGCTTCACCATTGCTGGCTAAAATTACTTCATAACCCTGGTTTTGGAGGTTTTTTCTTAAAATCAGTTGCAAAGTGGGATCGTCATCGATGATTAAAATTTTTACCATAAATTTTCTAAACTCTAAGTCACCCGATCGCAGAATGAAGGAATTGTTTTATTATACCTAAATAAATTTTATTTAAGGAAGATTGTTTCATATTACAATTAAAATACTCGAATTAGGCCAGCATAATGCTAAAAAAAATTAATCTTAAAGTCAAGACAGACCTAGGAGTGTGTACAGAAGTATTATCGTGGTTTGAGCAGTTGAATCAGCCGCCCATTCCCGATAAAGATATTTGGTATAAGTGTCAAACTCTGCTTTGGGAAGCCTTTACGAATATTGCCGAACACGCCCATAAAGATTTACCGCCAGAAACGCCAATTGATATTGAAGCGACGCGGTTCGAGCGACATATAGAAATTCGGATTTGGTCTTATGGTCCCTCGTTTAACTTAAACAAGAAATTGGCAGAAATTCCCGAATTTGAAGACAATGACGAGGAACGAGGGCGGGGTTTGAAAATTATCTCAATGTTAGCCGATAATTTTAGTTACGACCAAGTCAACGAGCGTCATTGTCTGTTTATTGCCAAACAGTATTAGCCAAGCTGTAAATAAGCTTGAATGCGCTGGAAAATTTGTTCTAATTGTGTTAATAAATCCGTAGCTCCCTCAACTTGTTGGCAACGAGCTAATTGTTCTAATTTTTCTGCGGTTACCTGCATGGAAGCAGCGCCGATATTGGCGCTAGCACCTTTAATGTGATGGGCTTCTCGCTCAAACTGCTGGAAATTATTCGATGCGATCGCGCTTTTTATTCCCTGCAAATGAACTTGAGTATCTTCCACAAAAATTTGCAACAATTCTAATTCAAATTCCTCGTTATTTTCAGACATCTGATGCAAGTATTCCCAATCTATATCGGATAAACTTGCCTCTATTTCTTCATGGTAAATATCTGCTTCTGTCGATAAAATTGCGCGGCTAAACCGCTCTAAAAATTCAGCCAATTTTTCCTTAGAAATAGGCTTGCTCAAATAATCATCCATCCCCGCATCGAGGCATTTTTGCCGATCTTCTGGCCTCGCATTTGCCGTCATCGCCACAATTAAAGGGCGACGTTCCCCAGGGAAAGATTTTTCAGGACGGCGATTAATTTCTCGCGTAGTTTCAAAACCATCGAGAATCGGCATTTGGCAATCCATCAAAATCAAATCGTAGGGAATTTTTTCTATTAGCTGTAAAACTTCTTCCCCATTCGCGGCGACATCGGCATCATAGCCCAAACCTTTCAGTTGCTTCAGCGCTACTTTTTGATTAATCAAATTATCTTCAGCAAGGAGGATTCTTAATTTACCATGGGGAATCGGGTATGCATCTGTGTTTATTTCAACAGATTTTATTTCATTTTCTGAGATAGTTGATTGAATTGCCAACACCTTCATAAGCATCTTAAAAAGCCGGGATGGTTTAATCGGTTTCACCAAATAAGTCGCCAATCCTATCTTGATTGCGCGCTGCACTTCCTCCCTTTGATTCGTCGAGGCAAGCATAATCAGCGGCATTTCAGCTAAAGTTAAATCTGCCTTAATTTCCGCTCCCAAAGTGAGGCCATCAACTTGGGGCATTTGCAGGTCAATTAACGCCACATCATAGGGCATATTTTGCCCCCAAGCCGCTTGTAAAGCATCCAAAGCAGCCGCCGCACTATCCGCCTCATCGACTTCCATTCCCCAACGCCCCGCTTGATGGTAAACAACCTGACGATTGGTGGCGTTGTCATCTACAACTAACAACCGCCGCTGGTGAAGAAATTTTAAATTTTCAACAGCAGAAACAGCTTTAGGGAAAGTAACTGTAAACCAGAATTTAGAACCTTTTCCTAACTGACTTTCTAAGGCAATTTCTCCTCCCATGAGGGTAACTAACTCCTTGCAAATTGCCAATCCCAAACCCGTGCCGCCGTACTTGCGCGTTGTGGAAGCATCGACTTGAGTAAAAGGCGCAAAAAGTTTATTTTGGTCTTCTGGGGCAATGCCTATTCCGGTATCCGTCACCGACAAGCAAATTGTAGCGCTACTAGGGCTTTCTGATAACAGTTCTGCTCGCAACACCACCTCGCCAACGCTGGTAAATTTAATCGCATTTCCAATTAGATTGGTGAGGATTTGTCGCAAGCGCCCCGCATCGCCTTGCAAGTGAATGGGAACGTTTTGATAGACTAAACCGGCAAGTTCCAATTCTTTACCATGGGCTTGGGGAGCGAGTAAGTCTAATACTTCTTCAATGCAGATAGATAAATCGAAATCTAAGATTTCTAACTCCATCTCTCCGGCTTCGAGTTTGGATAAGTCCAAGATTTCGTTAATTAAGCTTAAAAGCGCATCGCCGCTGATGCGAATTGTTTCGACAAAATCTCGCTGTTCCGAGTCGAGGTTACTGTCTAATAATAACCCAGTCATTCCCAAAACTGCATTCATGGGGGTGCGAATTTCGTGACTCATATTCGCCAGAAATTGGGATTTAAATCGCGATGCTTCTAAAGCGGCTTCCCTTGCTTCTACTAACTCATTAATCGTGTCCGTAACCATCACAATCCCACCGACGCTGCCATCGGGATGACGCCAGGGTTCAATTGCCCAACGCAGATAAATTTTCGAGCCATCTTCGCGTTCAAATACATCTTCTGGCGATGCGATCGCTTCCCCTTTTAGCGCCCTTTGATAAATATATTTCCATCTATCGGGAATACCCGGTAAAACTTGATAGTGACTGCAACCAATTATTACCATACCTTCCAAGTCATAATCGGTTAACCACTTATTACTATGCGCCAGATACCGCAACTTTGTATCAAACATTGCCATCGCTACGGGGGCGCTGGCAATAATTTGTTGCAGTTGCTGTCGCTCCCGCTCTAACGCCTCCTGTACCAACTTTCGATCCGTAATATCCGTATCCGTTCCTGTCATGCGACACATGCGCCCTTCCGCGTCTTCAAACGCCGTGCCGCAAGAGAGAACCCACCGGATGCTGCCATTTTTATGCAGTCGCCGATGTTCGATTTCATACTGGAAGCTCTCCCCTGCTAAATGCTCGTTGGTAGCATCTAATACCTGGGGTAAATCTTCTGGATGGACAAGACTTCGCCACCCTTCCAAGGTGTTAGGAATATCCATGTCTGTAAAGCCCAGCGCCGCCTTTATCGTAGGGTCGATATAGATTTCATCCGTGAGAATATTCCAATCCCAAACCCCCACATTGCCCGCACTAATTGCCAGTTCGTAGCGTTCCTGACTCACCCGCAGCGCTTCTTGCGTCCGCATCCTTTCGGTTACGTCGTTGAGCGTGCCGGACGTGCCTAATATTACACCTTTTTTATCCCGCATCAGGCGGGCGTAGACTTCGATCCAGCGAAAGTCGCCATCTTTGGTGAGATAGCGCAACTCGTGACGGCAGTATTCTTTTTTACCTTCAACCAAGGGTTGAAACAGCATGACGTGACGCGGGCGGTCATCGCGATGGATGAAATCAAACGAATCGGTGCCGATACTTTCATCGATGGAAAAGCCGGTAATTTCGGTCCAAGCAGGATTGAGAAATGTCCACAAACCTCGATCGTCGGTTTGGAAAACAACCTCTCTGATATTGTTAACAACCGAGCGATATTTTTCTTCGCTTTCTTTGAGTGCGGCTTCTTTTTGCTTGCGATCGCTGATATCGCTAGCAATTGCCAAAAAACCCGTAATGTTATGTTCTGTATCACGCAGCGCGCTGACCGATAACAATACCGGAAAGCGGCTCCCATCTTTGCGGATATAATACCATTCGCGCTCAATGCGTTTGCCATATCGCGCTTCGGCTAAAATTGCTTCCAATCGCGCATTTATCCCTTTCCCCCCTACCGCCGATAGTTCCTGTTTATCGTGAAAAAAAGCCAGGGTTTTTTTCCCCACCACTTCTGCTGGCGCATATCCCAACAAAGCTTGAGCTGCTCGATTAAAAGTGCGAATAATTCCATCTACATCCGTAGAAATAATTGCGTAATTTGCACTCTCTAAAATCGCCTGCTGTAGGCGCGTTGTTTCCCGCAGATCTAACTCTGCCTGTTTGCGATCGATAAACTGACCGATTTGAGTGCTAATCGCCGCCATAATTTTCAGTAACTCGGCATCGTGGGGTTGAATTTCACGGCTGAAAAATATCAGTATCCCTAATATTCCAATCTCATCTTTGATTGGTAAACCAAACGCACCGTGCAGTCCTAACTTAGTACCGACTGGACCGCGGAGAAAATCATTCTCCTCTACCACATCTACCACCCAAACTGGTTTACCGCCAGCCCAGATCCTACCGGGCAATCCCTCACCCAGAGCAAAGCAGATCTGCCTGGTGATTGTTTCAAACGCTTCTAGATACTCTTTTAAAGCGCCATCTGCCAATAGCGGCACGTGCCAAGTATGAATGCAACGCAGCAAATTCGACTGCCGATCTACGCCCCAAACTTCGCCCCAATCCCATCCCAAGCTGAAGCACATCGCCTGTAAAATTTTTGGAATCGCCTCTGTAAACGTGTTAGATTCTGCCAAGATACAGGTGATTGCGTGCTGCGCCCGCAAAAGCCTTTCTGCTTGCTTGCGTTGGGTGCGATCGATGCCAGTACCGATGATGTATTTAATCGATCCATCCTGATTCAGCAGCACAGTATTTGACCAGGCAATTAGTCGCCGTCTCCCATCCCGCGTCACCCAATAATTTTCATATTCATTCGGGAAGTTACCGCTAATGAGCGAGGCGAATACAGCTTTGATTGGCTCAATTTCTTCTGGAATCAAAAACAAATCCCAGAACTGCCGCCCCATTACTTCCTCAAAGTAATAACCCGTTGTTTGCTCGCAAGCGCGGTTAAAGCGGATAATTTTTCCTTGGGGGTCTAAAACCAAAACTAACGCGCTGGCTGTATCCAAAATGGCGCTAATAAAATTGCGTTCTTGCTTGAGCGATGCTTCTGCTGCCTTGCGTTCGGCAATCTCGCGATAGATCAGATAATACACGAAAGCTAGAATCAAAAAAGCCAGAAAGATGCTAGTTGAAAAGGCGATAATTGTTTTTTTAGCACTCGATTTGGCGGCTCTTTCTCGCTGGTTTAACAATGCCCGCTCCTGGGTTTGCATCTCGCTCACAATCGAGCGGATTTCCTCGCTCAAGCGCGCGGGTTTATCTTGCTCCTTGCGGATGAATTTCAATGTCGATTCAAATCCTCGGTATTTCCGCAAGTTAATCGTTGTATCGATTAAGGTCAGCCTTTTTGCTACCAAAGGTTCTAGGATATCGATCTGCCGCCTCGCTTGGGGATTATTAGCCGTTAACTGCCTCAGTTCCTTAATGTCTTGGTTGATGCGAGCGATCGCAACATTATAAGATTCTAGATACGACTCTTCTCCCGTAATCACGTACCCCTGTTGTCCAGTCTCGGCATTTGTAATCTCACTCAGTATGTGTTCTAGCTTTTCCATCACCTGATGCGAGCGTGTCGCCGACTTGCTAGTCTGTACGAGAGCGACAATACTCCGAGATGAAACCACACCAATCAATATTAAAATAACCGACGCCAATCCAAACCCAGATCCAATGCGCTGGAAAAATTTCTTGCGCTTTTTTGTTGCCTGTTGTAGTCGAGTAGCCTTGCGTACCAGAGAAGCTACCTTGCGCCGAAATTGCAGTTTATTGATAATTGGAAAACCCACAATAGGTAAGATTTTAGATTTTGGATTTTAGATTGATTTTTTCGTTTGTACTACCGCTCTCTTGGCTGAAGTTAAGAAACCCGGCTTTTTCAACAATACCTTCGCCAAAATCCAGCACCCTTAAGGGTGCTGCTATACAAACAAAGCCTGCCTACGCAGGCTGTAAGAATTTTAGCCTGCGTAGGCAGGCTTTGTCTGTGTAGCCCCAGCCTAAAGGCTGGGGGCGTTTCAGATAATTGGCGAGGGTATTGTTCAAAAAACCGGGTTTCTGATACCAGCTTACAAACTCGACATCACTTCTCTTGCTGCTGCCAAGGTTTTGTCAATATCTTCCTCAGTATGAGCCAAGGAAGTAAACCCAGCTTCAAACTGCGACGGTGCCAAATAAATACCCCGTTCTAACATGCCGCGATGGAAGCGGCTAAACTTCTGCAAATCGGATTTTTTGGCATCCTCGTAATTATGCACCGGGCCAGCAGTAAAGAATAAACCAAACATAGCGCTGATTTGACCGCCGCAAGCATCGTGACCAGTTTCTTTGGCAATTTGCAGCAATCCATCTGCCAGCTTTTTGGTAATTTTATCCAAATACTCGTAATTACCCGGTTTTTGCAGCAATTCCAAGGTTTTAATCCCCGCCGTCATCGCTAGAGGATTGCCCGAAAGCGTCCCAGCTTGATACATCGGCCCAGCAGGTGCAACCATGGACATGATATCGCGCCGCCCGCCGTAAGCTCCTACGGGCAAACCGCCGCCGATAATCTTACCCAAGGTTGTCAAGTCGGGGGTAATGCCGAATTTTTCTTGGGCGCCGCCGTAGGCAATGCGGAAACCCGTCATCACTTCATCACATACCAGCAATGCGCCGTTTTCCTGGGTAATCATCCGCAAGCCTTCCAAAAAGCCCGCATCGGGGGGAATAAACCCGGCATTTCCTACTACTGGTTCCAAAATTACCCCAGCAATTTGGTCGGGGTTTTCTGCAAATAAAGCTTTAACCGCTTCTAAATCGTTGTAGGGTGCGGTGAGAGTATTGCTCGTGGTCGATTTGGGGACGCCAGGGGAGTCGGGTAAACCCAGCGT
>DNGG01000526.1:0-6203 GCA_003486675.1 Cyanobacteria bacterium UBA11372
AGTCCGCCTGCGCGGACTAATAGCCTGCGTAGGCAGGCTTCGTTTGTATAGCCGCAGGTTTTAACCTGTGGGCATGTGCGATCGCATATCTCAAATTACGGCAAAATAAAGCTATGCGCGAGTGAGGCAAGCCTTGTGGAACTCAGCTTACCCAGTCAGTCTGGCGAATTGTACGAGAAAGATTTTTACGCCTGGACGCAAGAGCAGGCGAAGTTCCTTAGAGATGGAAAATGGAACTGTTTGGATGCCTCAAATTTGGTTGAGGAGATTGAATCTTTGGGAAGACAAGAGCGGCGTGAACTAGAAAATCGTTTGGGGATTTTATTAGGACATTTGCTGAAGTGGGAATTTCAACCCGACAAACGTTCTAAAGGCTGGTTTGCCACAATTCGCGAACAGAGGCGTCAAATTTTAAAGCTACTTAACCAAAGTCTTAGCTTGAAGCCTTATTTACCGGAAGCTTTAGAAGAAGCTTACCAGAATGCTTTAGATTTAGCTGTGCGCGAAACATCTTTGGGTTATAAAGATTTTCCCCAACAATGCCCTTACGAACTCAGTGAGGCACTAGATGCTTCATTTTTTCCAGGTCAGCAACTTGAGTCAGATTGCGACTGGTAGTAACGCAGCTTAACCATTATGGTGATACTTGCCCAGTTGGGCCAAACTCATCAGGTAGATCTTCCAAGGTTTTGGAGCGCGATCGCAACAACCGATCCAAAGCCTTCATTTGAGCGATCGTAAACGTAGGAATATTATCTCCCGCTTCCCAACGGCTAACCGTTCTCGCTGAAGTGCCAATTGCCCTGGCAAATTCCTCCTGAGACATGCCAAACTCTTCTCTCAACTTCTTTAAAGGCGACTCGCCAGCTTCTTCTAGGGCTTTTCTGCGCTTGACCATGCTACTCTTTATGACAAACTGTCTAGACCTTGGGATTTTCATTCTAGTTAAATTAGCGATCGCACTCTCACCCCAACCGCAATAACAAACTTTGACAATCTTTGTTATCGGTAAGCATAATCGGATTGACGGCTCAATCCAAAGGCTGCTTCCATGAACGTATCCCTCACACCCGAACTAGAACAATACGTCCAAGAAAAAGTTAAAAGCGGCAAATACCTATCTGCGAGCGAGGTAATGCGCGAAGCATTGCGCCTACTCCAAGAACAAGACCAAATTCGCCAATTGCGCCTGGAAAAACTGCGTTCGGAAATTGCCATCGGTATTGAGCAGGCTGATAGAGGAGAAGTCTTTGATGGCAAACAAGTCATCAAGGAACTATACGACAAGATTGAAGGTATCTCCCAGTCGAACCAATGACCTACACTTTTACCGCCGAAGCAAGACAAGACCTCGATGAGATTATCGACTTTATTGCCCGCAACAATCCAGCAGCGGCAATTAGTTTTGTTGCGGAAATCGACCGTAAATGCGAGACTTTAGCCAACTTTCCCAACATGGGCAAAAGTTTTGACACTCTCAGCTCTAAAGAGACTGAGATTCTGCTGACAGAGAAGGCTTTAACCAAAGCCTAACTCTCGCTGCGGTCGTCAAGCACCGCCTACACAGTAAGCCTAAGTCTAAGCTTAGATTCCTGGCTACTTTACGCAAAATATTTGCAGAAGCATTCAAATCGGCATTAACAACCAAACCGTTAGAAGAACGATACAAGCCACGATATATGCGCTTGCCAGATGCTTTCCACCCCGAAAGCTTTTCGCCATATTTGGGCAGGGAGTCGCCATCAAGAAAGCTAGCCTGAGAAGTGTAAGCTTCTTCGGTTTCTACAAATCTAATATCGTGCAAAATGCAAAGCTGCTTCAGTCGTTCTTTTAGTTTTCCCAAAGGCATCTGAACAAATTTCTGATTCCCAATTCCACCAAGATTAGCGCTTTCTTTAAAGCCTTCATTCCAGCCAACAACTAAAGTACCAATTTGGTGCTTCAAGCAATGTCGAATAATAATCTTAGCCGCCTTATTAATCCCATCGCGCATTTGATGGTTGCGCTTACGGGTGATTCTATCCAACCATTTATCCCAGGATCCCTCTGGCTTGCACTCCTTGCGGGTCGATACCTTTTTGTTCCACAATTGATTCATCGCCTTCATAGCGCGAGCATCAATTAGAAAAGAGTTACCTAGATTATCGACGCAGGCAGCGAGATTGTCGGCGGTTCCTAAGTCTATTGACAAAGCACGATTAATATCCAAATCGTGCTTTTCTTTTTTAATCTCGTAGGATAGCTCAAGATAAAATGCACCATTCTTGGGTAAGATGGTGAACTCTTTAACCGATGAAACCTCGATATTAGAAGGCATGGGTAAGTAAAATTCCGATAACCCAAACCACCTTCTCACGGTTAACCCCAGAGAAAACTTCAAGCTACCATCAATTAAAACCGGCTTTTGACCACCAGAGTTAGGATAGGTAATTTTGAACAGTTTTGAGCCTTTGAGATAGTTGGGCGGGCGTGGCTTAAAGTGCAATTCGCCCTTAAAATACAAATCCCTCAACCCCTTAAAAGACTTGAATGCTTCTGCAACTGACATCAACGTCTGTTGCATGGGGGTTGAGGGTATGGACTGGGCAACCATCGATTTTGATACCGACGATTCGTAAATTAAATCAAATTTTCCAGATAGCAGTTTTCCTGTTTTGAAAAATATCTGTCTGGCGAAGTATACGCCGTTGTTGTACAGCTTTCCCGATTGTTGGCACAAATATTCAAGTATTGCCTTGGTTTGTTTGTCGGGATGGAGTAATATTTGTTGCACTCCAATTGTGTTTTTAGCTTTAGCCATCGGTATTACTTTGGCGTCAGTTCTTTGGTTTTGATGGTAGCTGATCGCTGTGGTTATGTCAATTTGCTGAATTCGATAAATGTTGCAAAAAGTTATCGCTTTTGTAGAGCCAGCAGTTTTGCTATACTGAAAATCATCATCAGATAAATTCTGAAATACCACGGCGGTTAAAACCGCCCGTGTCGCTTTCCTCTCAGCACTAAAGTGACTGAGTTTCCCGCTTCCCGTGTTTCTTATGAAAATTTAGCACTCCAATTGCGCGGGGTACTTACAGGAAATTACATTATTTTTTACCGTCCAATTGAAAACGGTATCGAGGTTGTTCGTATACTGAGTGGATACCGCGACCTAGAAGCTATGTTTTCAGACTTCGATCAGGATAATTAACCCTTTAAAGAAACCCGGTTTTTTGGAAAAACCGGGTTTCTGCCTCAATCGATCCCTCTGCGGTTAATAAAACAGTATTTTTACAGGCGTGAAAAGCGATCGCTCACCGTAGCAGGTAAGATCGAGGAGAGCGATCGCAGGTTCTAGTTCCGAATCAAACGCAAAGGGGAAGAACTCGGTTCCTTGTCGTGAATGGCCTCTGACATTGGGCGCGATCGCTGGCGAAGATTCAAACCCTTCCTACTTTGATGTAGATCGTGTTCGACGCGAAACACATTGGCAAACAGGTTAGCCATAATCTGCTGACCGGCTTGGGTTAGCTCCAAGTAGTCCAACGCATCTTCGATATAGGGATAAGCCACATTCCAGAAGAAATTGGGATAATTTCGCCGCAAATCACCGGGATTCTGGTATTTCAGAGCTTTATTCGCTCCAGTTTCTTCAAATTCGTAGAACAAGGCGCTGATTTTTTGCAGGTAGCGGGGGTCAGCCAATTGACCGATTAAATCGGCTGCACGAGCTAAACCGGGATAATTGAGCGTATCTTGATGCGCCTCATCCGATGGCACCGGGAAACGAGTTAATTCGATATTGCGCTTGATGGTTTCAGTATCGATCAATTTGTGACCGCCAAACCGCTCGTCGATAAATAACTTACCCCGGTCTACGTGATAGGGAGTGAGACTCGCATCGGTACAACCTGCTGGCAGCTCAACCATCTCGCTGTTGATTCCCGTCGCGTATAAACTTGCACCCCGATTGTCAGCGCGGCAGACTCCCTTGACATAACCAATATCGTGGCACAACAAGGAAATCATAAAATGCAGCCAATCTTCAGGGGATACCCCACCCTCGCGCATGTGCTTGGCGTGGAGAATTTCCTGCCCGGTCAAAGTCACCAAAATTGTGTGTTCCACATTGTGATAGAGGGCGTCGCTGGTGGCGATATTTTCTAGCCCCATATGAGCAGTCCATATCAGTATATCTACGTAATCCGGTTTTAAGCCACCATAGGTGCGACTATAACCTTCCCGCAACTGGTTGGCAAAGTCTTTAACGAGTAATTGAGTGGAATTATACATTTTTCCTACCTTTGCCCCAGGCGGGGCTTTCCAAGTTTTTAATTTGTAGATGCAAAAGCTAATACTGCCTTTAAACGCTTAAAAATTAGGAATCAGATTACTATAATCTGACATCCTAACGCAAACAATACAATTTATCTCTGACTATATTCCTAATATCCGTAATTTCTCCCTTGTCATCTGTGATGTGATGTTAGATCCTACGTGATGGCGAGCCGGATTTTACGTGATTCCGCGCAGAGGTTAGGTGTGATATAGAACATATGGGGGAGCGATCGCGATCGCGCGGCAGCGATCGCTCGTCCGCAGCATTACTCAGACAACGGAGCAAGATAAGTTGTGGGTGGAGATGCTTCGGCGAAGCACATCTTTTCCCAGTGCTTCGCTGTACAAGAACTCCATCTCCAGGTTCAGTCGTTTCGGATACATTTACGTATTTTTACGAACTGATAAATAAAAGACTGCCATTGGGTAAGACGAGTAAACCCAGCGGGCATCCCCAACTGGTAGGTTGGACTAAAGTGTCTAATTCCAGGGTAAGATCCAACGCTATAAATGCTGACTCGTTTCCCACCTGAAGAAGATCTATTGATTGAACCGCCATAGACGCCAAGGACGCCAAGAAAGAGGGGAGAAGAAAGTAGCTTCATCTAGCTGGGATCAATTGTAGTTGGTAGTGGGGAATCACCCCGCTTGTCTCCCTTGTCTTCCTCATTTCCTTCCTCATGACACAAGAGCAAAATAAACTATCTACGCGCTTGGTATCCCTGGATGTGTTTCGAGGGATTGCGATCGCTGGCATGATTTTGGTTAATAAGGCGGGTGTTGCAGATAAAGTGTATCCGTTTTTGGCACATGCGGACTGGAATGGATGTACTTTGGCGGATTTGGTGTTTCCGTTTTTTCTGTTTATTGTGGGGGTAGCGATCGCTTTCTCTTTTTCTGGGCACGGTGAAGGGGCAAATCCTCCCGCTTCTGTCTACTGGCGCATCTTACGTCGCAGTTTAATCCTTTTCGCTTTGGGTATATTCCTCAACGGTTTTTGGAATTATAACTGGGAGAAGATTCGCATCATGGGGGTATTGCAGCGCATCAGCGTCGCCTATTTGCTAGCATCCCTCGCGGTGCTTAAGTTACCTCGGAAGGGACTATGGGCGTTAGGGATATTCTTACTCGTGGGATACTGGATAGCGATCGCACTTATCCCCGTTCCTGGATACGGCGCCAACGTCTTGACGCGGGAAGGGAACTTCGGCGCTTATATCGATCGTTTGATAATACCAAGCGCTCATTTATATAGGGGAGATAGTTACAATTCTCTCGGAGATCCGGAAGGACTTTTTAGTACCCTACCCGCCGTGGTTACAGTTTTATTAGGTTATTTTACCGGACAGTGGCTGCGCCAGCGCCCGATTGATTCAAATACGAGTATGGATTTGGTACTATTTGGTCTTGGTAGCTTGATTGTTGGCATTCTCTGGGATGCGGTTTTTCCGATTAATAAAAAGCTTTGGACGAGTTCATACGTTCTTTTTACCGCCGGATGGGCGTTATTAGTTCTAGCAGCTTGTTATGAATTAATCGAAGTGCGTAAAATCCGCCGGTGGGGAAAACCTTTTGTCGTGATGGGGGTGAATGCGATCGCTATCTTCGTCGCTTCGGTTTTAGCGATCAAAATTTTGGTGAAAACCCAAGTCGGAAACGCTACATCTACCTTTGAATGGATTTACCAAAACGTTTTCGCATCTTGGGCGGGTGGGATGAACGGATCGTTATTATTCGCCCTCGTGACGTTATTATTTTGGTGGGTTGTGGCTTATGGGATGTATCGGCGAGGATGGTTGATCAAAGTTTAACGCTCGTCACCCCAACTTTTTAGACAAGATTTGTAGGTTGGGTTGAACGAGAGTGAAACCCAAGGTCAACTTGAAGCT
>DNGG01000526.1:6431-21003 GCA_003486675.1 Cyanobacteria bacterium UBA11372
TCATTCTTCAACCCAACCTACGTGATATAATAGTATATCAGCTAAATCTTCCCACGAGCAATGAGCAATTAGCAATTAGCTACTCAACTGGTAGAGCGATCGCGTCAGCGATGCGGAGCATTATCGCAAATTCTGTCCCCTCTCCCAAGACTGACTCGCAAGTCAAACTTCCCCGATGGGTTTCTGTGACAATTTGACGGCTAATTGATAATCCCAATCCCGTCCCTTTTCCGACTGCTTTTGTGGTAAATAAACGGTCAAAGATTTGCGCTTTTACTTCTTCGGTCATGCCTTTGCCATTGTCTTTAATTTTAATCAAGACGTTTTGCCGATCTGGCGAGACTTCTGTTTTGATGGTGATGGTATTGGGACAGTTTTGAATTTCGGCAAAAGTGCGATTTTGATTAGATTCATCGAGGGAATCGATGGCATTTGCCAGAATATTCATAAATACCTGATTTAACTGTCCCAAATAGCACTTTACTTGGGGAATATTGCCGTATTCTTTAACGATTTGAATTTCGGGACGCTTTTCGTTAGCTTTGAGGCGATGGCGTAAAATCATCAAAGTGCTATCGAGTCCTTCGTGTATATTTGCCTCAACTTTTTCAGCGGTATCGGCGCGGGAGAAAATGCGGAGGGAGGTGCTGATATTTTTGATGCGATCGCACCCCGCTTGCATCGAAGCTAGCATTTTGGGTAAGTCTTCTAAAAGATATTCGATGTCCAATTCTGCGGCTTTTTCTTCGATTTCATCGCCGGGATGGGGGAATTTTTCTTGATAGAGTTGCAGGAATTCTGTAATGTCTTGAACAGAGGCAATAGCTTCGTTAATATTGCCGGAAATAAACCCGACGGGGTTATTGATTTCGTGGGCAACTCCTGCTACAATATTACCCAAAGCCGACATTTTTTCACTTTGCACCAATTGCAGTTGAGTTTGTTGAAGGTCTTTGAGTGCTTGCTGTGCTTGCTGATAGAGTCGAGCATTTTCTAAAGAAATCGCCGCTTGGGAACAAAGGAGGTTGAGGACAGTGATGCGATCGCTCGTAAATGCCTCGATTGTTAAGCGATTTTCCAAATAAAGAATCGCCACAAGTTCGCCTTGTTTGAGAATCGGAGTGCAAAGTAAACTTTTAGGTTTAGTTTCTAGAAGGTAGCGATCGCTGATAAAGGCAGGATGGGAAATAACATCTTGAGTCAGGAGTAAATTATGAGTCCGTTTGACAGTATTGATAATAGTTAAAGGCAGGTTTTGAGCTGCTTCTAGGGGAGTGGAATCAACGCTGCACTCTACACCCGCGACGCACTCAAAAGCAACTTGCCAATTTTCGCGATCGTTCAAAATTAGAACGCCTTTATCTGCACCTGCATTTTCGAGCGCTAATTGCATCAATTTAACCAGCAGTTTGTCAAGCTCAATTTCGCTAGAAAGAGCTTGGGAAGCCTTAATAACAGCTGCTAAATCCAAAGCATAAGAGGTATTGGTATTGGTAGAATGGACGGTTTTAGTAGCTTCCAAGGATAGAGTTTTACCGGAATTTGTCGGCATTTTTGGCTGCTGCAAAATGGGATACAGCAATTGAGGATAGCGTTGTTCTAAATCTTCAACTTTTGCTTTGGCTTCCCAACGGGCGTAGCAATAGTAAGCTTCAATTAAGTAGCTTTGGGCAATTTTTTCTTTGCCCCATTCTAGGTAGAATTTAGCAGCAAGTTCGTTAGCTAATGCTTCGTCTTGGATGTAACCGTTTTGTTTGGCTACAGAGATGGCGCAATCGTACAATTCAAGTGCCTCTGTTTTTCGTCCTAAAACTCGATGTTTTTCCGCTGCAACTAAGTCATACTTATGCTTGAAGTTCATCGGGGCATATTGCGCCCATTTTTGCAAAATTTCCTGATTAGACTCTACAATCCCTAGATCCCCGACGGGATAGTTTGCCAAAATTGCTAATGAGTAATAAAACTTGTGCAACGACACCATCATGGGTGAAAACTCACTGTTGATGCACTCAGCCGCCAAGATAGAATGTTCCAGACAAGCTGGATAATCTCCTAACAAATACAAGAGAATCGATTTAGCGACGTAGGCAGAAAATAGCAGCGTCAGGCTATTAGATGCTTGTAACTGAGGTATTGTCAATGTCTCATCAAAGCTTTCTCCCATCAAACGAGTTGCATCCACAGATTCTCCCAGTAGATTCAACACAGTTTGTCGCCAAATTCCCAAAAAATTAATCGAGAAATCTAATTTCAGCTTCAGTAATAGAGCTAGATAAGGTTCCTGTAATTCTTTTACTTCCTTGAGATGTTCCCCCGCGAAGAAAAGGTGATTGCAGTAATTCATCGCACAATAGGATGCATACTCGAAATCCCCCGTATCTAAGCCTACTTGTAGTCCATTGAGAAAGGGAATTAAACTGGCGCGTCCATGTTCTTTATGAGGGCGGATAAAGACGTTAAAAATCAGTTGCAATTTACACTCAATTTGTTTAGCATGAAATCTTTCTAACAATTGCAGCGAGAGTAAGCCGGAGTGATACCCGCGATCGATATATCCAGGGTGAAGAAACAACAGCGCCCCAAAGCCATATCCCACAGCAGATAATGCTGAATACCCATGCTCAAAAGAAGCTTTAATTACAGCCAATGTTACTTGAGGAAAAAGATCCGGTTGCGCGAAGTAAGTAGGACTGATCAAACGCGCCAGGATTTCCACTTTAGCTAACTCAAAAGCATCGATCATTGCCTTGAGAGAATCAACAGACTCAAGACTGGGTATTTCTATATTAGCGAGATCGGCATCTGAGGAAGGCGATAGAGAAAATCCTAATAATTCCAAAGCTTTTAAGCCAGTCTCAATTGCTTTGAGCATCTGGTTTTGAGCAATATAAAACTGGATTTCTAGTTGATATACTGCTACGTTATCCAAAACTGTTTTTGTACGTCGCAGAGTTAAATCAGCCAGTTCAGCCGAACGAACAAAATTAGAATTGAGATACTCTAATTCAATCGCCTCCAGATGTAAAGCTAGAATCAATTCATATCGTTCTTGCCAACTGTTTTCCGTCAGCAGCGTTAAACCAATATTTGAGTATCTGAGTGCGGCTTCATAAGCAGCAGAAGCTTTCGCCTTGCGCCCAGCAATTAAATTCAATTCGGCTAACTCATCTTTTTGCAAAGATTGAGCGATACGGCTGACGCCACACTTCGTGACTGCATCTCTTCCCAAGTTTAATTGGTTGACAATATTAAAGATATTCAACTCCCTTTCTGTTTCGGTTGTATTTTGCAAAAGCAAGTACCCAATTTTGAGATGAGTTTCCTGTTTTGTCTCTTCTGGAATCAGGGAGTAAGCCGCTTGCTGCACGCGATCGTGGAGGAATCTATACAGCGGATTGCAAGCGAGTGAAGTCAAGCCTTCTGGCTGAGTTTGTGCAGCGGCAGCATTAATGCTGCCGCTATACAAACTCAGGTGTACCATTACCGGCTGCAAACCGCTATAATTGGCTGATTCACGCTCGATAAACGATAAGGAGTGGGAAACTTCGCTATCTTGGAAAAACTTATAAACCTCACTCGTAGGAATCAGTAACCCTTCCTGCAAAGCCTTCCACAAATCAGCCGCCGTTTCCGCTTGAGACTTCTGATAAACAATCGCCAGCGTCGCTAAATCAAAAGAGTTGCCAATACAAGCAGCAAGCTTCAACAAATCTTGAGTCTTTTCTGGCAACTTCTGTAACTGAAGTGCCATAAATTCTACCACATCATCGTTCAAAGATAATGCCTTAACTTGGGCAATATCGCATTGCCACCCCCCTTGACTTCCCCCCTTACCAAGGGGGGATTGAGGGGGGATAAAAGTAATCAGCTTATCTTCGTACAGCGATTTAAGGAATTGGGTAGCAAAGAAAGGATTTCCCTTGGTTTTTTGGTAAACTAATTCCGTCAGGGGTAATGCGAGTTCTGCAGCACAATTGAGCGTGTCAGCAATCAAGTTATTTAAGTCAGTTGATTTCAGATTATCTAATTCAATTGTATTAACAGTAGCTTTAGCTTTTTTAATTTCTGACAACGTCAAAATTAATGGATGTACAGGGGAAACTTCATTATCTCGATAAGCCCCAATGAGTAGCAGATAGCCACTATCAGTTTCGCTCATTAATAATTGCATCAATTTCAAAGATGCCGAGTCTGCCCATTGCAAGTCATCCAAAAAAATGACAAAAGGATGTTCTTTGGTAGTAAAAACAGAGATGAATTTATGGAACAATAAATTGAAGCGATTTTTTGCCGCACTCCCAGATAATTCCTGGACGGGTGGCTGTTTGCCAATAATGCGTTCCAGTTCCGGAATAACTTCAATAATAACCTTAGCTTGGTCGCCCAAAGCCGCGAGCATCTTTGATTTCCACTGTTGAACTTTGATGTCGGTTTCTGTCAGCAGTTGCCACATCAAATCCCGGAAAGCTTGCACGAAGGCAGAGAAAGGAATATTGCGATTAAATTGGTCAAATTTACCTTTAATAAAATAGCCGCGTTGTTTGACAATCGGCTTGTGAACTTCGTTAACAACGGCAGTTTTACCAATCCCAGAAAAACCTGTTACCAGCATCAGTTCTGTTTTGGATTTTGCTTTTGGCGCTTCTATCTCCGCATCCCCCCATCCTCGCGTCTTTGCGTCTTCTTCCCCTACTACTCGCTCAAAAGCAGCAAGTAAAGTTTTAATTTCTTGGTCGCGCCCGTAGAGCTTTTCTGGTATAATAAATACCTCGGAAATATCCCGCTTTCCTAATTCAAAATCATCGATATACCCAGTTTTTTTCCATCGAGCGATGCAAGTTTCTATGTCAGATTTTAAACCCAAAGCACTTTGATAGCGTTCTTCGGCATTTTTCGCCATCAATTTCCTGACAATTTGCGATAAAATAGGTGGAATATCTGATTTTAAACTGCTAACGCATGGGGGTTCTTTGGCAATATGACAGTGAACTAATTCCATCGGTTCATCTGAGCTAAAAGGCAACTTTCCCGTCAGGATTTCAAAAAAAGTTACACCCAAATAATAAAAATCACTGCGGTAATCAATACCCCTGTTCATGCGTCCGGTTTGTTCGGGAGAAAGGTAAGCAAGCGTGCCTTCAAGGACGTTGGGACTGGTGATAGTTTGCGTTTCTCGCGGTAGAAGAGAGGAAATGCTGAAGTCAATGAGTTTGACTTGTTTGGTGTGGGGGTTAATTAAAATATTGGCGGGTTTGATGTCTTTGTGAATCACCCGGTAGCGATACAATCCATCTAAGGTCGAAACAATTTGCAGCGCAATCGGCAAAAATTCAGCAATGGGTAATGGAGTTCCCTGGCAAATCCCTGGAAACGAGGTAATCGGTAATGCCTTGGATTTTGTTTGCTCTATTGCTGCCAATAAGACAGCATATTCTTTGAGGGAGATACCGCCAAAGTCCTCCATCACCAGGGCGTAACCGTTGCAATAGGTTTCTAAACTGTAGGGGCGAACCACTCCCGGTAGGTCGAGGTTTTTGGCAATCGTGTATTGATTGCGGAATTGCAGCAATTCGGCGAAACTGGGATAGGGATTCTTGAGGATTTTGACGATCGCCGGTTGTTGATCGGACTCTCGCAAACCTCGATAAACAAGCGTTCTGGAACCGTTGTAGATTTGTTCGCTAATCTGATAACCGGGAAAATTGATCGACATAGCTGGTAAGATACTCGCCTTGAGACTGCCTAGATTTATTTTGCCCAGTTGTTGCTAAAAATGCCCACATGTGTTAATTCTCTACAAACGTTCGTAGTCAGGACAACAGTCCTGAGTCTAAAACCCTTGCTTCTCCTGTACTTGCAGCGATTAATTTTATTAATTAATGTCCAGGTTGGGCAGCAGCGAAGGCGTTACCCAACAACCCAATACTAATTTGTTGGGTTTCGTACCTCAACCCAACCTACAAGCTGATTTCGCAAAACACCTACCAGATGCACTAAATCTTCTACAGTAGTCGGTTGGCGATGTTCTGGAGAAATCGCTGCTGGTGGTTGCGGTAGGGCTTCCAACCACTGCTTAACTGGCATTGTAGGACTTGGGGGGGAGGAACGCGGCCCTTTGAGTTGAATTTCTTCTACCGGACGCTGCCAATTAGCAAAAAACGAATTTAATTCAATTCCACTATCGACTAAATGACCTGTATCAAGCATAATTGAAAATACACTTGGCTCGTTTAACATATCAATTAATCGAGCAATTTCTTCCGGATCTGTCATCACTCCCACGCGCAGGGGACTTAAGGGTTCGATCATTATTTTCACCCCCGCCGCTTTAGCTTGTGGTGCCAAAGAACTGAAAAAATCCAAACATCTTTCAAACGGACGATCTGCTAATTCGTAGCCAAACCCGCACACGGTGACGATGCGCGGTACGTTTAATAAAGCTGCAATTTCGATCGTTTCTCGGACATGGGGAAAAGCTTGGTCGCGGCGGGTGCGATCGCTATGAATCGGATGAAAGTCATGCATCCTATAAGCGATGACCGAAACTATCTGATAATCCCGATACAATTCCATCGGAAAATTCCCCTCGTTCGCTACCTCCAAAGCCAAATTTTCCCTAGCTGCCAATTGCAGTCGTTCCGCCACAGTTCCAGGAATAGAATTTTCAGTATAAGCCAATATTGTCATGGTAATTGGTAATCGGTAATTGGTAATTGGTAATAGGTAATTGGTCAAAAGTGGGGGCTATTTTATCGTAGCCTTAGTAATGCTTAATTAGCAATTAGCCATTAGCAATTAGCAATTAGCAATTACCAATTACCAATTACCTCGTACTCCTAAAATATTCGCCTTGTAAGACAGGTGCGGGTGTCTTTTGTCGTTCTAAAAATTTACTCAAAGCGTAGGCCATATCCCCCCGCGTCATGGGATTTAAGGGGTTAATATTTCCTCGGTCATCGAGCTTGACAAAACCTTCATAAAGTGCTGTTGCCATCGATTTTTTCGCCCAATCGGGGATTTGTGCTGCATCCGGATAAGCCGCTAAAATTCTAGTGACCGTTTCATCGGGAAACTGAAACACCCCATAAGCTTGAGCAAAAATAGCCAAAGCTTCGGCGCGAGAGACTCGTTGGTTGGGGAAAAACATATTGTCGCGATAGCCGCGCATAATGCCGGTTTTGAGGACAATTTGAATATCGTTAAATGCCCAGAAAGAAGGGGGAACATCTTGAACTACAATCAAATTTTCCCTGGTGGCAGCGGCTCGTTTATTTAGCTCAAAAGCTTTGACTAAAATAGAAGCAAGTTCGGCGCGACTAACGAGGCGTTCGGGATAAAATTGTCCATCGGGGTAATTCGTCATCAGTCTAGCCGCCAAAACCCGTTCGATGGGGTCGGCGGGGAGGTTGGAATCAGGTTGTGCTGGAGATTGAGCGATCGCTTCGCCCGTCCACAGAACAATCGCTGGTAAACCTTGAAGCAAGACTAAAACAGAAACCGTACTCAGAAACTGACGCATAGTCAAAAACCGCTTATCACCAGTTATTCTGACTTCTCTAGCCCCATCGCTGTTTCCAAAGGAAACAAAAACTATAGGTGAGGTCGTCAGTAATTATTGTAGAAAATCGGCCCTCAAGGGTTAAAAAATAGTTTTTTCTGACCCCCAGCTTAGGAAATCAACGCTAGTTAGCTATATCCAGGACTTCCCACATGGAGCGGCTAAAATCTACAATCGACTCAACAGACCAGCAAGCAACGGAGACTGCCAACTTGATCGCCTCTAACGAAACGCAAATTAATAGCGAACAGATGCCAATCGTCACAGATCCGGCGATAATCAACCAGGTCATCCTCGGCAAGCTCAACACGCGCATATATCCCCGTGGCGAACTGATAATGCCTTGCGTGCCAGCGATGCTAGAACATTATATGGAGCGACTAAAGGTGCTGTTCCAAACCCTTGGCAGACCCTTCTCTGGCGAAGAACTGGTGCAGTTGCGCGAGCTGCTGGCGCGCCGTTTAAAAGAAGGATATGAAGCTTCACCTCATTCCAACCTAGTTTTGCGCTACGAACCCGCCAAAGCGCCGCAAACCGGGTTAGCGTGCAATCTTTCTACTGTCGTTTCTTCGGTTGCCGAGCAGTATAAAACCTGGGTGGATAACAGAAAACCCCCCCTATTCGGTTCCCATCCAGATGCGAAAGTAATGGCAACGGTTGCCGAATTGAAGGCTGATCCGGCAAAAACGCCGATTTTAGACGTGGGTGCAGGAACTGGACGCAATACCTTACCCCTGGCTAGACTTGGCTATTTGGTTCATGCAATAGAATTAACCCCCGAATTTGTGCAGCAAATACAAGGCACTGCCGAAGCAGAAGGGTTACCCGTCGTCGTCACCCAAGGCAATATCCTCGATCCGATGGTGCGGATGCGCCCCGCACACTACAAAATGGCAGTCGTCGCCGAGGTGATTTCCCACTTTCGCGATGCGGATCAGCTGCGACTGTTGATGGCAAAAATGTGCGACGTAATTCGGTCGGGTGGCTTGTTGTTGTTTAATACTTTCTTAGCCGTCGATGGGTACGAACCCGATGCCGCAGTGCGAGAAATGTCTCAAATTGCTTGGTCTACGATTTTCACCCGCGCCGAACTGGCAGCGGCAATGGAAGATTTACCTTTAGAATTAATATCCGACGATCCCGTATTTGAATACGAAAAACAACACTTACCGCCAGAAGCATGGCCCCCGACAGGATGGTTTAATAATTGGGCAACGGGACGCGATTTATTCCCCCTCGCCGATAAACAACCGCCGATGGAATTGCGGTGGATTTTGTGCAAGCGTCTTTGAAGGATTTAAGATTTGAGATTTCAGATTGCAGATTGGAGATATTAGATGGTCTTTAAATCTGATATCTCCAATCTAAAATCTTAAATTTATTCGAGGGTATCTGCCATTTTTTCGCCATCGTGGTAAGCGGCGAGGAGGACTTCGCTGGTTTTGCCATAAGCGATCGCTCCCCGATAATCAATTCCAATCGCCCCTAAATCCCTGCTGTTAGCACGCGCTTCGCCGATACTGCGCTCAAATGCCGCCGCTATAGACATGCCATCGGTGACGCGCACGACAATTTTTGCCGCCAAACACTCATCGATGATGTCTTCTCCAATACCCGTACAACTCACCGCAGCGTAGCGCGAAGCGTAATTCCCCGCAGGCATTGCCGAGTCGCTGACTCGCCCGATGCGCTCGAACCCCTTACCGCCGGTAGAAGTGCCTGCGGCTAAATTGCCCATACAGTCAAGCGCCACTACGCCAATCGTACCCCGGCGGGCGTTGCCATCGGCAATTAGTTCTTTTTCCGCCACCACCCCTGCCATTTCTTTGGTAAAATTCTCATCCCGTTCCTGTATCCACTCCTGCAATCGGATATCCGTCAGGGGATTGTAGATGGGAATTTGCAGTTCGCGCAACAGTTCGGCTGACCCAACATCCGATAAAACCCGATCCGGCGAAGTTTGTAAAGTGTCGGCTAAATCAATCGGATTTTGCACCCGCGATACATTAATTACACCGCTAAACCGCTGAGTCAATCCATCCATTAAAGAAGCGCTCATGCGAATTTGACCGTCAGATTGCAGTACCGATCCAGTTCCGGCATTAAACCGGGGATCGTCTTCTAACATCTGACAACCCCGCACTACGGCTTCTTTCGCACTTGCTCCCGATAACAATAGGGGATATAATTCTTCCAACACTTTATAAAGCGATCGACGGACTACCTCAACTCCGCCTTTGCCCTTGAGAGAACTACCGGCTCCCCCGTGGATAATAAGTTTAGGTTGTACTATTTGATTTGACATTTAGCTTTCATCCCTTCAACAAGCAACAAATAGCTGCATCATCCATTTAGACTTGTGGAAAAAACAAACTCTTTAGCAGGCAGGATGCCTAACCCACAAGAGTTTTTCCACAGAGCCATTGCCAGTAGTCAGCGCTGACTACTGACAGCTGACCGATGACCGACGACGGCGGCAGCGTTCCGAGCAGTATTTAACATCATCCCAGCAATCTTCCCATTTCTTGCGCCAGGTGAAGGGACGTTGACAGACAGGGCAAATTTTTGTCGGTAAATCGGATTTAGAACGTTGACGCGGCATGTTAATTTAACGGTAAACTGGTTAATTTGATTCTAAAGAAGTCCCGCCCTGGAACAGTTATGGATCAAACGTCCTTGGACGAGGTGCGGATCGTGTTGGTGCAACCGATTGGTTCATTAAATGTGGGATCGGTGGCGCGTGGGATGAAAAATATGGGGCTGCGCCATCTGGTTTTGGTGGAGCCTTTATGCGATTATTTGGGGGAACAAGCAAGGCTAATGGCAGTACACGCCCAAGACGTGTTGGAAGCTGCCAGGGTAGTCGCGACGTTGCCAGAAGCGTTGGCGGGATGTAGAAAAGCGATCGCTACCACATCGGTTGAGCGATCGCGGTCGATTCAACTAGAAAATCCGCGAACGGCTTTACCCTGGTTGCTGCAAGCAGGACCATCCGCCTTAATTTTCGGTTCCGAAGATCGCGGCTTAAGCAACGACGAACTCAAATACGCCCAGCGATTTGTCCGCATTCCCTCCAGCGATGCCTATCATTCGTTAAATTTGGCTCAAGCTGTCGCTGTTTGCTGTTACGAGCTGTATCAGTCAGCCATCAGCCAAGACAAGGCTACAGGGGAGAATGCCCCATCCTCGATCGCAAACGAACTTTCTTCCTTATCTTCCCCCCACCCCCTAAAAGCAGGGGAAACTCTTGGAGGTGTTCCATTAGAAGCATTAGAGCAGTACTATGAACATTTAGAAGCCGTGCTGTTAAAAATCGGTTATCTTTATCCCCACACAGCAGCCAGCCGCATGGCGAAATTCCGACTTCTGTTTAATCGCACCGGGCTATCTACTCAAGAGGTGGCAATGCTGCGAGGTATTCTCAGCCAGGTGGAATGGGCGATTTGTAATAATGCTGCCACTCAAGTAAAATCAGCTCAGTTGGAGGGCAGCTCAAATGCGTTTGAACCAGAAGAAGACACCAGAGTAGAAAGCAAAGCATCTCTATCGGGCATCGAGGATTCAGGTTAACAAACCGATGTGTAGTAGAGTTTGTTGGGATTGAAAACAGAAGAACTCTGGTGCGATCGCCATGGCTTCACGCCCAGTGGGCAATTCAATTTAGCAAGGGTGACGGGATGAAAAAGATCGGGGAGGTGATGTAGATGATGGGGATGAGCAAGTAATATGCTTGCCACGATCCCTGTCCTCCCCTCGTCCCCCCATTACCCACCTTCTCCATTTTTTGGTTCGGGAAAAATGCCTTGACAAGTAAATTTTCCCTTCTAGTCCCTTTGTTTCCTTGTATTTGATTTGTGAGGTGTGCTTCGTGGCAAGCTCCGAAAAACACCTGACTCGCCGCCAGCGACAACGGCAGCACAAACAGCAGCCGGTGTTGGGGCGTCAGGAAGTAGCCAGAACATCAACCGATGGGTTTGGGTTGTCTCTACCAAAAAAAGCAGGATCGCGCCGGTTGCGGGTGACGCTACGCCAGTGGCAGCGTTTTCAGGGACAGTCGCGTTTGAATTGGTTGCGGCGACTGTTCGGCAAGTCTGCTAATTTGTCGCCCCTAGAAAAAAAACGGAGCGATCGCCAACGCCGCCACGATCCTCCGGCGGTTAAATTATCCCCAACCTCTGAAAAACCTCAATCCCAGCCTCCGAGTAGCAGCAAGGTTGAGCAAATATCTGCGGCGCGTCACCGTCGGAAGTCGGCGGTTAAACCTTCCCCAGAGGTTGACACGCCGCCCCAAAAACCATCTTCCGGTGACACTTCGCCTAAAAGACGCCCCCAAAGCCGCATTCGATCGTACCGCGCCCATAAATCCTCCACCCAGCCGCCAGAGCGCTCTACAACATCCAAACCGACGGGAGTCAGACAGTTAGGCAAATCCAAGCGGGGATTAGGCTCACCGCTAATCTACGGCACTCGCCTGCTAATATTGGGCATTGGGCTTGGAGTGGTGGTAGGTACGCTGTTGTCAATAGGCAACCCAACCAGCCACGATCGCCCCACTGCTTCTGCGACAAATCAGTCGTCTCAAATTAAGAAAGCGGTGGCATCAGAAAGTTTAGCCGATGCTCCAAGAGCCAGCGAACTCCAAATATCCCCCAAGTCGGGTGAGGAAATCGCACCTCTGAAAGCGGAAATTACAGCGGCGTTGGAGCAGTATCCCAAATTGACGCCGGGAATATTTATCCTCGATCCGGATACGGATGGCTATTTCGACTTGAATGGGACTTCTGCGATCGCGTCTGCTAGCACGATCAAAATACCGATTTTGGTTGCCTTTTTCCAGGATGTGGATGCGGGCAAAATCCGCCCCGATGAGTTGCTGACGATGAAACCACAATTTATCGCCACCGGCAGCGGCAACATGCAGCACAAATTTCCGGGATCGAAGTATACGGCGCTGGAAACCGCAACCAAGATGATTACGATTAGCGATAACACAGCAACCAATATGCTGATCGAGCGCTTAGGCGGTGCAGAAGCCCTCAATCAGCGGTTCGCTTCTTGGGGCTTGACGGCAACGGCGATCCGCAATCAACTCCCCGATGTAGAAGGAACAAACACCACCAGCGCTAAGGATTTGGCGAATTTAATCGCGTTTGTCAATCAAGGGGAGTTGGTGTCTCGTCAGTCGCGCTTAAGCTTGCTTTCGATCATGCGGCGCACCGAAAGAAATCACTTGCTGCCCCGTGGATTGGGTCAAGGTGCTACCATTGCCCACAAAACCGGGTATATTGGCGCCATGCTGGCAGATGCCGGTTTGATCGAGCTACCCAATGGTAAGCGCTATATTGCAGCAGTAATGGTGAAACGCCCCCAAAACGACCCCAGGGCGGAAAAACTGATTCGCCAGATCTCTCGCATTGCTTATCAACACTTCTCTCGCAAGCCGACGGCGTCTCCCCCAACTGTCTCTGAACCTACCGCCTCTCCCGATAATTCGATTATTTCTCCCATCGAACAGTTGGGAAATTCCCCGTCTAATGTAGCGCGTCGTCAGCTGCAACTGGGTTCCAATGATTAAGGTGGGCAAAAATCAGCGGCGCAGGGGAAGATGTTCCCCCCAGGCAATACTTAGCCTAAACTTATAATTATATCACATCTTTCCCTTCTTGGTTAGTTTTTTCCAGAAACTGCCAAATTTTTTGTAGCAGGGGTTCGAGTCCAGTGCGGGTAACGGCTGAAATCAGGAAAACGGGGGCGTGGCTCTTGGCTTCGAGAACGGATGCTAAGTCTGCCACATCCATAGTTGGGTCAACCGCATCAATTTTATTCAGTGCCAAAATTTGAGGCCGTTCGGTCAAGCCTTTATCGTAAGCCAGCAACTCTTGCTGAATCGTGTGATAATTTGCAATTGGATCAGAGCTGGTGGCATCGATCAAATGCAGCAGCAGCCGAGTGCGCTCGATATGACGCAAGAAATCGTGACCCAATCCTACGCCTTCATGCGCCCCCTCAATCAATCCAGGAATATCGGCAAAAACGATCCCGTCGCCATCGGGTTTACGCACCACCCCCAAATTCGGCACCAAGGTGGTAAAGGGATAATCGGCAATTTTAGGCCGTGCGGCTGAAATTGCCGCAATTAGCGTGGATTTACCCGCATTAGGCAAACCGATAATCCCGACTTCTGCCAAAAGCTTTAATTCCAAACGCAGCAGCCGTTGCTCACCCGGAAGCCCTGGCAGGGCGTATTCGGGTGCGCGGTTGCGATTGCTGAGAAAATGCTGGTTTCCCAAACCGCCTTTGCCTCCTTGCGCCGCGCAGAAAGTCTGACCGGGTTCTGTCAGATCTGCCAGCAATTGATTCGTTGTGGCGTCGTAGACCATCGTACCGCAGGGAATTTGGATCAAGCGATCGCTCCCATTTGCCCCGGTACAATTATTTGGCCCCCCACGCCCGCCATCTTCTGCCTTAAAGCGGCGATCGTACTTAAAATCCAGCAAAGTTTGCAGGTGTTGTGTGGCAATCAAGTATACAGAACCGCCCTTACCACCATTTCCACCCGATGGTCCCCCAGCCGGGACATATTTTTCCCGCCGGAAGGCTACGATGCCATCACCGCCCTTCCCTCCTTCTACGTTAATTTCTGCTTGGTCGATAAATTGCATAACTATCAGTCGTTATTTTTCACGAAATCCTCTCAGGGAGAGGGGAAATCCCGCACCAACTCAAAGTTATGGTGCGGGATGATCTCGATTTTCCCCACCCCTTAGCCATTGCATCTAATACTTGGGTCTTGATTGAGATTTAGTTGTTGACCTGAGAGGCTATTTTATCTCTGATTACCTCGGTCTGTGTTGGGATTATCAACCCGACCTGGTAGTCCATTACCCCCACCATTACCTTGGTTTTGGTTAGGATTACCAACTGTACCCGGTGGTCCATTCGGTGAGTTACCAGGGCCATCTGGTACGCCATTACCTGGTGTATTACCTATACCATTACCTTGGTTTTGGTTAG
>DNGG01000530.1:0-6438 GCA_003486675.1 Cyanobacteria bacterium UBA11372
ACCGCACCGCCATAGCTACCCCAAGCAAACACTGGCAATTGGCAGTGCCAAAGTTGCCTCGCCTTATCAAGTTGACACCGTTGCAGTTGTCGCTGACAGTACCCGCATAACACTTCGGGCGTCTGACGCTGGCAGATGGCACACTCCGATTGCAGGAATAAACTTAACAACCCGTTAATATTTGGTATCCGGATTCCCATGTAGGATCTAATTCGCACTCCTTCCGATCAACCACCCGCCGCGAACGTCACCATAATCAAAATGGAAAGTAAAAGACCTGGACTTAGTAATAATGCTAACATTCCTAGCTCTTGTAAAGTCATAATCCTCACCTCTGCTACATAGACTTTTTCACCTTACCAAAACTACTTTTTATTCCCATCCACCTACAGGCTTATGCTTCCCCAATTTTATCTAATTTTTAGATTTATCTTAACTAATACGCTCCCACTTTAACGAGATACCTTGCCTTTTTTACCAACGGTCTAATTGGTATTTTAGTAATCTTTCTCTCTTCTACCTTTACCTTAAAACTATGGCTCAAATAGCAGTTTTTATCATTCCAGTTTATGCTTTGATTGTGATTTTTGGCGGCGTTTTCGGTTACCTCAAAGCCAAAAGCAAAATGTCTCTCATATCCGGGCTAGTCAGCGGTGCGGCTTTATTAGCGACTTGGTTGTTAGCGGGAGCGACAGCGATAAAATTGGGGATAGCAACCGCGATCGCAGCCATTCTTTTAATTACTTTTATTATCAGGTTTGTTCGCACTCGTAAATTTATGCCAGCCGGTTTGATGATGTTTTTGAGTTTGGCAGCAACTATTGCTTTTGCCTTGGGTTGGCTGGCGTAGGCAGATTTTTTTCTGGCAAAACCGCGCGGCATTTAAAAGTTTACAAAATCAATCACAACAAAGTTGCCCTCTTGTTGTTGGCTTGCAGATTTATCGGGTGGAATCGGCTAGTGCAAGGTGTGGGAATATAGCAAAAACCCAAGCTGTGCTTGCCTTCGAGATCCTAATCAGTAATTTTTCGCAATTAAAGGTTGCATAGAATACAAGGATCTTGCTAGTAGGTCAAAGTTTAATTGACAATTCTGACCAAGCCGTGCCGGACACCATAAAGCAGGCGGTTAATGATGACTTGATCTGCTTCGCTCAGAGAATCATTTAAGAGGGCAGATCTAATCTGATACCGATCGGCAAGCGTCATTCTACCAGAAACCATGATCTGACCCGAGAGCGCTTCGATTATAGGGGAGTGCCAATAGGTTTGAGATTGCATAGCAGTAAGACCATAGCGAAACTCAGCAATTTTAATATCGCCAAATTCTAGAGCAGGTGAGGTGATTGACAACATATAAAAAACGTGAGAGTTGTCATGGAATTTTGTGATGTAGATTGCCGCCAAAATGTGACGATTTTGTATTATCTGAGTGATGGCGATCATAGAAAATACATCTCCCCTACCCGTTGTGGCAAACCCGGTTTTTTGGGCAAGCGGGGATGGGAAATCTTTATGTAGCAAAAACGACGAATTGATCCGGGTGCTTGTAGGTAGTTCACAAACCCAGTTTCTGTGCCTGTTGTGCCCAATATTTACTGGCTGCGACAGGGTTAAATTTAATTAATTCGGTGTTGCCCAGTGGCATCAGTGTTGTTGGTTTTGGCGGAGTAATATCTAAAGCGGCAATCACTTGCTGAGCGATCGCACGTGCCAATAAAGGCGGTACGGCATTGCCAACTTGCCGAAAACCGTGCCATTTGGTTGTATGAAAGCGGAACCAGTCTGGAAACGAGTGCAATCGCGCTGCTTCGCGCACGGAAATCACCCTGGGTAGGGTAGGATGGATCGGACGAGGCGAAGTGTAACGACCGCGTTCCGATCCTGTCCCCGCACGCAAGGTATGACAGAGTCCGTTCCAGTCGAGGCGTCGCAGGTGACTGATAGAATCTAGCTGCCCTGGGGCTAAACCCCCAAAGCGCTCGATGCAGGTATCTTTATGTTTAGTGCGGCGGGAGCTGGTCAAAAGTTGAGGATTCCAGACTCGCGGTTCGGAAAAATCCGTTTGATCGCCTTCAATTCCCCGCATTTGCCGCCCATACGTCCTTGCTAATGCTTGATGCGATCGCATCTCCTCATCACTCAGCATCACCTCGTCGGTTTTCCACAGTTCGGGAAAGTCATCTAAATCGGGAACGTCGGCGATCGCATCCCTTACAGTTACCTTACTTTCATTCCTAGGTTTTGGATAGGACAAGGGCAACTCCCCTTGACGAGATCCCAATAAAAACAACCGCCGCCGCTGCTGGGGGACACCAAAATCTGCGGCATTCAAACATTGAATTTGTTGTGTAATGCAATACCCATTGCTTTCAAATTCCTGAATTAACCGTTCTAGCAATTGCTTGTATCGCTTAGAAATCATTCCCGGTACGTTCTCCATCACAAAATACCGGGGTTTTAATTCGCACACCAAGCGACAAAAATGAAACACCAACTGGTTGCGTGAGTCATCGACACAATTCTTGCCCATGATCGAAAACCCTTGACAGGGTGGCCCACCGATGATTAGATCGATTTCAGATTTTCTCTCAAGAGCTTGCCAAATCTTTTCGCCGTCAAGGGTAGTAATATCCTCAGCTAAAACAAGGGTTTGGGGGAAGTTATAAGCATAGGCGGCGGCGTGGATTGGATCGCGTTCAATTGCTACGATTACATCAAAACCAGCTTGTTCTATTCCCAGGGAAAATCCACCCGCACCCGCAAATAAATCGATGGCAATCGGACGACGAGAATCCATTTTAGATTTTAGATTTTAGATTGCAGATTTTAGAGTTGAGCAGGACTGACACAAAGTTTCTATATGTAGGGTGTGTTAGTCGGCAGAGTCGGGCACCATTACACTATATCTAGTGTCCTTGCGTAATATCATGTCCGGTAGCAATGGTAGTGTATAGTAGGGGCGGGTTTTACCAACCATTCAGTGGAACCAACAAATATTTCTTTAAACCCTTCCTTTGCAGACGCTACCGATGCTACCAGATATGATATAAGTCCCGTTGAGATTAAAACCTACCATCTAAAATTGCCAGAATTTCTTTCGCAGCGCGATCGCACGCACCTATTTCTCCCAAAGCTTGTCGCATTTGGCGATAGTCTGCAAGGGTTTTTTGGCGCTGGATTGGTTCTAATAGGTGCAACGCTTCCCGGACAATATTTTCTGGGGTAGCCTGTTCTTGCAGCAACTCTGGCACAATCGATTTCATCTCGACTAAGTTGGGGGGCGACATAAAGGGAATAGAAAATTTTAGCACCTTGCGGGCGATCCAAGCAGTGAGGGGATTGACGCGGTAAATTACGACTTGCGGCACGTCTAGCAGGGCTAATTCTAAATTAACCGTGCCGGATTTAGCGATCGCTAAGTCAGCAGATGCCAGTACTTCTTTAGTTTTATCCGCTACCAAGGTAGCGCGGAGGCCACAATCTTGAATTGCTTGTTCGATCGGTTGGCGGTAGGCTTCTAAAGAGAGGGGAATCCAAAAATAGACTTGGGGTAATTGTTCCTGGATAATTTTAGCCGCCTGGAACATTGGCGGGAGGACATATTTTAATTCTTGACGGCGGGAGGCGGGGATGAGAGCGATCGCTATTTGTTCTGAGTTTATCCCCAATGCGGCGCGGGCTGTTTCGCGGTTGGGAAATGCCTGCATCCGGTCTACAATTGGATGACCCACCCAAGAAACTTTTGCCCCGTTTTTTTGGAAATATCGCGCTTCTTCCGGAAATATTGCCAATAAACGATCCGTATTACTGACAAGGCGCGCCGTATTTTGGGGACTGAGGGACCAAACCCACTCTTGCGGTGCAATAAAATATACAATTGGGACTTGCGGTGCGACTTGGCGCAGATAGCTGCTAATGACTAAATTTGGTCCCATATAGTCAATTAGCACGACGAGATCCGGGGGGTATTGTTCGAGGTATTGTTTAGCGCGACGTTGGATCTTCAGGGTAGGAAAAATATAAGCCAGAGACTCAAATAACCCGATCGAACCGATGCTGATAGTATTGCCCAGAATAGTAGCACCAGCAGCAGCCATGCGCGAGCCACCCAAAGCGATAATTTCTAATTGCCAGTTAGAAATACTAGCTAGTCGCTGCAACGCCTCGATCAACAACGCCCCCTGAAGATCCCCAGATACCTCCCCCGTACTGATGAAAATTCGCAGGTGTGCCGATGCGCAGGTGGGCAGAGGGGCAGAGGGGAATTGGAATCAATATTCTCACTTGCTCCCCCGCTCACCTGCTCACTTTCTCCCCTGCTCACCTGCTCACCTGCTCCCCTACTCACCTGCTCACTTGCTCCCCCGCTCACCTGCTCACTTGCTCCCCCGCTCACTCGTCACCTCCCCTGCCCAAACGGCGTCCTGGAATTAACCCTCGGCGTCCTTTAGTTTGGGAGAGTTGGAGGAAGTGATGTAAATGCTGCAATTGTTCGCTAGCTGGTAGGAGTTCTAACTGTTCTAGAGCTTGATTGAAACTTAGTCCAGATCTATATAAAATGCGGAAAGCTTTTTTGAGGGTTTGAAAAACTTGCCCTTCGTCTAATTCGGCAATTCCAGCGCGTTTGAGTCCGACTTGATTGAGACTTCGCACCCGCGATGGATTCCCTTCTACCAGCATATAAGGCGGCACATCGCGGTCGATGCGGCTCATCCCGCCTACCATTGCCAAACGCCCAATCCGCACAAATTGATGAATTCCTAATACTCCCCCGATTACAGCTTTAGACTCGATGTAGACATGCCCAGCTAAAGCCACAGAATTAGTAATAATAACAGAATCTTCAATTGTACAATTGTGGGCGACGTGGGAGTAAGCCATCAACAGATTATTATTGCCGATTAAAGTTGCTTCCGGTTCGCGGGTAGCGCGGTTAATAGTAACGTATTCGCGAATTTTATTGCCATTCCCGATAATAACTCGCGTCGGAGAACCATCGTACTTTAGATCTTGAGGTTCTAAGCCAATAGCTGCGCCGGGGAAAATTTGATTGCATTCGCCAATTTCCGTATCCCCATCTATCACCACGTGAGCGCCGATAATCGTTCCCGCACCAACTTTTACTTTTTCTCCAATCACCGCGTAAGCACCCACTTGTACCGTCGGGTGTAATTCTGCCCCAGGATGAATAACAGCGGTTGGATGAATGAGCGTTTTCAAGGGTCTTACTCCAAAGAATTTGAGATTTTAGACTTATATGGGTAATGGTTAGTAAGCAGTTATTTGATATTTTTTCCATTACCAATTACCAATTACCAATTACCAATTACCAATTACCCATTCCCATCCAAAATTGTTTAGTCTACGAGGGAAAACATCATTTCTGCTTCGGCGGCTAATTGACCATCTACTTCAGCCTTGCCCTGCATTTTACCGAAACGACGCTGCTTGACCCAGAGCAGTTCCACAGTCATGACTAATTGGTCGCCGGGAACGACGGGACGCCGGAATCGGGTTTTATCAATTCCGGCAAACATAAATAAACCTTCTGGTATATCGGGCATCTGCTTCATAATGATGCCGCCGACTTGCGCCATTGCTTCTACAATTAAAACACCCGGCATGATGGGACGACCGGGAAAATGCCCTGGAAAAAATGGTTCGTTGACGGTGACGTTTTTAATTCCAACTGCGCGCTTGCCTTGGGTGTAATCGATAATTCGATCGACTAATAAAAAGGGATAGCGATGGGGCAGTAGTTTTTGAATTTCTTCGATTGTGAGGACGATTTTAGGAGCTTCTGGAGTTGCTTCACCCGCAGGTGGAGGAGAATCAGGAGTGTTAACGTCAGTCAGAGTAGACATGATGGGGAATTTTAGATTGTAGATTTGGGATTTTAGATTTTAACAGGCAAGAGGGTATTAGGTAGTTGTTTGATATTTTTCCATTACCAATTACCAATTACCAATTACCAATTACCATCTAAAATCCGTCGGGCGAGTTGGATATGCAAGTTGTGGCTTGCTTTGTAAGCTAAAAAGTGAGCAACGGGGAAAGTTCCCAACAAGCTCAAGTCACCTACTAAGTCTAAGATTTTATGACGCACTGGCTCATTTGCAAATCTCAACGGCGGATTAATCCAGCCATCGGCGCCGCAAACGAGGGCGTTGTCTAAACTGCCACCTTTGATTAAACCTTTGGCGCGTAACTCATCTATTTGATGGAGTAAGCCAAAGGTGCGGGCGGGTGCGATCGCTCGCTCAAAACTTTCGCAGCTTGGTGACCAACTATACCACTGATTGCCAATTGCGGGTAGGTCAAAGTCGATTCCGTAGCTAAAACGCAATTCTGGTGAAGGTATAGCCGCTACAAACGCATCCCCTTGGTAAATCCAGATTGGCTGTTGCAGGGGAGCAGGTGTGCGGGGGTGCAGGTG
>DNGG01000530.1:6678-11046 GCA_003486675.1 Cyanobacteria bacterium UBA11372
GGTGTGCGGGGGTGCAGGTGTGCAGGTGAGAATACAGATTCAATTTCCCCTCTGCTCACCTGCTCACCTGCTAATTTTGCAGAGGCGATCGCATCACACCACACGCTTGCCGATCCATCGAGTAACGGCACTTCCGCACCATCAATTTCGATGCGGGCGTCGTCCACACCCATTGCCGCTAAGGCAGCTAGCAGGTGTTCTACGGTGCAGACAGAAATTTTACCTTGACCTAGCTGGGTAGACAAAAGCGTCTGGCTAACAGCCTCCAAACGCGCCGGAATCGCAGGTTCTCCCGGCAAATCCACCCGCACAAAATAACGACCTTCTCCAGGGGATGCGGGCAGAACTCGCACTTTAGTAACAACGCCACTGTGAAGTCCAACCCCCGATAATTCAAACATAGATGCGATCGTGCTGAGCATAGGGAATTGCAGATTTAAGATTTGAGATTTCAGATTTGAGATTGCTTGAATTTACTTCCTTTCCTTCCTTCTTCTTCCTTGGCGTCCTTGGCGTCTATGGCGGTTCAATAAATCTAAAATTGCAGATTAAAGATCCCAGATTTCCGACAACTAAATCTGAAATCTAAAATCTACAATCTTAAATCCTTAAAATCGTTCGCCGATGCCGAAGTGAAAGCGCCCGTCCCCGTCATCATTTATACCGTAATCCAGGCGAATCGGCCCTAGGGGTGATTGAATGCGGACGCCTAGACCGTAGCCGAAGCCAGTACCCGGTTTGCGGCGAATTCCGGCAGGATTGCCCGGTACGGCGCTATCGGTGCCGAGATCCGAACCAAAATCGACGAATAAAGCGCCGCCGAGAAAGTTAAAAATCGGGAAGCGGTATTCTGCGGTAGCTTGGACGTAACTGCGACCGCTGCCTAAATCTCCTTCATCGTAGCCCCGCACCGAGTTGGCACCACCCAGGGAGAATGCTTCGTAGGGGGGTAGGTCAAACAAAACGGTTCCTGCTTGCAGGTTAAAAGCTAGTGCTTGCGGCCCTCTGGCGAAGCCGGTAAATCTTACAGGGATGTAGTGACTATAGCTACCGCGCAGTCGGGTGAGGAAAATGCTTCCCAGACCAATCGGCACCGATTGATCGACACCAACTCGGAATAAGGAACCGCTGGTGGGGCGCTGGCGATCGTTGCGGACATCGCGCACGAGGCCAAATTGTACGGTGACTAGATCGTCGCTACCTTCGCCGCTGAAGCTCAAATCGTTGCCGAGTTCGTCTTCTGGACTAATGTCGCCATCGCGATCGCGTATCGAAACCCGTTGATACTGCAACCCTAAAGATGCCTGCCAGTCTGGCACGATAAAGGGATTTCTCGCCAAAGGACGGTTGAAGGTAACGCCGCCACCTAGACGAACAATCCGCGGGCGATCGCCGTTGGGCAGTTCTATTTCTCTGTCGCCCCCATCAAAAATCAACGAGATCGAACGCCGTCTAAAGAAGTTTACCGTGTAAGAAGTCCGGTAAGGATCGCCGCCAATCCAAGGATCGGTGAAGCGCAAGTCAAACAACAACTCCCGTTGCCCCAACTGCACTTCTGCGCCTAATTTTTGGTTATTTCCGCCCACGTTTTGCTGTTGATAGCTCACCGAACCAAACAAGCCGCTAGCGGAACTAAATCCAGCCCCCGCAGCAATCGAACCGCTGCTTCTTTCTTTGACGTTAACCGTCACCACGGCTCTGCGGGGATCTTGTCCTGGACTGAGGGACACCTGTACGTCTTCAAACAAACCGAGTCCAAATACGCGGCGCAAATCGGCTTGGATGCGATCGCGGTTAAATACTTGCCCTGGTTTGAGTTCCATTTCCCGCAAAATAATATACTCGCGGGTGCGGCCTCGGATCGGTCTACCTTGGGCATCTTCGGCTTCGCCTTCTTTATTTAAGAAGCGGACTTGAATATCTTCCACCACCCCTTCGGCAACCACCAAGGTGACGGTGCCATCGGGAGAGACGCGGGAGTCAACTACCTGGGCTAAGACAAAACCCCGCTGTTGATACCACTCGTTTAACCGCTTGATTGCCTCTTGCAAGTCGCGGAAGTTGAGGATTCTACCGTACTGAGGACTGAAAATTTCGTTAATGACAGCTTGGCTGACAGCTTGGGTGCCCTCGGTTTGTACCCCTCGCAACACCGGGTTTTGATCGACGAAGAACGTGATTCTCACACCCAAGGGGGTATCTTCTGGCACAACGCGCACGTTGGTGAAAAAGCCGGTGGCAAAAATCGCGTTGATATCTTGTTGTAATTGCGATCGCGTTGTAGTGCGTCCGGGTTGAGTGCGAATCGCATCATAAACTACGTTTTGCAAATCGCCTTCCGCACCGCTGACAACGACTTCTGCCACCAATACGCGGGGTTCGTCAGGGGCGGGGGTGGGCTGAGCATTTGATGGCTCAGAAGGCGTCGCAGGCGTTCTCTGGGGAATATTCAGTTCAATATTTGGCCTTGAGGGCGGGGGGTTCAACTCCAGCTGAATTTCATTGGGGGTTTCTTGGATAGGAGTTGGCGTTCCTTGGGGCGGTGTTCCCGGCGTACCAGGCGTTTCCGGTTCTACTTGGGGAGTTGGCGGCGGTGTAGGTTCGCTCTGCGGGGTGTTTGTATCGCTTGGCGATGGCGTTGCAGGTGCTTGCGCCCGCAATTGTGGGGTGCGATCGCTATTACTTCCTAAAATCTCCCCCGCTCCAGGACTCACCTGCTCACCTTTGGGGGCGGGTTTAGAGACAATATCTGTTGGAGTTGTAAGATTAGCGGTAAAACCTGCCCCGACAACGCTCACCTGCTCCCCTGGGGTATGAGGCAGAGATGCTAAAGATGGCAACGCTTCTGCCGCCGCCTTGGGTTTGAGATCGGCAAGCAACGCTAGGGTATTTACCACTGGGGTTTCCACAGATGTTGCTGCTGTCGCTGTCCCCTTGTTGAGTTCATTTTTGGCAACTGGTTTGAGCAGCGAAGGTGAGGAGTTAGAATCATCCTCCTTGCTGTTGTTGCCTTTTTTCTCATCCCTAGTTGCTCCTCTGCTTTTAACATCAGCAGCAATCTCTGGCGAGGAGGCATCAGCGGTTTGTGCTTTCGCTGGTAATAAGTTACTAAAAGCGGTTGAGGCAGCCACCGCTGCCAGCAATACTGGAGATAAGCGCATTTTGTTCACTTTGTCAAACACTTCCACACACCAAAGGAACGCGAGCAAGCAATTCCCTGTTCGCTTCTGGGATTTTCGCACAGGCGCCCGGTGAAAAGTATAAATCTGTCACCGGACACTGACGCGGTTACCAATCAGATTGTTGCTTTTTGGAGGAAGATGGGGAGCGGGTGAGCTGGTGAGCGGGTGAGCTGGTGAGCGCTGTAGGGGCGGGTTTTACCGATAACCATACAACTAAAACAGACAATCTAACTAAACCCGCCCCTCATGAAGAGCAGGTGAGCAGGGGAGAATATACATTCAAATTCCCTTCTGCACCTTCTGCACCTTCTGCACCTCTGCTCACCTGCACCTCTGCTCACCTGCCCCTTTAAGCGTTGCTTGTCTGCTGTAAAACCCGTTCCAGGACTTGCTGATAGGCGCTTTCTACATTACCCAAATCGCGCCGGAAGCGGTCTTTATCCAACACTCTTCGGTTCGGATCGGTTTCTTTTGCATCCCACAGGCGACAGGTGTCGGGACTGATTTCATCGGCGAGTAGTATTTGCTGTTGAGAGTCGGTGCCAAACTCCAGTTTGAAGTCTACCAGGGTAATGCCGCACTGGCTGAAAAAGTCTTGCAGAATGGCGTTAATTTGTAAGGCTAGCTTGACAAGTTGCTCGACTTGTGATTCAGTTGCCAGTTCGAGTAGGAATAAGCGATCGCGCGTCAATAGCGGATCTCCCAAGGGGTCGTTCTTGTAATAAAATTCCACCAAGGGTTGGGGTAAAACCTTACCTTCTGGCAATCCGGTTTGCTTGCACAAACTTCCAGCAGCAATATTGCGGACAACTACTTCTAACGGCAATATTTTTACAGCTTTAACCCGCATTTGATTCGGCGCCGGTTGGTCGATAAAGTGGGTGGCAATGCCGTTAGCTTCCATCAGCTCAAACAAACGACTAGCGATTTTGGCATTAATCTCACCTTTACCGACGATACTGCCCCGTTTCTGGGCGTTAAACGCCGTAGCGTCGTCTTTATAATGAGTCAGCAAAACATTTGGATCGTCGGTGCTATAGAGAATTTTGGCTTTGCCTTCGTATAGTTTTTCGTTCATTGCTAATTGCTAATTGCTAATTGGTAATTGGGGATTGGTAATTGGTAATTGGGATTGGGGATTGCAGAGCGATATTAAAATATCACATTACCCATTACCGATTACCCA
>DNGG01000530.1:11288-17716 GCA_003486675.1 Cyanobacteria bacterium UBA11372
CCCATTACCGATTACCCATTACCTATTTTGTCGTCATCGAGTGTACGCCATTCCAATTTTCAGGGGGTGGTTCTTCGAGGAATTTAGTCGCTCTTTCCAAGTGGATCGCAGTTGCGATATCATGGAAATCTAACTGTTGAGCTGCCGTAAAGTGTTGAATCGCTTGCTCGAATTTCCTCTCTAGGTAAGCTTGTCTTCCGGCATTGTAATGGCAGATAAATTCTTCGGTGACGGCATCGAGGGGAAAGCGGCGATCGCTGATTAACTGGTAAATTTTTACGGCTTCGTGTTTGCCCTTCACCCGAATTTTATCGAGTTCGCGTACCCAGATGCGATCGCTACACAGGTTGTAGGTAAACTCGCTCAAAACAATATCGCATCCATATTCTTTAGTCACGCTTTCTAAGCGAGAACTCAGGTTAACTCCATCTCCTATCACCGTATAATCCATGCGTTTGTGGGAACCAATATTACCCGAAACCACTTCCCCCGAACTAATGCCGATGCCGATATTAATTTTAGGTTGGTTTGCCATCACGCGGCGATGGTTGAATATTGCCAGACGCCGACGCATGTCCAGCGCCGCCCGGACTGCCATCCAAGCATGGTTTTCTAACGGCAGCGGCGCGCCGAATACTGCCATCAAGGCATCCCCGATAAATTTATCCAGGGTGCCTTCGTGGTTAAACACCGCCTCTACCATGGTTTCAAAGTACTGATTCAGCAACGATACCACTTCCGCCGCCCCCAGATTTTCTGTCAGCGTCGTGTAGCCCCGGATATCAGAAAATAAAATCGTCACTTCCTTGCGCTCGCCTACCATCAGCGCGTCGTCACCCTGCGCCATAACTCGCTCTGCTACATTCGGCGTCATGTATCTATACAGGGTGGATTTCATCCGTTTTTCTTGACTGATATCTTCCAACACCACCAAGCCGCCTCTAGCACCTCCTTCAGGATTTGTCAAGGGGTTAACCGTAAGATTGATGCTGCGTTCGATTTGGGTGATTTTCTCTCTAGGGATGGGGGGATGGGGGAGCGGGCATGTGGCATGGGAATTGCCCTGTGTGGCTTGGTGTTCGGGTTTTTCGTTCCAGGGGATAAAGAAGTCTGGACGTTCGCGATCGCCAATGGCTAAAATCCAGCTTTGATACGGATCGTCTAGCTTCATTTCCGAGACTGTTTGCGCTTGTGCGTACAATCCTACCGTCAAGTTTTGTTCTGGCACGTAATGCTTAGCACCAGTTTTAACCGCATCCTGCAAACGCATTTGCAAATTATCAATAGGCACGACTTCCCAAACGATTCGCCCCATGAGTTTTTGCTTCCATAACCGTTTGTTGCATTTTCCAGCAGCAGCTTGCAGCGGGCAACCGAGTAATTCTAGTGCGGCATCGTTAATCGTGACAATTTTGCCTTCCATATCCGTGGAGATTACCGCATCGGATAAGCTTTGCAGAATGTCTTTCTGATATTGCTTTTCTAGAAGCACATTTTCAAACAGTTTGGCATTTTCTAACGCGATTCCAGCTTGAATATTAAACGCGCGCATAAATTCTTCATCCGAGCCAGTAAAACTGCCCTGATGCTTATTAATTAATTGCGTTACGCCAATCAACTCATTGCCCGAATTAAACACCGGCAAACACAAAATATTGCGAGTTACATATCCAGTTCTTTTATCCGTACTGGGGTCAAACCGCGGGTCTTTATACGCATCTGTAATATTGAGCGGTTGCCCGGTAGAAGCGACATAACCAGCTATTCCCCGATTAGCCGGAATGCGGATTTCGATTAAAGTTCTGCCATCGGCTGCTGCAACTTTTGTCCATAGTTCGTTGCTTTCTTTCCTCAGTAAAAATAGGGTACTGCGATCCGCTTGCATCAGATTGCGAGCTTGATCCATTACCGATCGCAGCGTTGTTTCTAAGTCCAGACTTTGACCGAGAGTTTGAGTTGCTTTCAGCAGTGCCGATGCCCCGCGTTGATTGCGAGCTGCCACATAAAAAGAGCGACAGCTTTCTAAGATAATACCGATTTTGGCAGCAAAGTCTTGAAATTGTTCGACATCATCGCTATCAAAGGGAAGATTGCCCGTTTTATTCGACAGTTGCACCACCGCCACGACCTGATTTTTGCTACTAAAAATTGGCATACAAAGGATGTTGCGGGTATGGTATCCCGTTTGCTTATCAAAGTCCGGGTTAAACAGGGGGTGATTGTAAGCATCGGGTATGTTGAGATATTCTCCCTTAGTCGCTACGTGACCGGCAATGCCACTATTAAGCGGCAGGCGGATTTCGATTGGTTTTTCTGAGTCTTCGGAACTGTTTTTAGACCAGAGCTGACCTTTTTCCTGATCAACTAAAAAGATGGTAGTGCGATCTGCTTGGAGAATTTGACCGATTTTGAGCGTAATTGCTTCCAAAATCCGCTCCAGCATCGCTTCGAGCGCTTCGTTGTTGATTAGTTCGATGGCGCGCAAGAATTGCTGGAATTCTGCGGTGATAAAGTCGAGCAGGCAGACAAATTCCGAAACCGAATAACTATTGACTCGCTGGATTAGCGTATGAGTGCGATTGACCTGGGTTAACTGAGCCAACATGGTAGCGAGAAAACTACCGTTATGGGAAAGAGTCATGGTCATATCTGCTGGTTATGGGGTATCCTGCGCTCCCCAGTATGGTAACATTGCCTATTTAGCCTCTGCCCTCGCCCAATTGGCGGTTATCGGCAGTTATCCCTACTGCTTTGCTGTCCTTAAGGAAACGCTGCGTGATTCTGCTTAGGGCGACGCTGGGTAATTCTCCTGAAGTCAACGCTGCGCGATCGCGCGGTGCGTAAAGCTTACCGGGTAAAAGCAATGCCCCCTTCTGTTGGGTAACCCAAGCCTCTATCCTAAAGGCTGTGGGTCGCGTCAATTGGAATGACTGACCCACTGAACCCGAATCAAGGCAGCCCCAACAGAACGAGGCTGTTGATGATTTAGTTGTGGTCAAACGAACGGGAACACAAAACACAAGCTGAAGGCAGAGCCTACTACGAATGTATCCCTTCGACAGACAGGCTACAAGTTTTTGCTCATCTTCTTGCTTCCACCCATCGCCGCGTCGCCGCGTCTTCTCCGGTGACAAAGCGTCCACTCCATAACTTCACGTATCGTCAGCAGGACTTACGCTTGGGTGTTGCTAGAAACCGGGTTTCTGGGTATATCTATCGTTCCAAAGCGACGATTTTTGACACAAACCCGGTTTCTTTCCTAGAAACCGGGTTTGGAGCTTGGATCTATCGTTCCAAAGCGACGATTTTTGCGCCAAACCCGGTTTCTTTGCTTAAGTTCTGGTCAGATCACGCAGCTAAGGGCAGGTTTTGCTCGGAAACAACGGCTTGATAGTACCGTTGTAGTTGACGGGTGGCGGCTGCCCATCCCCAGCGTTCGGCTTCTTGGCGGGCGTTGGCGCGCAGGGTTTCTCGTTCTTGTTTTTGGGATAGTAGGTTTTTGGTGGCGGCGATCGCTCCTAGTTCATCTTTCGGATCGAATAAGTATCCGTTTACTCCATCGGTGACAATATCCGGAATTCCACCAGATCGCGCCGCGACGACGGGACAACCGGCTGCCATTGCCTCCAGCAGCACTAATCCCAAGGTTTCGGTACGCGAGGGGAAAATAAATGCATCCGCAGAAGCATACGCCGCCCCCAATTCGCGCCCGCGCAGATATCCGACAAAGTTGGTCGGCGTTTTGGCGAAATATTCTTCTAAAGCTTGTCGGTTTGGGCCATCTCCAACTAAGGCCAGACGGGCATCTGGAATCGCTTCTAAGATGGGTTTGATCCGCTCGATTTCTTTTTCCGCCCCCAGACGACCAACGTAAAGCAGCAGCGGGCTAGAGGGGTTTCCTTGACTGAGGCGATTTCTCATTTCCTCGCTGGCTAAGTCGGGATGAAACGTTTCCGTATCGACTCCCCGCTGCCATAAATCCACTCGTTCGATCCCGTGCGCCGTCAATTCTTCTACCATTGCCGTCGAGGTACAAAGATTTAACTGCGCTTGATTGTGAGCCGATTTTAATAATTCCCACAATAACCCTTCCAGCATTCCCAAGCCATAGTGCTGTAAATATTGGGGTAAATGGGTATGGTAAGAAGCTACCAGCGGAATTTTCAGCGTTTTCGCGTAAAACAATCCGCCCAATCCTAAAATAGCCGGGTTGACAACGTGAACAATATCTGGTCTAAACTTTTCCAACGCTTTACCAATTTCTGGTTTGGGGATTGCCAATTTTAATTCTGGATAAAGCGGCAGGGGAAATCCCGGCACGCCGTAAATTTTTGCGCCTTTGTATTGGGTTAATCCGCCATCCGGCGAGAAAATTAAGACTTGGTCGCCGCTGCGTTGTAAATGTTCTACAGTATGGCACAGTCGCGTTACAATGCCGTCAATTTTGGGCAGAAATGTTTCAGTAAATAAGGCTATTCGCATAATTGGTCATTGGTCATTGGTCATTGGTCATTAGACTTCTGCAAACAGTCTTGTGGGGTAGGCATCCTGCCTGCCAAAGACTGTATTTTATGGAGAAATCTATTCGTCATTGCGCTTGAGCGACAAACCGGGAACACAAGTTTTATTTTATGGTTGATTGGTGCTAGATTGAGCGCAAATTCCATGAATGCCAATTGCCAAGATAACCCCACCTAATAAAACGCCTACACCTTCAGCAAAACAATTAATTCTGTGTCTGTTTTCTGCTGCTTGAGCAATCGATAATTGCTCGAGCGTCGCCCCTGGAGATTTGGCTAATTTTTCGTATGATTTAAAGCTAGCCTCTAGTGCCTTCCATTCGGGAAATAGATAGTAGGCACTGAGGCTAGTCGCAGCCAAACCGGGCAGTACAACGCTTATTAACAGAGCGATCGCGCGGATGTTCATCTCAGGCGTGGGTAATTGGTAATAGGTAATTGGTAATAGGTAATTGGTAATTGGTAATAGATGAGGCTCTAGAGAAATATGAACGCAGGCCATACATTTTTTTAATATTATTCTTATCCTGCTTTCAACTGGTAGCCGTATTAGATGTATTACCTTTCGCCAATTAGCAAGCTTGCAATTAGCAATTACCAATTACCAATTACCAATTACCTACGCCAAGTAACTTTGGGCAGGATGTGGTTTTTATCGACGCGATGTTGATATTTGACAGCAAAGTTCAACAGAGAATCGAGTAGGGCGTCTGAGAGGTAGTGGGGTTGCAAACCGAGGTCGAGGAGGTTGGTGTTTTTGGCGTTGAAATAGTGTTCTTCTTTTTCGATTCTGGGGTTGTCTAAGTGATTGATTTCTACATTCAGTCCCAAGGTAGTGCCTGCTTTTTTCACCATTAAAGCTAGGTCGCCGACGCTGAACATTTCGGTAAATTGGTTAAAGACGCGGAATTCGCCAGAGGCGGCGGGGTTAGCGATCGCTAATTCCATACACCGCACTGTATCCCGAATATCCAAAAATCCCCGCGTTTGACCGCCTTTACCATAGACTGTAATCGGGTGACCGATGGCGGCTTGGATGCAGAAACGGTTCAACGCCGTGCCAAATACGCCGTCGTAGTCGAGACGGTTGATCAGCATTTCATCCATGCCCGTTTCTTCGGTCAAAACGCCGTAAACCACGCCTTGGTTCAAATCGGTGGCGCGCAAACCCCACATCCGACAAGCAAAGTGGATATTGTGGCTATCGTGTACCTTACTTAAGTGATACATGCTGCCCGGTTGCTTGGGATAGGGTAGGGTATCCTTGCGCCCATTATGCTCGATAGTGATATAGCCTTCTTCGATATCGATGTTGGGCGTACCGTATTCGCCCATCGTGCCCAACTTCACCAAGTGACAGTCGGGGAAATGTTCTTTCATCGCGTAGAGTAGATTTAGCGTCCCTACGACATTATTCACTTGAGTGAGTACGGCATGTTCGCGATCGATCATCGAGAAAGGCGCGGATCGCTGTTCGCCGAAGTGAGCGATCGCATCGGGAGAAAACTGTTGCAGCGCTGATAGCAGAAAATCGTAGTTGGTAATATCCCCAACAAACAGGTCAATAGATTTGCCGGTAAGATCGTGCCAGCGCTGGATGCGGTGCTGAATCGGTGCGATGGGTGTTAGGGTTTCGGCTCCCAGCTGTAAATCCCAATGCCGCCGTACCAAGCTATCCAGGATGCCGACTTCGTAACCTCTGTTAGAAAGATATAGGGCAGTTGCCCAACCGCAATAACCATCGCCACCAATAACCAGGACTTTCATCTTGCTTTTTGCCCATACTGCTTACTGACACTCGCTAAATCTACCAGGTTTTGTGTCCCCTCTATACCGATAATGGGGATGAACTTATCGAGAAGCTTGGAGGGCAGGTGGGCAGGTGGGCAGGTGTGCGGGGAAGAAATG
>DNGG01000530.1:18102-22384 GCA_003486675.1 Cyanobacteria bacterium UBA11372
AATGTAGGGGCGGGTTTTACCGAGCGCCTACGAGAAAAACAGACAATTGAACTAAACCCGCCCCGGCAGGCGGGCAGGTGGGCAGCTAACCCAATCTGAAATCTAAAATCTGAAATCTGAAATTTCCTATACCTTGACCTCATCGGCAAAACTAGCCTTGCGGACAAACTCAAATGGTCCAGCTATCGAACCCCAGACGTGTTCGTCAGTTTCCACATCCCGCCCTCGGTCGAGGCTAATCAGTCCATTTTCGTCAACTTCAAATTCGCTGTCGAGATAGGTAGTTTTATCTTTTCGGACAACGATGCAGCCTTTTCCAGGTTCAACTCTAGCTTTGAAGCTCTTCCCCGTCCACTCGCAAATAAACGTGCAACCGGGCATTTTCTCCAATTGCTCTGCTTGTAGCTTTTGCAAGCGTTCGAGATCGCGGGAAGCGCCGTAGAACTGTTCTTCCTGCTTGATTTTATAGTTTTCGATTTCGATGCGCGAGTCAACCTCTACAAACTTCAACACCCGCACCCGGTAAGGCTGATTCAAGGCAAAGTCGTAAGCTTGTTCTAGGTAGACACTGACTCCATCGAGGAGTTCTGTTGGCAAAGGACGCATACAGACGCGAATGTGGGCATAAAACGGCGGATTTTCAAATGCTTGAGCTTGGTTGCTGAAATCCGATGCCATCCAACGAACTAGGGTAGAAATATCCGTCGAGTGAGTCATTTTTGATCAAACAGGGGTGATGAAGAACGAACTTAATTATTTTACGGCTTGCGATCGCAGTGTGAGGCAAGGATATCCCTCAGCTTGACTAGGAGAAGATCAAGAAGATAGGGAAGATATTTTTTTTACTTCTTCATCTCTCCCAAACAAGGGTTTCAGGTTTTGAGTTCTGGGGCAAACTGGGCGATCGCCTTGTCGATTACTGGTCAAAGCTATTTCTATTTCCTGTCGCTAAAGTTACCATCCTCATAGATTTTAGATTGGAGAAAGAACCAATGCTGTAGTCCAGAGCGTTCTTCTAAAATAGGATATTTAGCAATTGCATCGAAGCCTTCTATCTCCGGATAATTACACAATTCAATTCTTTCAAGAGTATCAATACTCTTTACAATTTCTAGAACATGGGTTTCTCTAAATAGTTCAGTTAAGTATCTGGTTACATTTGGGCACTTTCTTTCATGAACCTCAATAAGTAAGTCACATTTGGATAATGCTTCAATATTACTGTAAGTGAATAACTCAGCCTCATATCCTTCACAATCAGATATTACTAATGAGCGGTGACTAAAAGGAAATTTTTTGAGCATCTCTGACGTTATACCTCCTTGCACAAAAACTCTATCATCTACTAGATTGAGCTTTGCCATTTCTCGACATAGAGCTTGTGCATATAAACTTATGTCATAAGCAAAAACCTGAGTTTCAGGCATATTCATCGCCAGACCAACAGCATAATATCCTTCAGCACACCCAACATCTATGACCTCAGAATAATTTCTTTTAATAATTTTGCTAATTAATGGATGCAACTCAAACTCATAACTCCCTATTAACTTGGGCAATATTGCACTACCAGCAGCAGACATCTCAGGATATCTCATACCAGAGAAAGGGCCATTCATCACAGTCAAATTACTCGCTACTTTAGTGCAGAAATTTTTGTATTGCGAGTATGCATCAGGATTCTTTACCCATTGATTTAAAAACATTTGTTCGCGAGCGATATAAGCAAATACCTCATCAAGATCGGGGAAGTTCTTACGGAGGAGATACTTTTGTCTGGCGTATTTAACAAATTCAGCTGGTTTGAGAAGGTATTTCTGACAAAGATTCCAAAATATCTCATTTGCAGATGCAGCTATAACCAATCTCTTTATTGCACTCATCATAGTTTTTATAACAAATTATCTTGTTGTAGTCAGCCCTAAAACCTCTGGGTATCGCCCTGCAACGGCTTTGAGCGTGAATTGTTCCAACCAAGCACAATACTAATTCAGTGGATTGAAAAATGCAACAGTTTGAGCCTACTGTTTTATCCACTACCTAACTCAAGTTGCTAGTTAGAAGGGCGCGATCGCTTTCTTCGGGTGAAAAATTCAACTTAAGTAGCCAAGAGCGTTGCTCTGTAGTTGCGATCGCGCTGAACTCAAATGATTCTAATTCGATGTATACTCCACATATTTGCTACTATCTTGCGTCAAAAATTTTACCAATTACCGTATTATTACTTACTTGACACCTGATTAATTCTTAACATATGGAAGCATATTGATAAAATAAAATCCCCTTGTCCCAGTAATGACGAGGGGAAACGACCAGATTATCCAATTCTGCTTGCTGTTCTAAAGGAAGCGTTTGATTGCGATCGCGTGCTGCTAAATACTCATCAAATGAATTATAGTCGGCGTTTCTAAGTTGGCTGGTAATGATGGGTTTGGATGGAGTTTTATAAACTGCTTTTCCTCCTGAAGAACCAGAAAGCTACCTCGCTAATTCTGCTTTTGTTTATCTGGGGTTAATTAAGGAGCTAGAAATATGAATCCTCTGTTAAAAAACTATTGCGTGAGTGTCGAGTTTCCTGATGTTAGCGGCGCTGAGCATTTAGAAATGCTACAACTGCGCGATCGCCTCGCTGAAGTTGAGTCTCAACTCAGTAATGAAGAGAAAAAAATCTTGACCAAAGCGGATCGACAATTACTTGAACAAGTTAGTATTTTTGCTCAAGCATTATCTAGCTTTATCAATTTAACTGCTAAGAGAAACGCTGAAGCTATTCCGCCTCAACGCTGGTGGTGGTATTTAGATGTTTTGGCGCTTTTGCCGGTTTGCTTCAAGCGGGTAAATAACCCAAGTTGCTAGTTACAAACTTAAATGTTTGAAAATTGCTAATCGCTAATGGCTAATGGATAGTTGTTTTTTAGCTATTAGCCATTAGCAAGATAGCGGTCATAAAGAGATAACTAGAAGCTGGCGTTAAATATTGTTGACGGTAACAATGATATTTTGCAAATCTGCTGGGACGACGTTTAAAGCAAAACCTAAAGCTTTGCCGTTTTGCAGTTCGATTGAAGTGCCGACAATAAAGCCATCTCCGTTGGGGTCAATATCGATACCTGTGAAGGATTGGAACGCTTGCCGAATCAATGCTGGGCTTAGAGTTCTTGGATCGAATAAACCATTATTAATTAAATTTTGGATGTCTGGATTGTTGATTAACCTGGGATCGTTTAGGGCTTGATTGATTTGGATATTTTCTTGTCTGAGGACGAGATCTGCGGCTGTTAGTCCGTTGCTGATGCCGATGCGATCGCTATTTTTATCAAAATCCAAAATCAAGTCGGCACTCCCTGGATCTGCTAATACCGTATCTGGTCTTAAAACAAATAAATCGCTGCCGCTACCTCCCGTCAATACATCTGCCCCAAAATCGCCGATTAAAGTATCGTTTCCGGCATCACCGCGTAAAACATCTGTACCTTTCCCACCTCGGATTAAATCGTCTCCTGCACCGCCATAGATCGTATCGTCGCCCAAGTTACCGTTGAGGTTATCATTTCCCTCATCTCCCCACAATTGATCGTTGTCTTTCCCGCCATAAATTATGTCATTACCGCCTCGACCATAAATAATGTCATTTCCTTGATTTCCATTAATAATTTCTGCGTCAGATGAGCCAGCGATCGTATCGTTTCCACTTAAACCGAGCAATCCTATCGGCAATCCAGCTAACAACCCAGGCGTCAGTTGAAAATTGTCGTTACCGGCGGTGAGTCCATAATATCCATCGGGAGAGGGGCCAGTCATTTTTACTTCCTTTTTGCGTTCGATTTACAGTTTGATTGCGTATTTGTCGGCAATCTTAATCAAATATTAACGGTGTCAGGGTGTCGCGATTCGCAACATTCTGCCATCTAGGATACCCAGTTAGGTTGTGTAAACTAACACCTGTCGAGGTTGAGAAAGGTGGTTGGTTGGCGTCAGTCCTGAAATTAAAAGGCAACAGGGAACTTTATGTTTTGGATGGGGATTTATACCCCAGTCTTGCACGTGCCACTTGTAGAAGTCGGGAGCTTTTGACTCCCAAAAACGGGAACTCTAAACTGTTGCCTGTTGCCTGTTCCCTGTTCCCTTCTTCGGTGAAAATGGCACTAATTGCCAATACCGTCGCAGACATGCTTCTCGCTTTCATCGGCGCTATTCTCCAAATAGTCGCGCAACCAATTGCAACCCCGCACCAGCATTTCGTCTAAACTTTCAATTCGCCACAATCGGGCGGTTTTATCCC
>DNGG01000551.1 GCA_003486675.1 Cyanobacteria bacterium UBA11372
TTGTTGCCCGATCAAAGTTTTCTCCAGCCGTGTCCCTACAATGTGGCAAATTACATCTTACCTTTTTGCATCACTTCTTGCAGGTGCTGACGCAGTTCTTGTGCGTGACGCAAGTCTTCTTGCTGCAATTTTTGGAACAGTTCTACACAAGGCTGAGAACCGATTTCTTCGGCGTCTTGAATATAGGTTTCATATGCCTTGAGCGCTTCAGACTTGTTTTGCAATACCGTTAGCAAGTCGTATTCTAGGTTATTGATGGCGCTGGTTCCTTGATTGCTATCCATATATTTGGCCTCCACTAAGATTTCCATCCACAACGGTGACGTATCTTAGGAAGGCTGTTCATCTATCGAAAAGAGTATTATATCAAGTCCGGTTGCATCGGCATCGCACGGGGGGGCGGGTTTAATCAGATATCTCGTGGTTCCTTTAATTGATTGGTAAAACCCGCCCCTACAACACAATTAACTGTATAAGTCCGATGCTAACGGACACGATATTATATGATTCACTCTTCGACGTTGAGGATTTGCGGCACTTTGAAGAAGTCCCCATCACCTTCTGGTGCGTTGTTGAGGATGGCTTCCCGATCGGGATAAGGGCGCAGTTCATCGATTCGCGTTACGTTGCTGACGTCAATTGCCCTGGTTGTGGGTTCTACGTTAGTAACATCTAACTCGCCCAGCTGCTCGACATATTCCAAAATACTACCCAACTGGGTGGTAAATTGTTCCTCTTCCTCTGGGGTTAATTCTAACCGGGCTAGTAAAGCAACTTTGCGGACTTGGTCGCGGTCAATCATAAAATTTGGTAATTGGTAATTGGTAATTGGTAATTGGTAATTGGTAATTGGTAAGGGCAAATTATCGATTTTCGATTAACTTAAATCTGCAATCTGCAATCTTAAATCTGCAATTACCTATTACCCATTACCTATTACCTAAAAGAACACATCTGCTTGCGATCGCCCTGTAGTCTTGAGCCAGTTTTGGGCTTCGATGTAGTTGTTGGGGGCGAGGCGAATCGCTTCTTGCCAATACTCGGCGGCTTTGTCGTACAAAGCTTCGGCTGCTTCGCTCTCTCCTGCTTCCTTCGCTTTGTCTCCCTGGTAATGAAAAATTACGGCGATGTTATTCAAAGCTTGGGGCAGGCGGGGATTTAGATCGATGGCTTGGTAATAGTATTCCAATGCCTTTTCGTGTTCGCCGTTGCTGGTGTAAATCAGCCCGATATTGTAAAGAATGTAACTGCGGTCGTTCGAGTCTTCTTCTAGCTTCAGGGCTTCAAAGTAGTTATCCAAGGCTTCGGCGTATTCGCCATCTGCCTGGGCGGACATGCCATCGCGGTAGTAAACGAACGCTTCTTTGGCTTTCTTGTTGGCGGGCATCATCTTCAGGATCATGTCTGCCATTACCGTGAAGCTTTTGTCAATGAAATTATCGTTGCGCTGAGTTCTAGGCATATTATTCCGTGCTATGGAGCTAAGTTTTATTTTGAATTATGCCGCAGCGGGCAAGGGAATGGAATTTTAGATTTTAGATTTTAGATTTTAGATTTCAGAAGGAAATAAAATCTCCCATCTGAAATCTAAAATCGGCAATATAGCTACTGCCCCTTGACTAAAACACCTGGTTCGTGCTGTATTGGCAGGACATCCAACAGATCGGTTTGCACGCAATATTTTAAATCTTCATCGCAGTGCAAGCGCAGGAGGCGCTGACCGTGGCTGGCGTGGTGCATTAGCTGCAACAGGTTATCTTTCCACTGGTGATATAGAGCGATCGCACCAATCACCTCATCGTTACCAGCAATTTCTTCCGGTGTTGCGCCGAGTGCTGCCACCATTGCCTGCGCGATCGCTCCCGCACAGGCGGTATCTTCCAAGGAAAAACTGCCTTCCCATCCCGAGCCTACTACCCAAACCGTTTCTGGGTTCTGTGCCAAAATATACTTCACTACGGCTTGGCGATTGACAAATGCGGCTGCCAGAACGGCTTTCGCGTCTTGCACCCGCTGTAAAGTCCGAGTCCCGTTAGTCGTACTGATAAATAACCGGCGTCCAAGGACTCGTTCCGGCGTGCAATCTAGGGGAGAGTTGCCCATATCGCAGCCAGTCACGGGTGCCCCGCCGCGTTCCCCAGCCCTGATCCGCTTTTCTGCGGGCCAATCGGCGCTGACTTGTAAGAGTTTATCAATATCGCTAAACACTTGCACCGCTTCGGCTCCAGATGCCAGGGCAGTTGCCATTGTTGTAGTCGCTCTCAGGACATCTACAGCGATCGCGCAATCGGGTACGCTACCGCTGGGAGTCAGTTCGGGGGTGTGGTAAACAAATAACTTCACAAGCTTTCCGCACCTGCAATTAAAGCCGTCGAGATATCATTTTATGTTGTGCTTGTTACCGAAGGTTAAACAATTTTCCGGGGGTTATTAAAAATTCACCCTGGCAACACCGACAGGGAAAGAGTTGCTCTTAAGGGCGAGAAACAGGTCTGTTTTGGGTTTCCCTTGCCGATAAAGGCTGAATCAGGGGTTGATTGGCGATTTTTTCCAGTTCTACAGAGGTGAGGAGTGCTAGCCAGTCATTTTGCAGGGCAGGGTTATCAGCAGAGCGACGGAGGTTAGCGATCGCGCCGAGGGCATCGTACCAAATTCCATACTTGGCATAAACCGCAACCATGTCCTGGGGAGAAGTTGTTTGCGCTAACTCGCTCGCCATCCGGGACGGAGGCGCAATCCGCTGGATCGAACCTGCGGCTATTTTATTACCAGAAAGGTCATCCTCATTGGGATTGCATACCAGAGTAAAAGTCCACTTATAAGTCTTGCCCAACTCCAGGATGGGAGAATTGACACGCTCGGGCAAGCTAAAGCTGACAATACCTGGTGAGGGAATCGTCGAGAAAGTGGTTCTGTAAACAAGTCTGTCGTCGGCGGTTCTTAGCACAAACTGCATCTGAGGCGTTACCCCAGACTTAATGGTAGGCACGTAAACAAAAAACGTCGGACGCGCCGCCACAGTCGTGCCAAAGCCATTTACCGGCACCAAGGCAATCGGATTTTGAATTAAATTAGAAGTTTCCCCAATGCAGGGACCGCGGGAACCACCCCCTTCCCGCCCCGTCGGTCTGTCAAGATTAGAAGGTGGCCTGTAGTTTCCCCAATTAGGGGATAATCTTTGATCGCTGGGCAAGCGCGACTGCGCTTGCACCGACTCCACACCTGCATCGGGGATAGCCACCGCCAACAATACCCCCACCGAAAGCTTGAGGAAACCGGAAACAAATTTTGTCCCAGTCATAATAAAACCTTTCTTGTGGCAGAAATGAACAACCATAAAAGATAGTTAATTTGTAGTTTGTGTTCCTGCGTTTCAGTTGAAAATTGTTTCTTCCCAACTCACGATCGATCTTATGATTCCCGATACACTTGCACTTGTTACCAAACAAAATCCCTGGCAACGGACGATCCGACCTTTTGGGGCTTATGCCCTGCACGGCCTAGCCCTTTTGGGAGATATGCTAATTGCCGTAGACTCGGCGCGCGGGTATTTACTGCAAATTGATATAAC
>DNGG01000045.1:0-957 GCA_003486675.1 Cyanobacteria bacterium UBA11372
GTCAATGCTACGCAACTGTTACGAGATCCGATGTCGAAGGTTAAACAGGAAGATTCTCGCTTTTGGTTGGAGTTACATTGGATTGCGACTCAGGAAGAATAAACGGGTTATTGAGTTTATGCGATCGCTTCCCTGTAATTAATATCATGTTCGGTTGGTCGGTAGCGCCAGCCGGGGCGGGTTTAACAATTTTTCTCGTGGTTCCACTGCATCGTTGGTCAAACCCGCCCCTACTAAGATCAAAAACACTTGGCCTTCCTTTGCTACCGGAGATGATATAACTTGCTTGAAGGGTTATTGCAGGTTTTGTTTTTTTATAGACAAAAGTAAACATAAATAATTATTCGTCAAAACAGTTGCCAATTTTTAGCAAAACTGTATCTTAATAGACAGGTTAAGTTAAGATTATCTTTGATAATTAAACCAGGAGTTTACTCTTGGTCAGGAGTTGCAATATAAAATGTTAACTCAAGGTTTTACAGTTTGTCTTTCGTCGCTAGAGTTACTCAATCCAGGAGAGCAAGGGATTGTTACTCGTTTTAGCAATACTGATGCAACAACTATTGAGCAACTGAAGGAATGGGGAATTAAGCCGGGAATGAAGATTGCTTTAGAGATGCGATCGCACACCTTCACGATCGCCGACGGACATCGCCGCTGGGAACTCGACCAAGCAATGGCGCGGGCAATTTGCGTCCGCCTGACTCATACTAAATAACCAGAGCGTAGTTTTAGCTATTGCTAAAAAACTACACTCGCATCAAAGCGTTATTAATCGACTGCAACCATCACGTCAGATGACTTGATGACTGCGAAAACCTCGGCGCCTTCTGCAATGCTCATTTGATCTGCTGAAGCTTTAGTAATGATGCTAACGACTTCAACTCCGGGCGCAACTTCTATGGTGACTTCAGTATTGACCGAACCGGGCGTCACTTTCTTGACTGTACCTTTGAG
>DNGG01000045.1:1196-12160 GCA_003486675.1 Cyanobacteria bacterium UBA11372
CTGAGTAATCGTAGCAGGTTTTACTTTATTAGCAAAAACCTATAAAATTTTGTAGCTTTAATTACAATTCAACGGCAATCATCACATCAGAAGATTTAATCACCACGCAAACTTCCTTTTGGGGACTAACTGCAAACCGCTGTACTGAAGATTTTGTAATCACCGCTACAATTTCCACTCCCGGCGCAATTTCTACAGTCACTTCTGCATTGATATCACCCAGCACAACCTGTTTTACTTTACCCCAGAGCCTGTTGCGGGCGCTGATACAGAGAAAGTTATGGTTTGATATTTCAACTTCTGGTTTTGTTTCACCCGCATCAGGAAGTTGCTGGGATGCTTGCTGCCACTGCCGATCCAAATGGCGAATAAGTTCCCGCAGTACTTCGGTTTTGGAACGTTGAGACTTTTGGCAATATTCCTCTAAAATTGTTTGTTCCTCTGGGGAGGATTGAAATGTTATCCATCCTTGACTTTTTCTCGGCATAGGTATTTACCAACTAAATTGGTATGGTACTCTAATTTGGTTGGTAACATCATACCAACCAGGGCGGAGTAAGTAGCGATACCGCTCACAAAGTTTAACTATTTTTTGTAACCAAAATGACAAAAAAACGCTTTTTTGCTTTTTTAGGCTGGATAGTTACGGCTTTGTTTTTAACCATCGGCATTAAGTTAATAACTACATCGCCTGTAGCGGCACAAAATAACCCGACTTTGCTGGTATCTGCTGCTGCTAGTTTAAAAGAATCCCTGGAAGAAATTGCACCCCTTTATCGACAAGCAAAGCCAAATGTGACGATTCGATATAACTTCGGCGCATCGGGTGCTTTACAGCAACAAATTGAAAACGGCGCACCGGCAGATATTTTTATTTCTGCTGCTGATAAACAAATGGATGCATTGCAGCAAAAGAATCTGTTACTACAAGGTACGCGGCGCAATTTGCTAACGAACCGCGTTGTTTTAGTCGTACCGAAAAATTCGACCGGAATTGCCAATTTTCGCGGCTTAACGGCGGCTACCGTCAGGAGAATTGCGATTGGCGAACCTCGAACCGTACCCGCCGGACAATATGCTGAAGAAATCTTGAGAAATTTAGGAATTTTAGAACAAGTCAGACCAAAATTTGTACTAGGTAATAGCGTCCGTAATGTTCTAGCTGCGGTGGAAAGCGGCAATGCAGATGCAGGTGTTGTGTACGCTACAGATGCCAGATTATCAGATCGGGTAAGAGTGGTAGAAACAGCAGCCCAAAACTTACATTCTCCCGTTGTTTATCCGATGGCGGTGCTGAGTGCGAGTCGAAATGCGGCGGCGGCGAGAGAATACGCGCAATTTTTGGCAAGCGATCGCCGCCCTCGCAGCATCTTTGAAAAATACGGATTTACTATGGCGCGTTAGAGGTGCAATTATTTATGAAAGGTCAGGATTGGCTGGTAACAGATGACGGAAAATGTCAACCCTGCGAATCGGTTAGAGCCTGGGAATTAATTCGGGATAATTATCGATTTTACCGCTTTCTAACCGAGGTGGAAGATGTCTTGAATCAGTTGATAACCAACGAAGAAGATGTCCTGAATCAAGCAATCGATGAAACCATTTGCTTACCAGCAATTCGCAAGTTAGTCCGCCAGCTAGTTCTGAATTCATACTGGGTACAAACTCAACATCTAAAACCTGACCCAGAAACCGGAGTTTCGGTGATGATTTTATACGATGAAATCGGTTATCCCTTAACCGTACAAACGGTAACTTTGTCCCCAGGAAGCGTTTCTCCGATTCACAATCACGGCACTTGGGGAATCGTGGCAGTGATGAAAGGACAAGAAAAAAATACTTTTTGGCGGCGCACTAATCATCCGGATTTTCCCGATAAAATTGACCGATTCGGAGAAAAGATTCTAAAAGAAGGAGATATTATTAGTTTCACCCCCGATGCGATTCACAGCATTGAAGCAGTTGGAGATGAACCAACGATTACTTTTAATATTTATGGCGAGGCGAGTATGTCGAAGCGATTTGAGTTCGATTTGGATAAGGCAACGGCGAAAAATTATTGATCGGAAAGTTTGTAGTAATGTAGGGTGCGTTAGCAAAGCGTAACGCACCACCAACACTAAAATCCTTACTACCAACATAGGCGAGAGATCGGCAAATTAGATAACCATGAGTAAGCGAAATTAAATTATGCAAATGCCTCTAGATTTGTCCCCGCTGTGGATTTCTTTAAAAACGGCTTCTATAGCTACCTTGCTGACTTTCTTTTTAGGAATAGCCGCCGCTTATTGGATGTGGGGATATCGAGGTAAAGGCAAATCTTTAATTGAAGGAATTTTTGTCGCTCCCCTGATTCTACCGCCCACGGTTGTGGGTTTTTTATTGCTGCTGTTGTTTGGTAAAAATGGCCCTTTTGGACAAATACTAACGCAACTAAATATCAATATTGTTTTTACTTGGTATGCGGCTGCGATCGCGGCTACTGTTGTCGCTTTTCCTTTGATGTATCGCACGGCATTGGGAGCGTTTGAACAAATTGATGCGACTCTTTTGCGGGCAGCAAAAACTTTAGGTGCTGCTGATGGAACGGTGTTTTGGCGGATTAGTTTACCTTTAGCTTTACCGGGGCTGGTGGCGGGAAGCATTCTCACTTTTTGTCGTGCTTTGGGCGAATTTGGCGCGACGTTAATGTTAGCGGGGAATATTCCCGGAGAAACTCAGACTCTGCCAATGGCGATTTATTTCGCAGTAGAAAGTGGGGCGATAAATGAAGCTTGGCTGTGGGTATTAGTAATTTTAGGAATTACTCTTTCTGCGATTACTGCGGTTAATTTTTGGGTAGATAAGAAAGCAGGGGCGCAGGGGCGCAGGGGCGCAGGTGAGCAGGTGAGTAGGGGAGCAGAGGAGCAAAATTGTAGGGGCGGGTTTTACCAACAATCTTTGACAGGAGCTAGCAATAAAACTAAACCCGCCCCCATCCAAGGAGCAGAGGAAAAGAATCAATTACCAATTACCAATTACCAATTACCAATTACCAATTCTGGATTGTTTGTAGATATTGAAAAGGAACTGAATGATTTTAAATTAAATGTTACTTTTAATAGTAGCGATCGCCCGCTAGGATTGCTGGGCGCATCTGGATCGGGGAAAAGCACGATTCTGCGCTGCATTGCGGGGATTGAAACGCCGGATCGAGGGCGAATTGTGTTAAATGGGCGGGTGTTGTTTGATTCCGCAGCCGGGATTAATTTACCGCCGCGCGATCGCCGGGTTGGTTTCTTGTTTCAGAATTATGCTTTGTTCCCCCATCTAACCGTGGCAGAAAATATCGCCTTTGGTTTACCCAAGGGAACTTCTAAGCACAAAATCAAGCAGCTAGTAGAAGCGCAACTGGCGAAGGTACGATTGCAGGGATATAGCGATCGCTATCCGCATCAACTCTCTGGCGGGGAACAACAGCGGGTAGCTTTGGCGCGTACTTTAGCTAGCGAACCAGAAGTTTTATTATTAGATGAACCGTTTTCCGCACTCGATACTTATTTACGCAGTCAATTGGAAATGCAATTGATTTCTATATTGGATAATTATCCGGGCGTGACGTTGTTTGTCACCCACAATTTAGAGGAAGCTTATCGGGTGTGCGATAAGTTGCTGATCGTGGATAATGGGATAGCGATCGCATCCGACGCCAAACAAAACATTTTTGAGCATCCTCACACATTCCGCGTCGCCCAATTGACTGGATGCAAAAACTTTTCTCGCGCTAAAGTTACCCCATCTGGGCGGGTAGAAGCAATCGACTGGGACTGCAAATTGCAAGTTGTTGAACCAATCCCAGAAGCGCTTTCTTACATTGGAATTCGCGCTCACCAATTGACTTTTACCGACGATCCAAACCGGGAAAATACTTTTCCCTGCTGGTTGGTTCAAACCAGCGAAACCCAACACCGCATGACTTTATATCTCAAGTTGAACTCTTTCCCCAAAAGTGCCGAAGATTACCACATCCAAGTCGAAGTTTTTAAAGAAAAATGGGCGACATTAAAAGAATGTCCGTTCCCTTGGCACGTTCAATTACACCCGCTACGATTGTTCTTAATGTCAGAATCAACGGCAGCTAATGCGTTAGTTCCAATTAACTAAGAGCCAGGTTCAATTCATGCTTTTTAGAGAATGAACTTTTTTACTCACCAAAAAGCTGAACCCCAAAACAGCGGCTAATGTAATAGCATTTTGTTCCGGTTCTGGCACTGGTTTTGCCTGTGTTATTTCTGTTACTTGTGGTCGTTCAAAAGTCCTTGCTGTCCAGGTTCCTGTATATCCATTAATTCCCCCCTCAAAAATACTCCAAGAGAATTGACCACCTGTAGGTTCAATATTTAGACCTCCGACATTTGCTGAAAATATGGGTACACCACAGATAATCTGCCTCGGAAAGTTACTCGGAACGGGACAGGGTATGGGCGGAAATTCACGTACAAGAAAAATCGACGAATTGATCGACAACTGCCTAGTTAAAACGTTAAAAGAACGAAAACCAAATTTTTCTATGATGCCAAAAAAGTTCAGGCTAAAATCGCTAACTTCAGAGCTAGATATCGTGCCATCTCCATTCACATCTTCTCCCGTAAAAGTACCTGAGATGGCGTTATTGCTTGAGCTAAAATCAAAATTTAAACCCCCCCTTCTTGGTTCGGGAGCTACATTTCCTGGAGAAAACCAAGACTGAAAAAAATAGCCTCCCTGGGTGAATGAAAAAGTTGCTGCTTTTGCTTGGTTAACTTGTAGTAAAACAGCACAGCTTAGGGCAGTTCCAATTGTTGCTGCTAACTTAGTAACTCTATTCATCATTTCTCCTTGATTGGTCAGCCTATCAACATTATTCAGTATTTTCCTTGAGAGGTTTAATCGGTATATAAAGAAACAGTAAAGTTTTGACAAACATATGATAAAGAAGCGTATGTTTTTAAGTAAACTTACTGAATTTTATGACAGCAATCCAAGATACTTCCCAAAGATCCGCTTTAAAATTTGTCATTTTTCTCGGAATTGTCAGCCTTTGCGCCGATATGACCTACGAAGGGGCGCGCAGCATCACGGGGGCTTATTTAGGGGTTTTGGGAGCGAGCGGGGCTGTAGTGGGGCTGGTAGCTGGCTTAGGGGAATTAATTGGGTATGGGTTGCGTATAGCAATCGGTTATCTGAGCGACAAAACTGGTAAATATTGGGCAATTACCACGTTAGGTTTCTTCATCAATACCGCCGTCGTACCGCTTTTAGCATTTGCTGGACGTTGGGAAATTGCGGCAGGATTGATGATAGCAGAACGCACAGGTAAAGCGATTCGCACCCCTCCCCGCGATGTCTTGCTTTCCCATGCAGCACTTAGAATTGGACAGGGTTTTGGTTTTGGATTGCACGAAGCATTGGATCAACTTGGTGCCACAATGGGGCCATTGGCTGTAGCAGCAATGATATTTTTCCAACATGGATATCGGGGGGGTTTTGCGATTTTGGCAATCCCGGCGGTAGTTGGTTTAATAGTACTTGTAGTGCTGTCGCGAGTTTATCCCAATCCCCATGAATTTGAAACAACCAAGATCGAATTAAAAGGGGAAGGACTCCCCCCCATCTATTGGATTTATTTAGGTGCGGTAGCATTAATTGGAGCGGGTTATGCAGATTTTCCCTTGATTGCTTTCCACTTGCAAAAAAATGCAGCGATCGCTCAAAACCAGATTCCTTTACTGTATGCTTTGGCGATGGGAGTGGATGCGATCGCTGCCCTAATCTGCGGTAAACTATTTGACACCAAAGGCATATCTGTGCTAGCGATCGCTGCCTTAATTTCTTCCTTATTTGCTCCTTTAGTCTTCCTCGGCAACTTGCCAATGGCTTTACTCGGAATGACATTATGGGGTATCGGCATGGGCGCGCAAGAATCGATTCTGAAAGCAGCAATAGCAGGAATGGTGCCGATAGAAAGAAGAGGTTCTGCTTTTGGTATTTTTCACACAGGTTATGGCATCGCTTGGTTTTTAGGCAGTGCTTTAATGGGAGTTTTTTACGATTTTGACATTAACTTTGTCATCGTCTTTTCCATCGCCATGCAACTCGCGGCAATTCCCGTACTGTTCTTAGTAAGCAAAAGAGTTGCTAATGGCTAGTTGCTAATGGCTAATGGCTAATGGTAAAAATACAATTAGTAACGCACCATCCATCATATTTACTCTACCTGGGTAAGTCCTGACAATTAGCAATTAGCAATTAGCCATTAGCTATTAGTTTATGATTTCAAAACGTTTTTTGTTGCTCAACTTAGGGTTAGCTATTTTATGCTTGGCTTCTGGATGCGATCGCCAAACTAAAATCGTCACCCACAAAAATCTTGAATATACCAGCTATGCCACTAAACAAGGAAAACAAAAACTGCTTTTAGATTTGTTTTTACCTGAGCAAAAATCATCTCAACCCTTGCCAGTTGTGATTTATATCCACGGGGGCGGGTGGTTGTCAGGAAGTAAGGATTTATGCCAAAAAAACATTCAAAAACGGCAAGGAATGGAGAAATTTATCCAGCGAGGATATGCCTTAGCTTGTATTAATTATAGATTGAGCGATCGCGCACTTTTTCCCGCTCAAATCCAAGACGCTAAAACAGCCGTTCGCTGGTTAAAAAAAAATGCCAATAAATATAATTTAAACCCCGATAAAATTGGAGCTTGGGGTGAATCTGCGGGGGGTCATTTGAGTGCTTTATTAGGAACCTCAGCGGGAGTTAAAGAACTGGAAGGAAATCCCAAAAATCCCCAATTCTCTAGCCGCGTCCAAGCCGTTGTTAACCTATTTGGGCCAACAGATTTTACCAAAGTTCCCCCCGCTTTCGATCAACCTTATACACCTGCTGTTGAGAAATACAAACAAAGACCTTGGTATCATTATACAAAGGTGACGAATCGATTGCTAGGTGCCCCAGTATCCAAAAACCTTAAATTAGCAAACTTGGCTAACCCTATTACTCACATCGATGCCAACGATCCCCCCTTTTTAGTTGCTCATGGTGCCTTAGATGAAACCGTACCCTTAAGTCAAAGTGAGTTATTAGTTAAAGCTTTGCAAGCGAAAGGTGTCGAGGTTACATACATTCAAGAGCCAAAACGAGGCCATTATTTTGGTGGAGATAAAGGCGAATACTTTGCCCCCAAATATATCGATATGATGCTGAATTTTTTTGATACTCATTTGAAAGATAGGTAATTGCTAATTGCTAATTGCTAATTGGTAATTGCTAATTGCAAGAAAAGCTAATACAGCATTTTTTTCGCTCGAGCCATTAGCCATTAGCCATTAGCCCCAAGTTAATAGTTAACCGGCTGTTTCCCGCAGCCATTTTAAAATCGCTCTGCCAACTGCCTCTCCGCCGCGCTTGCTCCAATCTCTGGCGTTAGGCACGCGCACGCTGATAAAGTACAGCAATGCCAGCACAGAAACGCGCACGTTGGTATCTTCTGCGCCGCTTAAGATCTGCAAAGACTGACGCGGATCTCTCCCGCCAGCAATGCGATCGCGTATACCCAATTCTTTGGCAATCTCTGCACTCATAATCGCCGATAACCGCAAATCCGCCGGATCGGTTTTCCTGCGCTCCACCAAGACTTCTGCCCCTTGGGCGCTGCTGGTAGCGCTGTTATGGTGGATCGAACAGAATACGTCGTGACCCGCCGCCAGCTTACCTATGTTATAAAGACTGCCTGCTGCATCCGTAATTACACAGGGAACCCCCGCCGCATCAATCGTTGCCTTAGCAGCACGAGCCGCAATGAAGTTTAAATCGTATTCCGAGACGCCATTTACCCCCGGCACTCCCGGATCGCCTTGACCGTGACCGACTTCCAGCATCACCCCTTTAGCACGCCAAATGCGGTATTTCTCCAGGAGTTGGCGAGCTTCCGGAACCAGACGCAACACCTTGGCGATGTATTCTTCCTTGATTGCCTTGTCTTTTTCGCTACCATCAAACGGCCCGCCGATGTATCCCGCATAAGCGATAAATCGGATAAAAGCTTCCGGGGTGCTGTTGTTTTGTCGCCAACCTTGGTAGGGGGCGCGATCAATAAATACCCAATAACCTTTGACCGTATTTTCTAGATTGGCAAACTTGCAATAGATATCTGTACCATCACTTGCCGTGTACTCGACGGGAGTCGCAACCTGCGCCATTTCCGGGCGGTATTTCATGCCGTAGGGGTTAGCGTGGAGTTTGTACAATTCCGATGTTCCCCGCCCCGATTCAAGAATCGCTTGCGCTAATTGAATCACTTTCAGACGCTCAAACTCAATCGGGGTTTGGGCTAGGGTTTTCACAAACGCATCCCAACTAAACATGAAATTGCCTTGAGAAACGATAGCTTAAATCATAACCTGAGCGGCAAGAAACTCGGTTTCTCTTTAAAGTTGCTGACTTTGACAGGGAATTTTTGCCCACAACTGCATCAACGGAGAATCAAAAACTCGGCGCTAGAAACCGGGTTTCTCTAAGAAACCCGGTTTCTGTCCAGATCTATCCTGCCATCTACATCCAGTGACAGCCAATTTTTTCTTGCCACTCCATCAACCCCAAACCAACAACTTTGCGCTAGAAACCGGGTTTCTGTCCAAATTTAATCCTCATCTTCATCTTCCGGCGATCGCGTCAGAATATCAAACACCACCGCTGCGCCAAATTCATTTTTCCGATCGATTTCTTTCACCCGCGCTGCTATTTCTTTGGCTGGTTCTAGCTGCCCCAATCGGGCTAAAATAAAGCCAGAACCTGCATAAGCACTTAAATATAACCTAATTAACTGCTCATTTTGCCGCTCGCTCAATATCGGCTTCAGTTCCTGCCAATCATCGGGAAATTTTTCTGTTTCTTTAACAATATCGATCACTTTGTCCGCCGCTTCCAGTGCTTGGGGAAACTTATTTTTATAGAAAAAGAACCTATACGCCGTCACCAAAACGTCTATATTTTCCGAACTTTTAGCCAATGCTTCGTTGATGTATTTCTCGGCTATTGGGGTATTGTCCCAGTTATCTGCTGCCAACTTCAACAAGTTTTTGACATCCGCGGGAACTTGATACCATGAATATCTTTCTTCAGCAACTAACATTTTGAGGAACCTGGTAATGGGTAATTGGTAATTGGTAATTGGTAATTGGTAATTGGGTCATAGCGATTACCCATTACCCATTACCCATTACCAATTAATTAAAACTGGGTCATGATGTACAGCAAGGTAAACAGGATTACCCAGATGATATCTACAAAGTGCCAGTAGATTTCTGCCATCTCGATGCCTGTATGCTTGGTATTGGAATAATGTCCGGGACGACGAGAACGCCACAAAACACCCAAAATTAGCAATAGCCCCACGAATACGTGCAAACCGTGGAAACCAGTCATCATGTAGAAACAGTTAGAAAAGATGTTCGTGGTCAAACCATATCCCAGGGTCAAGTATTCGTAAGCTTGACCGCCCAAGAATATGGCACCCATGATGGCGGTGATAATATACCACAGGCGCATTCCTTTGACATCATTCTTTTTAATTGCCGTATCGCCTATGTGAATGACGAAACTGCTAGAAACCAGAATGATGGTGTTAATTGTCGGCAAGAATAATTCGACTTCTGTACCTTCGGGAGGCCAAACTTCGGCGCCGCCGCGCAAGATTAAATAGGTGGCGAACAGTGCCCCAAACATCAGAGATTCGGAAATCAGGAACGTTAGCAGTCCCAAAACCCGAAAATCTCCATGTTCTTCATGGGCGTGGTCGGTGGATACCGCTGTTGCTGGCGGGACGGATGAGTTAACAATAACTTCGGGTGGGTTAACAGTTGAACCTTGCATAGCTCTCCTTGGTAATTGTTAATTGGGAATTGGTAATTGGGAATTGGGAATTGGGAATTGGTAATTGGTAATTGGTAATTGCAGATCTAATCTAAAATTACCCATTACCCATTACCCATTACCCATTACCCATTACCCATTACCCATTACCAAATTAATTCACTGACACAGTAGGTTCCGTCGCGGTAGCTGGATTTTCTTCAGCACTGCGACCATTCATACCATAGTCGTATGGGCCGTGAGTGACAACGGGTAACACTTCCCAGTTTTCGATTAACGGGGGCGAGTCGGTTGTCCATTCTAGGGTCAGACCTTTCCAGGGGTTACCTTCAGCTTTTGGTCCTGCTATCCAACTCGCGATCGCGTTGATGTAAAACGGAATTACCGACAGACCCAGGACGATCGCACCATAAGTGCAAATCTGGTTGATAGTAGTAAATTGCGGGTCGTACATGGCGACGCGGCGAGGCATCCCTTGCAAACCTAACTGGTGCATCGGTAGGAAGGTCAGGTTAGTACCGATGAAGGTAAGGATAAAGTGAATCCGCCCCAGGGTTTCGTTCATCATCCGTCCGGTGATTTTGGGGAACCAGTGGTAGATACCTGCGTAAATACCAAACACCGAACCGCCAAATAGTACGTAGTGGAAGTGAGCCACCACAAAGTAAGTATCGTGGACGTGAACGTCAAAGGGAGCATTACCCAGCATAACGCCGCTCAGGCCGCCCATGACGAACATTGCCAGCAAGCCGATAGCGAAGAGCATGGCGCTGGTGTAGCGGATTTTACCACCCCACAAAGTAGCCGTCCAGCTAAAGATTTTTACTCCGGTGGGAACTGCAACGATCAGGGTAGAAACGGTGAAGAACATCCGCATCCAGGCAGGGGTGCCGCTGGTAAACATGTGGTGTACCCAGACGAACAGCCCCACAAAGCAGATGGCTAAGCTGGAATATGCAATCGCTTTATACCCAAAAATCGGCTTACGCGCGTGTACCGGAATCACTTCCGACATAATCCCGAAAATCGGCAGAATCATCAGATACACTGCCGGGTGGGAATAAAACCAGAA
>DNGG01000298.1:0-158 GCA_003486675.1 Cyanobacteria bacterium UBA11372
ATTACCGCAATTAGTTCATCTGCACTCACTGTAATTGTTCTTCAAAGACTAGGTGTAATCGTTTTAAGCAACCCAACGCTTTCATCTCTATCTCCGATTTCACCATCTCCAACTGCATTAACCACTCCAACTGACTCACCATCTCCAACGGCATCACC
>DNGG01000298.1:454-13402 GCA_003486675.1 Cyanobacteria bacterium UBA11372
CCAACGGCATCACCATCTCCAACTACATCACCATCTCCAACTTCCCCGCCAGATTCAGCTTCTTCCATCTTCACTACCCAATGTCTGAGTGCTACACCTGGTTATGAAAGCGTTTTAGTAAAAAATAGCGAACCACCTAATATTGTTATCGCAGGAGAAGTTCTACCTGAAATTGGTTATTTGTATAGCGGCAAGTACGATTCCCTACCTGTTGTTGGTGAAGCTGAAGTATCCTGCATTTTTGATTCCAAGTTTCAACAACTTAACTTAGTTGTGGGTATGGACAGTCGCGATCCGCAGGCTGTAGATAATAGAAGTATAACAGTCGAGATGCGTGTTAATGGCGAATTAAAACAAACAAATACTGTAACATTAGGTGCAAAACAAAAGATGTCTGTTAACCTTCAAAATGTCCGCAGTTTGGGGTTCAAGGCAAAATGTAGTTACTACCGTTGTCCGCGCCTTTCAATCCTAGAAACAAGTTTAAAATAATCATGACTTACGCTTGGGTTGCCCATCACCTTTGTTTCTGGCTGCGACTTTGGCGTTGGTCATTGGTAATAGGTAATTGGTAATAGGATTAAAAGGTGGATGGATTGAATACAATTACCAATTACCCATTACCTATTACCAGTAGTCAAAGGTTTATTTGAGGGGATGGTGTTCGCTGAGCAATTTTTCGACTTTGGCTTCATCGATTCGGGCGGTTATTCTAGAAGCTTCGTGATTGTCTCGAATGGTTTTTGCTAGGGTAAGTGAGGAGCCAACTGTGAAGGTTAAACCCATACCCATGAAGCCTTTTACCCAGGCATCTACAGGCAAGTAGGCAATGCCCATCGCCGTCGAACCGAAGGAAATTAGAAATGAAGCCCAAACTTGAATTATCCAGGCAGCTGTATCTTTTTGTGGGGTTATGTTTGCCATAGGTTTTCCCGCCTTCCGATAGGTTTGAGTTGTTGGCATTATTAGCTCAATTATTCGGCTATATAATATGCTATATTAGGGGTCTAATTCGGAGAACACCCGAACGGGTGAGCCAGTTTTTCAACTGTCTGAAATTGTGGTTTTGTGTTGGCGATCGCTTACCTTCAATCTCCTCAAGCTCTTGATTACCCGCCAGTTTCCCAATGTCGAGTCGATAACGCCGGAAGCTTTGGCACAATGGCTCCAAGATCCGTCTAAAATACAGCCTATTCTGCTCGATGCTCGCAGCGAGGCAGAGTATGAGTTGAGTCATCTTTGGCACGCAAGGCGCATCGATCCTGAATCGCCTGATTTGTCATATTTAGCAAATGTATCTTTTGAAACACCGATCGTGGTATATTGTTCGGTGGGTTATCGCAGTGCAGCGGTTGCCTCTAGGCTATTACAGGCGGGGTTTTATCGCGTTTACAATTTGGAAGGCAGTATTTTTCAATGGGTTAACGAGGGGCGGAAGGTGTATAAAGATGAAAAAATAAAAAGCCTGGTGCATCCGTATAATTGGCTGTGGGGGAAGTTGCTGAAGTTGCAGTATCGCGGCAAAATTTGAACCGAGGGAGGATGCGATATTGCTCCGCAACGCTAGCGCGATCGCGCAAATTCCTGTTTTAAATTCAGGACTTGCACAAATCACCTTTGTTTCTCTGAAAAATCTTCGCTTTGGCAAGCAAAGATCCCAGAAAGAAACCCGGTTTCTAAGATCGTCGCCCGTAAGTTCTAAAATTAAAACCATGTCGCGCGTTACTATAATCATTCCCACTTTGAATGAGGCAACTTCATTAGGACGCACCCTGCGTCTGCTTCAACTTCTCGATCCTCGTGCTAGTGAAGTGTTGGTCGTGGATGGGGGAAGTGAAGATGAGACAATTGCTATAGCGAAGGCATTTGATGTGCGTGTCGTTTCTTCGGAAAAACGAGGGCGTTCAATTCAAATGAATTTGGGTGCAGATGCTGCAACGGGGGATATTCTCTGCTTTCTCCACGCGGATACTATTGTACCGGATGACGTTGTAGCGGTGATCGAGCAAACTTTGGCAGATAAAACTATCGCCTGCGGGGGTTTTATTTCCCTGATGACAGGTTCGATGACGACTCGATGGGGAATATCGCTGCATAATTATCTCAAAACTTACTACGCTCCGCTGATTTTTAAACCTCGTCTGTTTTTTAAAGGATTGCGCCTTTTGTTTGGCGATCAGGTAATGTTTTGTCGTCGTTCTGATTTTTGGGAATGTGGCGGTTTTGATGAAAGTTTGCCGATTATGGAAGAGGCGGATTTATGTTTAAAGTTGACTCAGCGGGGACGTATCTGTCAGGTTAATCGCATCGTACAAAGTTCAGATCGCCGCGTTGCTCGTTGGGGATCTTTTAAGGCGACGGCGATATATCTTTATATTGGTATTTTGTGGGGTTTGGGCGTTCCTGCAAGTTATCTGAAAAAGTTTTATCAAGATATGCGCTGAAGAAAACCGAGGTAAGAAAACCGAGGCAGAGCCTCGCGAAAACCGAGGCAGAGCCTCGCGAAAACCGAGGCAGAGCCTCGCGATCTCGTTCCCAGGCAAGAGCCTGGGAACGAGATCCGGTGGGCTGCTGCCTCCTAACCCGTTTTATAGCGTTTTGCGACTTCATAGAATACACTTTATTTTGCATGAGGTTAATAGTCCTTGTCTTGCGTTGCTCTGTTTGTGTAGCGGCAGCATTAATGCTGCCGCTACACAACCAAGCCACAAGGGCTGTATTTCACCTAGTTGCAAACCGCTATAAGGGGTTTTAGCTTTAAGCTAGAAATTTATTTCTGGGCTTTTGGTTTAAATTCCAGTCGTAGGGTAAATAAACTATAGGGGTTGATGAGTTAATTGGAATATCTGTTTTAAGGTAAGTGCGGATATATTCGGGAATTGAAGGGGCGATTTGGAGAAAGTCTTGGCGATACCATTTGAAAATCTTGCTACAGTACAAGGTTCCGGTTTCTAAATCGTAGCGGACTTTATCGGGGTTATTAATAAAACGGCTGGCTTCTTCTTCTAATTGCTGATTTATCTGTGCTGGATCGTAAGCGTTGTTACGCAATAAGGGACAACCAATGGAGGCACAAACAAGCGCAAAGTGTATGCGCGGTTCTTGGAATTCTCGGCGCAGGATATTATGTTCTATTTGATTGAGGCTGTATCGTTTTCCGCCGAAGGAATAGGCAGGAAAAAGGAAGAACCACAAGAAAGCCACCCAGTTGGGTATACCGAGTATTTTAGGCTGTATTGATTGAATCGGGTAGCGTTCTAAAATGCCGGAAATTGTGAAGGCGTTGTAGAGATTTATCCACAATGCTAATTTTTCATCTGGGTTAAGATTGGGCAGATGAATGTCTTTTTCTAAGTTTTTTATCCAGTGGTGAATTGCTTGGGGTTGCTCTTTTTTCCAGTTATAGTAGTCTACGCGACCTTGCGTATCTACGTACTGGCGTAAAAGTGCATCCCAAGAAGCAAAGTTGAGCATGGATTAGGCAAATAAGTCCAGGGGTAAATGTCCGTAGAGTCCGTTAATTGATTCTTCTTGTGAAGATTGGCAGGATACTAATACGCCGCGATACGGCCCTATGTAAGAATCTAGATATAATGACCCCCGCATTGAGTTGTATTTTATATAAACGGGGCCGATAATTGATGTAATGTCGGGTTTTTCGTCGGGAATTGGGTAGCCTAAAGCTTTTAAATAAGTTTCCAAGGTTAAGAAACCTTCGGTTGCGGTATTGGCGCAAATACCTAGATTTTGGGAATCTGATAAATTGCTGAACAGCAAAAGCGCTTGGCGCAGTTGTTCTTTTTCTGCGGCTGAGTCTACTGTTTTTGTTTCGGTGCAGCTAAATTCACCTAAGATTTTTTGTGCTTGTGCTATGTCCATTACGAATGGCTAGATATTATTAGTTATGGTTATTGTACCATCCGGGGTTTTGATGTTTGTATGCGATCGCCTTGGCATATCGCTCTCCTCCAACTGCGTTTAAAGCCTGCGCAGGCAGGCTTTGTTTGTCTAGCACTACCCTTGGAGGGTAGGTGACCGATTGTGCAAAACGAGCTTTTATTAATGCATTTTTACGATATATATATTATTGTGACATATCTGCAATCATAGCTGAAGCGGTTACGTCTACCCTGGGGAGGATCTGCAAAAACTGAAATCTGCAAAACAATGTACTTTGGGATACAAGACCAAGCCTGGAGCGGGGTTAGGTGACTGGGATTCCCTTGGCGGCGACCCAGGAGATCTGAGTAAAGATGCTTGACTTTTAAGTCAAAAAATGCTTGTGTTTCTCCTTTTCCAATAATAGTAAAGCAATATGATTCCAAGAGAAAGTGTAAACCCACAAACTGTTGATTTAACCAACTGCGATCGCGAACCCATTCACATTCCTGGTTCGATTCAGCCTCATGGTATACTTTTCGTTTTAAACGAACCCGAGTTAGAAATATTACAAGTTAGTAGCAATACTTTTGATTTGCTTGGTATTCATCCTCAAGATTTGCTACAACAGCCGTTAAGCAACCTACTCGATTCAACTACAATTGAGTCAATCCAAAGATGCCTTGCAGTTGATTTTGAAAATACTAATCCTTTGGAAGTATCGCTCAATAATACAATCTTTGACGTAATTGTTCATCGTTGTGAACCAGCGATAATTATCGATTTAGAACCTAAATATTGGAAAAAAGATGCCGATTTTTTCAGCTTTTATCAATTTGTTAAAAACCCGATACAGCGGCTACAAAATGCATCAAATTTGACTGAAATGTGTCAAATTATTGTCAAGGAGGTGCGAAAAATTACAGGGTTTGACCGAGTGATGGTGTATCAGTTTGATGCTGAAGGCGCAGGTAGGGTGATAGCTGAAGATAAGCCAGAATATCTGACTCCTTATCTGGGCTTGCGCTACCCGGCTTCGGATATTCCTAAGCAAGCTAAGCAACTTTATACTTTAAATTATATCCGGTTGATTCCGGATGTTAATTATCAACCTGTAGCGCTAATTCCTCCCCATCATCCTGTAAGTAATCAACCTGTAAATTTGAGTTTTTCTGTTTTAAGGAGCGTTTCGCCTCTGCACATCGAATACTTGAAAAACATGGGGGTTGGCGCTTCACTGTCTATTTCTTTAATTAAAAACAAAAGATTATGGGGATTGATTGCTTGCCATCATCAGACAGCTAAGTACGTCAATTACGAGATGCGGACGGTTTGCGAGTTTTTGGGACAAGTGATGTCTTTGGAATTGGCAAATAAAGAAGAAAATGAAGATTTGGAACGCAAAATTAACATCAAATCTATTCAAGCTAAGTTTGTTGAAGTGATTCCTCAAGAAGAAAATTTTGTGGATGGTTTAGTTAAAAAACCATCTGACTTGTTAGACTTGGTTTTAGCTCAAGGTGCGGTTGTGTATGCTGGTAACGCTTGCACTGTGCTTGGTAAAACTCCGCAGCAAGATGAAGTTGCTGAGTTAATTACCTGGTTGGAAAATAAAATCCAGGATAATCTTTTTTATACGGATTCTTTGCCGAAAGTTTACCCAGCAGCGGAGAGGTTTAAAGATGTTGCTAGTGGATTGCTGGCGCTGTCTATTTCTAAAACTCAAAATTATTATATTTTGTGGTTCCGTCCGGAGGTGATTCAAACTGTAAACTGGGGTGGTAATCCTCACAAACCTGTCGAAGTAGAAGATAATGGGGGTTTGCGGTTATCGCCTCGTAAATCTTTTGATTTGTGGCAAGAAACGGTGCGGTTAATGTCTTTACCTTGGAAAGAATATGAAATTGATGCTGCTTTAGAACTCAGAAGTGCGATTATTGGAATTGTCCTGCGAAAGGCTGATGAACTGGCAAAAATTAACGTTGAATTAGAACGCAGCAACAGCGAGTTGGATGCGTTTGCCTATATTGCTTCCCACGATTTGAAAGAACCGCTGCGGGGTATTCACAATTACTCTAGTTTTTTGCTGGAAGATTACGGCGATGTGCTGAAGGAAGACGGTGTATCGAAGCTGCAAACTTTGATGCGTTTGACTCAGCGGATGGAAGATTTGATCGATTCGTTGCTGCATTTTTCCCGGTTGGGACGGGTGGAACTTTTGTTACAAAAGGTTGACATAAACTCAGTCGTAAAAAATGTTTTGGATGTGTTAAAAATCAGCAGGAAAGAAGATAATGTGGAAATTTATATTCCTCGTTCTTTACCTATAGTGCGATGCGATCGCGTTCAAATTCAAGAGTTATTCACTAACTTGATCGGCAACGCCATCAAGTACAACGATAATTCAGAAAAGTGGGTGGAAATTGGCTATTTAGATCCCTCGTCGCCAGAAAGTGTCGTTTTCTATATCAAAGATAACGGTATTGGGATTCGCGAGAAACATAAAGAAGCCATTTTTCGCATTTTTAAGCGCCTTCATCCCGCTAACAAATATGGCGGCGGTACGGGTGCTGGGTTAACCATCGCTAAGAAAATTGTCGAACGCCACGGTGGTAAAATTTGGGTCGAATCAATTTATGGAGAAGGCAGCACTTTCTATTTTACTTTGCCGAGTTAAAGGTACATTAGATATGGCAAACAAGCAAGCTCAACCTTACCCAGTTAAAGGTGGGGAGGAAATGACCAATAACCAGACTCGTCCGTTACTACTCGTGGAAGACAGCGATGAAGATTTTGAAGCGTTTGGACGCATAATGGGTAAGTCAGCAGTTAAGCACCCGATTTATCGCTGTAGCGATGGCGATCAAGCTTTAGATTTTCTTTATAAGACGGGTGAGTACGCTAACTTTACTCAAACACCCCGTCCAGCTATTATCGTTCTAGACCTGAATTTACCGGGAACAGATGGACGAGAAGTGTTGGCTCAAATTAAACAGGATGAAAATCTAAAAACTATTCCGGTTGTAGTGTTTACGACATCTTCTAACCCCAAAGATATTGATATCTGTTACCGATATGGGGTAAATGGCTATATCATAAAACCAATTGATTTTACCAAATTGAAAAAAACTATCCAGATTTTAATAGATTACTGGTTTGAAGCTGTCGTTTTGCCTGAGATCGATAGGAGGTAGGGATGAGAGAAAAACACCGGACAATTTTAATCGTTGATGATTGCCCGGAAGATAGAGAAGTTTATCGGCGCTATTTGGGCGAAGATTCTAAATACAGTTATAAAATTTTTGAGGAGGAAGACGGGGAAAATGGGTTGGAATTGTGCAAGCAAATCCAGCCGGATGCGATTTTGCTGGATTATTTGCTGCCCGATATGGATGGATTGGAGTTTTTATGCGAGTTAAAAATTCTGATGGGCAAAACTAACGTGCCTGCGATCATGCTAACGGGACAGGGGAACGAAGCGATCGCAGTCGCCGCAATCAAAAATGGGGCGGAAGATTACCTCGTCAAAGGCAGGACGACGCCGGAATGTCTGCGTCTGGCTATCCACAACGCTATCGAACGAGGGAAGCTGCAACAACAACTAGAGGCTAGCGAAGAACGATTTCGCACCTCGGTGGAAAATATGCTCGATTGTTTTGGCATTTACAAAAGTCTGCGGGATGAATCGGGGAAGATTGTAGATTTTATCGTTGAGTATGTCAACGATGCGGCTTGCAAAAACAACTGCATGAGTGCAGAAGAACAGATTGGCAAAAAACTTTGCGAACTGCTGCCAGCACATCGAGAAAATGGCCTATTTGAAGAGTACTGCCAGGTGGTAGAAACTGGCGAACCTTTGTATAAAGAAGCGGTGATTTATTCAGATAATTATGGCAAGCAGTATCTGACTAGAGCTTTCGATATCAGCGTCGCTAAATTAGGGGATGGGATTGTTGCTACATGGCGCGATATTAGCGAGCGCAAGCGCTCTTCAGAGCGCTTGCGCTTATTAGAATCAGTTGTTGTCAATGCAAAAGATGCCGTAATTGTAACGGAAATAACGCCGCTTGAGGAACCTGGGCCGCGCATTCTATACGCCAACGAAGCGTTTGCTAAAATGACGGGCTACAGTTTAGAGGAAATTGTTGGCAAGTCGCCGCGTTTTTTGCAAGGCCCTAAAACCGACCGAGCAATTTTAAACCAAATTCGCGCCGCAATCGCAGCTAAAGAAACCATCCAGGTTGAACTGATTAACTACCGCAAAGACGGCTCAGAATTCTGGGTGGAAATGAGCATTACACCCGTGCCTGAATCATCCGGAAATTACACTCACTTTGTATCTATTCAGCGGGATATTACCGGGCGCAAGCGAACAGAAGAGGCATTGCGGCAAAGTCGAGAGTTCATTCAACAAATTGCCGACACAATTCCAGGGATTTTGTACGTTTATGACTTGATTGAACGGCGAAATGTCTACGGGAATCGTCAAATGGCTGAAGTTGTTGGCTACACGCCAGAACAAATTCAGGCAATGGGATCGGCGTTGATTACCCAATTGATTCACCCGGAGGATGTGGCGAGAATTCCCGTTTTCCAGGAAGGATTTAACTTGGGTACTGACGATGAAATTATTGAGTGCGAGTACCGGGTGCGACACGCAAATGGGGAATGGCACTGGTTCTATGGTCGAGATGTTGTGTTCAGCAGAACTGTTGATGGTTTACCTAAAGAGGTTCTTGGTATAGCTCAGGATATTACTGCGCGCAAACAAGCTGAGGCAAATCTGCAACAGCGAATTGAACAAGAGCGACTGGTGATGGAAATTGCTCAGCAGATTCGGCGCAGTCTGAATTTAGATGAAATTCTGCAAGCAACTGTGAACGAAGTGCGGTGTTTGCTCGAATGCGATCGCGCGCTGATTTTCCAGCTAGAACCAAACGGCAACGGCATAATTATTAAAGAATCGGTCAATTCTGACTTCACGGCGCTTTTATCGACGAGTATCTACGATCCTTGCTTGAGCGAAACCTATATTGAACCTTATCGCCAAGGTTTGGTGACTGCGAAAACTGATATTTACACCGCCGGAATCGATCCTTGTCACGTTGAGCTATTGGCTCAATTGCAGGTGAGAGCTAATCTGGTAGTGCCAATTCTGCAAGGGGAAAACTTGTGGGGGTTACTAATTGCCCATCAATGTGCCGCACCGCGAGAGTGGCAGAGTTTAGAAATCGATTTGCTCAAACAATTGGCAACTCAGGTAGGAATTGCCATCCAGCAAGCAGAACTTTACCAGAAACTAGAAACCGAATTAAGCGAGAGGGTATCAGCAGAAGCAGAAATTCTGCGGCTGAATCGGGAATTAGAACGTCGCGTCAACGAACAGCAAACTTTGCTCGACTTGCTGCCTGTAGGAATTGCGATCGCAGAAGATCCTGAGTGCAAGGTTATCCGCGTCAATCCCTTCTTGCAAAAGTTGTTAACTTTAGCGCCAGATACCAACGCTTCCAAAACTGGACCAGACGCAGATATCTTACCTTACAAAATGCTGATTGACGATAAACAAATTCCTGGGGAAGAATTGCCGATGCAAATTTGTGCTGCGACGGGTGTGGAAATTCCGATAACGGAAGTACAGGTTGTGCGCGATGATGGGGCAAAATTTGATTTGCTGGGACATACCAAGCCGCTATTTGACGAAGAGGGGAAAGTGCGGGGTTGTGTCGGCGCGTATATCGATATAAGCGATCGCAAGCGAGTCGAAGCAGAAAGGGATAAACTACTGGAATTGGAGCAAAAAGCACGCGCCGAAGCCGAAGCTGCTAACCGTGCTAAAGATGATTTTGTGGCAATGGTATCCCACGATTTGCGCGCGCCGCTAAATTCAATTTTGGGCTGGGCGCAACTTTTACGCAAGGGAAAAATGGACGAGGCAGCAACAGAAAAGGGACTAGAAACCATCGAACGCAACGCCAAATCCCAAGCAAAATTGCTGGAAGATTTGCTCGATGTTTCCCGCATGATTCAGGGTAAATTGCAAATACATCCCCAGCCAGTAGAACTCGTCCCGATAATTCAGAATGCGATCGATACTGCTTATATACCAGCCACTGAAAAGGGGATTTGCTTAACCTCTGCCCTCGATGCTTCCATCGGCACGATTTCAGGCGATCCAAACCGCTTGCAGCAAGTTATGAGTAACTTGCTCTCCAATGCGATTAAGTTTACCCCGGAAGGCGGAGAAATCGATGTTTGGTTAGAGCAGGTTGACGGTTATGCTCAGATCGTTGTTAGGGATACAGGGCAAGGTATCAATCCTGAGTTTTTACCCCACGTTTTCGATCGCTTCCGTCAGTCTTCTAGCGGTAGTAAGAAAGGGGGGTTGGGATTGGGACTTGCGATCGCTCAACATCTAATAGAATTGCACAATGGGACTATCGAAGCATACAGCCAAGGAATTGGGCAGGGCGCAACGTTTATTATTAAGTTGCCCCTGGTTTAGTTATTGGCGACACGAAGGAGCAGGTGAGCAGGTGAGCAGGTGAGCAGGTGAGCAGAGCAGCAGAGGAGAAGTAAAATCTATATTCTCCCAATCTTCTAATCTCCCCATTTTCCCCATCTTCCCGATCAAGGTTTTGGTGCGATTCCCTTTTGTTCGAGACAGCGCTTAAACTCGACTTCAGCGACGGTTGGTGCGGGGTTGTCCGATACTTTTAATGTGCTGGGAAGCGTTGTTGAACCGGATCTATCTAATGGTTTATCTAAGTGGGCGGTTGTATCTTTATCACCAGTGGTTAAATATTTACTGCAATCGTCAACCGACTCGATGCGCTGTTTCGCGGCTTTGGCGATGCTGGAATCTTTCGCAGTCGGGTTAACTGTGGTATCTTTTGGCACGTAAGAACCTGCTGTCGCTGAGAAAGCAGGGAAACCCAATAGCCAGATTGTACCGATTAACAGAGCGATCGCAACGGCACGAATCATGGATTGAAAGCTGGTGTTGAGGTTCATTGGGCTTAAGTTACTCCTGTTTGATCCTGCTGATATCTTAGTGAAGGGTTTGCGATCGCAAATATTCCTTGAGGAAGAACATGCGTCTCTGATGCGCTTTTCGCTTCTGCATCCTGCCTCCTACCTTCTGCTGTAACGGTTTTTGTAGGGTAAACACAACCTTAAAGTAGGGTTTTCTGACTGGTTGTTCGCAGATGGGGGTAGGCAAAATTGAATTAATAGAACTTTGGGATGGCGAACAATGAACGCACAAACCGGACGATTTGAAGAACCAGTAACAACCGTCGTTGTAGACGCGACGACCGTTCAATCCGAAATTCCCGCAGAAGAAAAAGTGCGGGTAGAAGAATTTAAAGTTAACCGAGATTCTTTAGTTACCTTCATCAAAAATCTGATTCGTAAAGGTAACATACGTCGCATCGCGGTTCTAAACAAACAAGGCGAAAGACTAATTGAAATTCCTCTCCCCGTAGCAGTTGTAGGTTTAGGCGCAAGTGTAGTGGTGTTTCCAGTAGCAGCAATAGTAGCAACAATTGCTGTTTTGGCAACCAATCCTACCATAGTCATTGAACGACAAGAATAACAACCCCAGGACTTACGCAAAAAAAACCGGTTTCTACGAAAAATCGTTGGTTTGGGAACCAAAGAGCAACGAAGAAACCGGGTTTCTGGCTTCGTAGCGCGAACAAATAGAACGGTAATTTTGCATTAGGGACACGGCGCAATATTATGCGTGCCGTGTCCCTACTTTTTGGCTAATGGCTAATGGTTAATGGCTAATGGCTGGAAAAGTGGTATATTAGTAAGCTGCCGTAGCTTTCGCAATTACCAATTACCAATTACCAATTACCAATTACCAATTAGCCAATCCAGGGTTGAATTTCATGTCACAGTCTATTGAAACCAAAAAAAAGGGTAAATCGCTTCCGCCAAAGGCGATTATCAGCTTGGGAAAATTTATCTGGACAACGCTTTGGCAGATAATGATGTCGCAAATGGCACCCCGTAATCAAGCAGGGGAGTACATTCGCCCGAATAGCTTTTTTCGCAAATCGATCTCCAAAGACGCTTCAAACCCCTACCAACCAGCCCCAGGACGCTATAAACTTTATGTGGGAATGGGTTGTCCTTGGGCGCATCGGACGCTGGTTGTGCGGGCATTAAAAGGACTTTCTGATGCTATATCTGTCTCGATTGTTTCACCTTCCCCTGAAGAAGGCGGGTGGGTACTCAATCAAGAAGAAGAAGGTTGTCGCAGTTTAGCTCAAATTTACCAACTCGCAGAACCCGGTTACACTGGACGCTCTACAGTGCCGGTATTATGGGATAACCAGACAAAGACGATAGTTAATAATGAAAGTTCGGAAATTATTGTCATCCTGAACGAACAATTTAATGAATTCGCCCTGCATCCTGAGTTGGATCTCTATCCAGAACAACTGAGGGAAAAAATTGATTATTGGAACGAAAAGATTTATCACTCGGTTAATAACGGCGTGTATCGCTGCGGCTTTGCCCAAACGCAAGCAGCCTACAATAAAGCCTGCGAAGAATTGTTCGCAACCTTAGAAGAAATTGAAGCAGCATTAGAAACAAATCGATATCTTTGTGGCGAGAAAGTGACGCTGGCAGATGTGCGTTTATTTACGACGTTGTTTCGGTTCGATATTGTTTATTACGGATTATTTAAGTGCAACCGCAAGCGAATTCAGGATTATCAGAATTTGGGAGCTTATCTGCGGGATTTGTATCAGCTTCCCGGCGTTGCCGATACTTGCGATTTAGATAGTATCAAGCGGGATTATTATGGCAATTTGTTTCCATTAAATCCAGGTGGGATTATTCCTTCTGGTCCCGATATAACAAACCTTTTAGCACCCCACAATCGCGAAACTGTTGGTCAAAACAAGTAGGGGCACGGCAAGCGAGGGTTTCGGTCAATCGGATTCCTGAAAAAATGTGGGTAACGACAAGTATCAACGATCTTGGTAGGGAACATCAATAACCTTTGCTCTTAAGGAGAAGTTTTCTGCCGCCGTGCCCCTACGATCGATGTTG
>DNGG01000298.1:13648-16364 GCA_003486675.1 Cyanobacteria bacterium UBA11372
CTCGAAGGTTTTCAGCCGCCTTGTCCCAAAAACCAATGTTGAGGGAAAAGATGCAACCCGAAACGATATGATATCAACGATCTTGGTAGGGAACATCAATAGGCTTGGCGCTGAACGAGAAGCTTTTTTGCCGCCGTGCCCCGACAACCAATTTTGATTAAATAGATGCAATTGGAAACGATATGATATCAACGATCCTGGTAGGGAACATCAATAACCTTTGCTCTTAAGGAGAAGTTTTCTGCCGCCGTGCCCCTACGATCGATGTTGATCAAATAGATGCAATTGGAAACGATATAACACCCACCTATTCCGCCCGTTTTCTCCTTTCTAATAGATTCTTGGCGAAGTTCCTCACCTGCTCATCTGGATCGTTGTCTGCGCGATCGCGTAACAAGTCTAAAGTTTGTGGATGGTCGTGATAGTATCTGACAATTGCCTCCAGAGCGGTTTTCCGGGGATTGTCTTGATACTCATTATTTCTTGTAAAAGGATCGTTTAGGGTGCGATCGCACAACCACTCAAACATCCCAGGCGCATCTTTCCAACCACGGGCGAGTTCTTGTACCGCCACAGCACGCACACGGTAATCCCTATCATTTTTCGCCCAGCCTTTGAGCAGAATCAAGGTATCCGAATCATCTTTCCAACCACGGGCGAGTTCTTGCACCGCCGTACCGCGTACATACTCATCCGGATCGTTTTGCACCCAGTCTTTAAGCACAGTTAAGGTCTCCGGGTCATCTTTCCAACCACGGGCAAGTTCTTGCACGGCTGCACGGCGCACTGTCCACTTCGCATCGTTTTGCGCTCTGTTTTTAAGCACAGTCAAGGAATCCGGGTGCTCTTTCCAAGCACGGGCGAGTTCTTGCACGGCTGCACGGCGCACATCCTCATTAGCCTTGTTTTGCGCCCAGTTTTTAAGCAGAATTAAGGTATTCGGATCATCTTTCCAATTCTGCGCGATCGCTCGCACAGCGCACCATGATACAGACGTGTAACCGAATTGAAGACAGGATTTTAGCCAGGGCAGGGTTTCTGGATCATCTTGCCAGATAGTTGCGAGCGCCATCAAGATAGCAGTAGCCGTTTCTTCATCAAACCTGTACGGATATTCCGCTTCAACTGTTGTTTTCAGCACTTGTAGCAATCGAGTCGCAATGGGAGCGATTTCCCTTCTATTCCTCACTTCTGCCAAACAATTCGCAGCCAGTAAAAGGTTGCTAATCCCTTCCTTTTTCAGATATCCATCATCATCCAAAAAATCTCGCCGATCAATTTTCGGCTCCAGCAGATACTCAATAATATCCCCAACGAACTTGGCATCAATCATCCCGCAAATCAGCAGCAGCACTTCATGCCAAGATTCATCTTGCCAGTGCTTGCCAAAAACATCATTGATTAGCGCATCCAGCGTCAGCGTTTGCGTCTCTTTAAACTGCCAGACAAACTCCCAAGCACAGAAATATTCCAGAAACGTGCGATGGACAAAAGCATAACTATTCCCACCCAGAGAACACAAAATAAAATTGCGGATTCGCAATTGCTTGATCGTCAAGCGGGCGATATCTCTTGCTTGCGGCACCTCTTTAATCGTTTTCAAATAGTTGGTCAGGATATCTTCTAACTGCGTTTCCCGAATCAAATTCCCAGCCAAACCCTTTTCTTTCCCTTGCATCTGGTAGGCAACTTGGCGCAGCATTGCCTGTTTGTCTTTCAAATCGATGACGACGGGAAATTTTTTTAATTCGGCGTCTTCTAAAACCTTGGCTTCCACATCCCACTGATGCAACAATAACCCCGATGCCTTTTCGTAGAGGGTAGCCCGATCTCTAGGCAGTTCCTGACTGCGGTTGAGAATTGCCATCATCGTCAGCAGCAAGGGGTTTCCTGCTAGTTCTTGAATCGCCTTAGAGTTACTAATTCCTTTTCGCAGTCGCTCCCGTTTTCTGACTTTATCTTCACCTTCTGGGAAGGTTTGATCGTGCCAGCGCTGGATAAAGTCTTCAATTTGTTCTGAGGTCAAATCTTGCAACATAAAGTGGCGGAACCCCGCATCTCGCAGCCGTTGCGCCTTGTAACCCAGCCAGCGAGAAGTGGCGATCGCTTGCACTTTCGGATACTTATTAGTAAAGCTGTGAATATCGGTAACGACGACTTCCCGCAGTGCCGGATCGAATACTTCATCCAATCCATCAAACATGGCAATTGCGTGTCCCCCTTTTAACCATTCTTCCAATTGGTGTTGGTTCAATCGCTCCAAAATATCGCCAGAATGTAAAAATCCCAGAATGTCACTGCATTTCCCGCTATGGCGATTTTGGGCATAAATGCGTAACTCAATTAACAGGGGAATTGGGTAAACGGGCAAATCTTTTACAGGTCTTTCTGCCCATTTCAAAGCAATATATTGCAGCAGAGTTGATTTTCCCGCCCCCGGATCGCCTAAAATAACCGTATACTGAGACAATACGCGATTTGGCGGCTCATTTGACCCCGGATCGCCTAAGATTTCAAAAACAGAACGAATTGGCTGATCTACGTAGGCTTTGCGATAGCGTTCCACCTCAGCTTCGGCAATTTCTGCGTCTAATTGATTTTGCGATCGCAATTCCCGCAACAGTTCTTTAGGAATCTCGTAAACCTGGGGTAAAAATTCCTGGCACTCCCGCGCATTTTGCGGCACGAAGACATTCCACAGCTTTAACTCATTGTA
>DNGG01000298.1:16621-17206 GCA_003486675.1 Cyanobacteria bacterium UBA11372
CGCATCCATCGATTCCAACCGCAAATTACCATAATGTTCCCGCAGCGCTTCCCGATAGCGCGGCAAATTAAATTCGATCGGAATCCCAGCCATTTGTTGTAACTGTTCCGCAGCAGCTTCCTGCGCCTGCGCCGCAAAAATCGGTTGCAGTTGATCGGAATCTTTAATAATAGTTTTGACCCGTTTAAGATAGCGCTTGCTAATCTGTCCCCAATCAAACTCTTCCGGTAAAAAAGGCAAATTCATCTCGCGCCAAGTGACCGCCATAATTTGAATATCCAGTCCCTGAGCATCGCTATTAAAAGCACTCCCCAACGCCGCCGCAATCTTTTCTTGATTGACAAAATCCTGCAACGGTTTAACGTACTGTTTAATCAAAATTTCATCATAATCAGCCCGTTCTAATTCCTGTTGTACCAATAGCAAAAATTGAGTCAACGCCTTACCATAAGCTTCCTTGAGGGGGTCTTTTTCTGGCAGGTGAATCACTTTTTTTAGGCAATCTTTAAAGAAATCCTTCGCATAATCCTTCGCCGATTCCTTCGCCAAGTCTTCTAAGATTGGTTTAAATACCAACCCCGCTGC
>DNGG01000298.1:17502-22131 GCA_003486675.1 Cyanobacteria bacterium UBA11372
ATCTTGCACCACGGGAGGTAGACCCTCCCGGATCTCGTTCCCAGGTTGAACCTGGGAACGAGAAACGAGAACGAGAAAACGAGAAAAAGTATATCTTTGGATAGATGAGGTGCAATTGGTGATATGCTGTTAAAACAGCACTCTTGTGGTGTCCGAGAGAAAAAGTAATACAGCGGATTGCCAGCGAATGAAGTAGAGCCACTGTGGCTTCGTTTGTGTAGCGGCACCCTTAAGGGTGCCCGCACACTGCTGTGGAAGGTGTACCATCTAAGGCTGCAAACCGCTATAATTCGCTGGCTCTACCCGGTGCTGCGTCATAGTTCCGCCTGGTATGCAGATGAAAAAAGTAAATGTAATGTGGGAAGTCAAACACTGCGAGAAATGCAGCAGTTTTGCCGTAATGAGCGTAGATAGATTTTGGGAATGTTTAAAGTGTCGAGAGTTACCAGTGGATACGGATGACCAATGTGGGGAAAGGAAATGCGTTTTTTGTCGTAAACCTCTCATCCTGCTGATGGAAGCTTGTCTGGACTGCGGTAATCAACCTCGCTACGAGGATAGAAAAATTCATGGGCGGCGATTATATTAAAATCTGTTAAGGAATTTGCGTAGAATTAAACCATCATTCGATGCAGCGTTCACGAAGTGTGCCGTCAGGCGTATCGCTTAAACGTTTTTTTCCCATCCTGGCTGTGATATCGTTCGTAACGGTATTGCTGGCTTCCAGCTTCACGCCAGCGCGCGCCCAGTTACCGACTCCGGAAATACCCCGCCAGGAAATTCGCGGAGTTTGGATCACCAGCAACGATCTGGACATTCTCAAAGATCGTGCCAAAGTGCAAGATGCTACCAGTCAACTGCGACGGCTGAATTTCAACACCCTGTATCCGGTAGTGTGGAATTCTGGCTATGTCATGTATCCCAGTCCTGTCGCACAAAGGAAAGGTATCCAACCCTTTGTTTACAAAGGTGCAGATGGACACGATATTTTAGCTGACTTAATTGTCCAATCCCATCGCCAAAACTTACTGGTAATTCCCTGGTTTGAGTTTGGTTTCATGGCACCTCCAACTTCGGAATTGGCAATAAATCATCCAGATTGGCTGACGCAAAAGCAAGATGGTAATCAAACATCAATTAGCGCGGCGGGAGAGGTTAGTTGGCTCAATCCTTTCCATCCCGAAGTGCAGAAATTTATTACCGATCTCGTGTTGGAAGTCGTCACTAAATACGATGTGGATGGGATTCAATTTGACGATCACATGAGCTTGCCCCGCGAATTTGGCTACGATCGGTACACGGTTGCATTGTACGCACGGGAAACCAATAACAATCCGCCAACCGATCCCAACGATCCAGCATGGATGCAATGGCGATCCGAGAAAATCACCGCGTTTATGTTACAACTCAACCAAGCGGTAAAAGCACAAAAACCCAAAGCCATTTTCTCGGTTTCCCCCAACTATTACGACTTTGCTTATAAGTTGCACTTGCAAGATTGGCTAACTTGGGTACGAATGAATATCGTAGACGAGCTAATTGTGCAAGTTTATCGTCACGAACTGAACTCGTTTACTGCAAAGATTGACTTCCCAGAAATTCAAGAAAGCCAACAAAGGATTCCAACCGGAATTGGTATTATGGCAGGATTGCGAAATCGTCCCGTTTCCATGCAACAAATTCAGTCCCAAGTACAAGCTGCTCAAGAACGCGGTTTGGGCGTCACCTTCTTTTATTATGAAAGCCTTTGGGAGCGTGCCCCAGAACCAGTTGCAGAGCGACAAGCTGCATTTCAAAATCTGTTCAAAACTCCCGCACTTCGCGCCAGAATATAATAGTGCTAATTGCTGGCTAATTGCTAATTGGTAATTGCTAATTGCTAATTGCTAATTGGTAATTGCTAATATAAGATTTTTACTGAAATTAGCCATTAGCCTCGTTCCCTGGCTCCTGCCTGGGAACGCCATTAGCAAAATAGGTGTATACAAGATGGAAACCGCGAAGAAAATTCTGGCGATTGGTGGTGGAATTGGTGGCGCTGCAACTGCACTAGCGCTGCATCGCGTCGGATTTAAACCGATTGTTTACGAGCGCAGCGAAACTTTGAGGGAAGTCGGTGCTGGAGTCGCGCTTTGGGCAAACGCCACTCGTGTTTTGCAAGAGTTAGGTGTTTTAGAAGATGTGTTACGCGCCAGCGATCCGATTACGAACTATCAGTTCTTTTCCCATAGAGGCAAACAATTGATCGACCTCCGCGTCGATGGTTTTGAAGTGCCAGCGGTAGCTATCCATCGTGCCGATCTACAGTCGTTGCTTTGGGAAAAACTACCCTTGGAACAGTGTTTTTTAGGTCAGGAGTTTGAGCGGTTTGAGCAAGTTGGGAACAAAGTTATTGCCCAGTTTTCTGGTGGTTTAGCAGAGGAAGGAGATGCTTTGATTGGTGCTGATGGTTTGCGATCGCGCGTGCGATCGCAACTGTTTGGTACAGCGCCACCAATTTATCGCGGCATGACATCATATCGAGGATTAACAAATTACATACCTGACACCTACAAACGTGGATACATCTGCGAATTTCTCGGTGCCGGAAAAGCCTTCGGATTTGTCACAATTGGCAAAGGAAGAATGTATTGGTATGTCGCATCTAAAGCATCAGAAGGACAACCCGACGCACCCATTGGTCGTAAGCGAGAGCTTCAAGAAATGTTTCAAAATTGGCCTTCACCTATTCCCGAACTCATTGGGGAAACTGATGAAGCTAATATTCTCAAAACCGATCTCTATGACCGCGTACCGCTGCAAAAATGGAGCTTTTCAAATATTACATTGCTCGGTGATGCCGCACACCCAACTCTGCCAACAATGGGACAAGGTGCTTGCATGGCAATTGAAGATGCCCTTGTCGTCACCAAATGTTTGCTAGAATATTCAGATGCCGCAACAGCTTTCCATCAGTATGAATCTCTGCGGTTGATGCGCACTAAAAAGATTGTCGAACAATCCTTACTAATTGGTAAAGTTGCTAGAATAGAGAATCCCGTTGTGGCAGCACTGCGCAATACATTGATGAAATTGCTCGCGCAACAGTTTGACAATGACTATAAAGTCCTTCACGCTTACAGAGTCAGCTTTTAAGGAATATTTTTTTGGATAAGATGGGTGTAATCTTGATTCATAGGCATTGAATGATGGCACAGGAAAATTCTCTTTCTCAATCTCGCTTACCTAAACTTCCTCTCCCTCCCCAGATAATGGGAAATGAGATCGGTTCTTTCGCCTACAATACCGTCGCCAATCGGTTACCGGATATTGCCCAAAGGGTAATCGATGACAATAAATTTCCGCTTGCTATTAAACCTCTCCAGAACATCAAGTCTAGGGCAGGCGAGACGCCTACCCCACAAGAGTTTTTGGAGAATTCTATTGTTGAGAACCTGCAAACCCTGATTCAGGAATTGCCTTACGGACAGGTGCGATTTCTAAAAGATACCGAAGCGCCGGATATCGCCGCTTGGAATAAGTATTTAGAACCTTACCAGGGAAATAACTGGTTGGATATTCCCTGGTACTTTGCCGAAGCGTATTTTTACCGCCGGATTTTAGAAGCGACAAATTATTTCATTCCCGGCGACTGGCAAGGTTTCGATCCGTTTGAAGCTCAAAAACGCCTGGGACTTTTAACTTCAAGTCAGTCTATCCAAGTATTAAGCGCCCTCGTCAACAGATGGGTAAATTCGGCACCAGAGACGCACAGGAGTAATTTGATTAAGCTGCTGTATATTTCTTTATGGGGCAATCGCGCCGATTTGAGTTTATGGCCTGCGGAATCAGGCGATCGCTCTAGTATAAATATTGAGCGGGAAAAGGCTTATGTTTTGGCAGATAGTACTGAGGCGATCGCAGATAAAGTTTCCCGTTTTAAAGCCAAGCGCATCGACTTGATCGTCGATAATGCCGGTTTTGAACTATTTGGCGATTTGTGCTTGGTAGACTTCCTTCTAGCCACGAATGCGGCTAAAAAAATTCACCTGCACCTGAAAGCGCATCCGACTTTTGTATCCGATGCGATGAGAAAAGATATCCACCAAACAATAGAATTTTTAGCCCAGCATAGCGACGCTCAAGTGCAGATGCTAGCGTCGCGTTGGCAATGGTATATTGAGAGCGATCGCTTGCGCCTGTGTGAAAATCTATTCTGGACATCACCCCTCGCGTTTTGGGAAATGCCCGATGCTTTGCGCCAACAGTTATCCGAGTCAAATTTAATCTTGATTAAAGGGGATGCCAACTATCGCAGACTGTTAGGCGATCGCCACTGGCCTTTTACCACTCGCTTTGAAGATATCGTAACCTACTTCCCCGCTCCAATGGTAGCGTTACGTACCCTCAAGGCAGAATTGGCATCTGGGTTACAATTAGAGCAGATAGAAACCCTCAACCGCGAAGATCCCCAATGGTTAACAAACGGACGATGGGGAGTAATTCAATTTGCTAATAGCTAATAGCTAATAGAAAACCAATTAGCAATTAGCAATTAGCAATTAGCAATTACCAATTACCAATTACCAATTACCAATTACCAATTACCAATTACCAACCAGCTTTGATTCAATCCGAAACTTTAGAACT
>DNGG01000282.1:0-1532 GCA_003486675.1 Cyanobacteria bacterium UBA11372
TGCACACGTTTAGAAGAGCAGAATGTACACTCAAATTCCCCAGCAAGCCCCTCTGCCCACCTGCCCCTCTGCTCCTGGAGCCGCGTTAAAACATATTGAAGATTTGTCTACAGCGACCATCATTCCTGAAGCAGCAATGCATACTGGGAGTAGATTTTTTTATTGCTATCTGAACTCGTTTAAATAGAAGGAGAGGAAACGACATGGGCAAATATAAGTTCCACGATGAATACAGCCTTTCGGAAACAGCAGAAGCGCTGGGTAAACAAGCTATGAAATTAGGGCTAATTCCTAGTTTGGTGGTGCAGGTTTTTCCTGATAACAGGCAATTCTTGATTCCAGGGGAAACCGAATCTGAACCGCTTTCAGCCGAACAAGCTTATTTACGGTTCAGGAAATTAGTCGAAGAATATGGTCAAAACAATTAATAATTGACCAGTTCGCCATATCTTTGACTCCTGGTTCAAGGTAGCGTTAGTTTCAAAGCTTCGTAGCGCTTGAGACTGATGAGTTTTTCGGCGTCACATAGGGGTAATTTTTACCCTTTGAGAGCGCGATCGCAAAGAAACCGGGTTTTTATGAAAAATCGATATCAGTCGAAACCCGGTTTCTGGTATATAGCGGGAAAGCAAGTTGGTTGAATACACCTGCCTGTTGTAGGGGCTACTTTAACGAGATATACCGTGGAATATTCCGGGTTTCTCTGAAAAATCGTTGAGCAAGGAAACAGATCCACAAAGAAACTAAGGTGATGGTTTCGTAAAACCTGCCCCTACTGTATTCGATCAAGTCGCTTTCCCGCTATAAGACTTACGCCGATCTTGCTGGTTGCAACGAGAAATCGACAGAAATTACCGGGTTTCTGTTCGTGGGTGCGTAAGTCCTAATATAGTTTCTCTTTTTGTGGCTAAAATTTATTTATGCCTTTGTTAGCTTTCTTGCGTCGATATCGCTTGGCGACAGTGCTGTTTAGCCTGTGTTTCAGCGCCGTGGTGCTATTCGCCAGTGAGGCAACTTCCACTCCACGAGAAAGGGTTAATTTTTCCTTAGCGGCAACGGAAAGTAATGCTATTAGCGCCAAAGAACCCGTTATCCCACCAGATGGAATGACTCAAAATGTCGGCAAAATTGTTCTGGATAATGGGTTAACAGTTCTTACCAAAGAAGTGCATACTGCGCCTGTAGTCAGCGTCCAAGTGTGGTACAAAATAGGATCGCGCAACGAAGAACCTGGAGTTAATGGCATCGCGCACCAACTCGAACATATGATGTTTAAGGGAACAAGCGATCGCCCGATCCAATTCGGTCGTTTGTTCAACGCTTTGGGCAGCGAGTCCAATGCTTTTACCAGCTACGACCAAACAGCTTATCACGGCACCGTTGAACGAAACAAACTGCGCGCGTTACTAACTTTAGAAGCCGATCGGATGCATAATTCTCTCATCGATCCGGCGCAACTCGAAAGCGAAAAGCGCGTGGTTATTTCCGAGTTACAAGGTTACGAAAATGACCCCGGTTACCGACTCAGCCGC
>DNGG01000282.1:1656-3623 GCA_003486675.1 Cyanobacteria bacterium UBA11372
GCAACTCGAAAGCGAAAAGCGCGTGGTTATTTCCGAGTTACAAGGTTACGAAAATGACCCCGGTTACCGACTCAGCCGCCGGGTGATGCAAGCTGCATTTCCTAACAGTCCTTACGGTTTGCCAGTCGGTGGCACAAAAGCCGATGTGCAAAAGTTTACCGTTGACCAGGTGCGGCAATATTACCGCAAGTATTATAGCCCCGACAATGCGATTTTAGTTGTTGTGGGTGATTTCCAAACCGCAGCGACGGTAGAAGCAATTAAAGAAATTTTTGGTAATATTCCCAAGGTAAGTAGGGGAGCAGGTGAGCAGGGGAGCAGGGCAGCAGAGGTTGGTTCTAGTGATGTTAACCTTGGAACTAAAGCAGACAATTTAAATCAACTTGCCTCTGTGAGTTCAATCAACCAAAATCCTATTGTATTGCGGGAAGAAGGCAGCGCTGCCCTATTAAATGTAGTGTATCCATTGCCACCCGTAAATCATCCGGATATCCCGGCATTGCAAGTAATGGATTACGTTTTGACCTCGGGGCGCAATTCGCGGTTATACCAAGCTTTGGTAGAGTCGGGTTTAACTAGCGACGCCGGAGGCTATACCTCTAACTTAATTGGCGCGGGTTGGTATGAATTGTCTGCTACGGCAGTCCGGGGTGAGAAACTGACGAAAATAGACCAAACCCTGCAACAAGCGATCGCACAGCTACAAACCAACGGCGTCACCCCTGAAGAACTCAAGCGCGCTAAAGCGCAATTTGTAGCTGATATAACTTTGAGTAACCGCAATATTACTAATCAAGCCAGCCAGTTAGGCGATAGTGAAACTACTGCGGGTGACTATCGATACATAGATAAATTGGTGGCAGCGGTGGGCGAGGTCAACACCGCCGACGTGAAGCGAGTCGCGCAAGAATACTTGAAAGCAGACAAGCGCAAGGTGGGATATTTTGAACCAACTCAGATAACTGATGATGAAGGTTCCTCGACGCGGAATGGCGGTCAAACGAGTGAAAAATTTAACTTGGGACCACCTGTAGATGCCGCAGAAGTGGCGAAATATCTGCCGGAGATAGAGGTAGCGAATAAAACAAGCGATTCTCCTGCGGAGACGCTGCGCGAACGCGGGCTACCAGAGTCGTTTAAGCTGGGAAATGGGATGCAGGTATTGTTGGTGAGCGATCGCAGCACTCCCACAGTAACTTTAAGCGGCAATATTCCCGCAGGCAGGCAATTTGATCCGGCAACAAAAGCAGGCGTTGCCGAATTAACCGCAGATAATTTGATGAATGGAACTAAAACCAAAGATGCCCTCACCTTGGCTAAAGTTTTAGAAAGTCGAGGTGCAAGTTTGGAATTTTCTGCCGCTCGGGAAGGTGTTAATTTGGGTGGTTATAGTCTTAAAGCAGACTTACCCGTTTTAATCGAAACCTTGGCGGATGTTGTGCAAAATGCCACATTTCCTACAGATCAGCTAGAGCTGAGTCGCCAGCGTCAGATAACTGAGCTAAAAGCACAGTTAGATGACCCCAACTACTTGAGTTTCCGGACGCTACAACAACAAATTTTCCCCCAAAACCATCCCTTTCACAGCTATCCCACCTTGGAAAGTCTTAAAAGCATTACCCGCGCCGATGTGGTGGAATTTTACCAAACCTATTATCGACCGGATAATACGGTACTGGCTTTGGTGGGAGACTTCGATCCAACAGAGGTAAAAAGTCTTCTAGAAAAACATTTCGCCAACTGGACAGCCAGCGGAAAACCTCAACAGATCGACTTTCCACCCGTCGCTACACCGGAAAAAATAGTACGGTTAAACCCAGTTTTACCGGGGAAAACCCAAGCAGTGACAGTGATAGGAAATCGCGGCATTAACCGACAAGATTCGCGTTACTATGCGGCTTTGGCATTAAATCAAATTTTGGGTGGGGATACTTGATCGAGTCGCTTGGGTACGGAAATCCGCGATC
>DNGG01000283.1:0-577 GCA_003486675.1 Cyanobacteria bacterium UBA11372
CCTAAACACGTAAATGGTTCCTACGCAAATGGTTCCTGTGTAAATGAGCTTGTTTTGGAATCAGCGATCGCCCTTCAGTTTTCCAGGCCGGAGCGGCGATCGTTATTTATAATAAAGCTATAATGACTAAATTTCAACAAGTGTCAAGGTAAAAATGGGTCAAATTAGGTTGCGGGTGAGAGAACTTGCGGCTGAGAAAGGTTGGACGCTCAAGGAAGTGTCTGAGCGATCTGGAGTGATTTATAGCACCGTCAGAACCTACGCCCGTTCACCAGCAATGGCGATGGTTGATTTCACAGCTATTCAGAAGCTAGCGCGCGCGTTTGATGTGATGATTGAGGATTTGGTTGAAGTAGTTCAAGATTAGGGCGGCGCGATCGCTCTTCCAGCCTGCAAGGATCAAGAGCGATCGCTTTTTATTATAACTGTTATATTATACACTGTAGAGTTATAAAAATACAAGTAGTTAACTGTGCCATTTCAAGCCAAACTGAGAATTAGAGAATTGTGCGATCGCCAAAAGATAACGATGTCGAAGTTATCTAGGCTGAGTGCAGTCAACTACAACACCATTCAT
>DNGG01000283.1:781-10951 GCA_003486675.1 Cyanobacteria bacterium UBA11372
CAGTCAACTACAACACCATTCATCGATGGGCGCACCAGCCTTTGTTACGCATGGATGCCGATCCGCTGTTTCGCGTTTGTCGAGCCTTAGAATGCTCCCTAGATGAGCTGATAGAGTGGACTGGCGATGAAACCTTAAGCTAAGCTGTCGCGCGTTTGAGAGGTGGTGCGAGGGTAGAGGGGCGCGATCGCTCGTACAATCGAGTCAGAAGCCAGATTGATGCAGGGCGGCATGGGTATAATTTGGGAACTCGATTTCTATTCCCGTCCAATCCTGGACGAAAACAAGAAAAAAGTATGGGAAGTGCTGATCTGCGAAAGTCCCCTGGAAGTGCGGGACGAGCCAGACTCTACTTTCCGCTATGCTCAGTATTGTTCTAATACGCAGGTAAATTCTGTTTGGTTGCGGCAGGCGTTAGAGGAGGCTATGGCTCAATCTGGGCAATCTCCCCAAAAGATCCGCTTCTTCCGTACCCAAATGAATAACATGATTACCAAAGCCTGCAATGACTTGGGGATCTCAGTCACTCCTAGTCGGCGCACCTTTACCCTGAATCGGTGGATAGAGGAGCGGATGCGGGAAGTATACCCCAACCATCCCGGTTTTCAGGCAAATGCTCCCAATCCTTCGGTGCAAATGCCCACCCAAGCACCCGAATCTTTACCGGATGCCCTAGTGGGACAGCAGTGGGCGTTTGTAACTTTAGAGGCATCGGCATTTGAAGAAATGCACGAGTGGGAAATTGACTTTCGGGAAGCTTTTCCGCTGAAAAATCTGGGAATAACAGCGGATACGAAGATTCCCGGCTTGATAATTTTCTCGCCTAGAGCCTTGCCCTTGGCTGGATGGCTCTCCGGGTTGGATTTAGGAAGTATCAAAATTGACAGTGAAAAAGACCGATTGCTGCTGGAAACGGGAGTGAGCGATCGCTGGATACTGGCGAATCTAAAAGAGCGGGCGCTGCTAACAGAAGCCAAAGGGTTTGAACAAGCGAAGCAGAAGGCACAGGGGGTACATTTTTTAGCCGTACAATCCGATCCGCAAGCAGAATCTTTTGCCGGTTTTTGGCTGTTGCAGGAATTGGGGAATGGGTGATGAAACGCACCGGAGGCGGGGAATGTTTCTTTTGAACTCACCGCTCTCCCTTGTCTCCCATTCGAGCTGTCCTCTTCAAAAACTATTTCAGTTGATCCCCATAGACTGGGAAAATTAACCAGAAAGACATTAGGGGAGTATTAGTAGACAAGGATAAGCTTGGGCGAGCGGGATTTCTGCGGCTGGTTATATCCTTGAAGCTTTTATCGTTTCTAAGCGTCTTGGCGGTTCGACCAATCTATTCCACGGCAGGATATGGGGTTTCACGATTTGCCACAAGAAGCACAGGCAGAACAGCTGATCGAGTTAGCCAAAAAAGCCGGGGCGCAAGCGGCTGAGGTTTATCAGTCGCGATCGCATACCAAACCAGTATTTTTTGAAGCCAACCGTCTCAAGCAGCTAGAAAGCGCTCAATCTGAGGGAACGGCGCTGCGGCTGTGGTTGGATGGGCGTCCCGGTTTAGCGGTTGCTTATGGCCCGCTAGAAGCGCCAGCATTAGTAGAACGAGCGATCGCGCTGTCTTCTCTCAACGAACCCGAAACTGTGGAACTGACGAGTGGCTCAACAAAGTCCTATCCCGACTTGGGAGAAGCGGTGCCAGTAGAACAGTTAGTTGCTTGGGGAAAAGAAGCGATCGCCCTGGTGCGAGACGCCTATCGAGAAGTCTTAGTCAGCAGCGAGTGGGAATGCGAAGTTGAAAGCACCCGTCTGGTCAATTCAGAGGGACTCGATTATAGCTATACGGATACCACTCTCAGCTGCTATTTGGCGGCTGAATGGGTGCGGGGTGAAGATTTTTTAAGCGTTTCCGACGGTCAAACCCAACGGGACAAATTAGACCCGGGGGCATTAGCGCAGCAAATATTACAACGGTTGGATTGGGCGCAAGAAAACATTTTGCCCCCCATCGGGCGCGTACCCGTTTTGTTTACTGCCAAAGCAGCCGATATGCTTTGGGGCACGGTTGCCGCTGCCCTCAACGGCAAGCGGGTTTTGGAAGGCGCTTCACCTTGGAGCGATCGCTTGGGCAAACCTGTCACCCATCGCCAAATCACGATTTCCCAGCAACCAGATGCTGGCCCCTACAGCTGCCCTTTTGACGATGAAGGCACTCAAACCCAGCCCCTCACCTTGATCAAAAACGGCATTTTGCAGCTGTTTTATACCGACCGTACCACAGGTCGCCAACTGAGTAGCGGCACTACAGGTAACGGTTTCCGTCCGGATTTAGGCAGCTATCCCACCCCTGGTTTGTATAACATGCTAGTGCAACCGGGTATTGGCTCTTTGCCCGACTTGATGCAGCAGCTGGATGATGGATTGGTCGTGGATCAGATGTTGGGGGGCGGCGCCGGGATTTCTGGGGACTTTTCGATTAACGTGGATTTGGGCTATCGGGTTCAGCGAGGTCAAGTTGTAGGCCGGGTCAAAGATACGATGGTAGCCGGTAACGTTTACGCAGCACTCAAGCAACTCGTCGCACTCGGAGGCGATGGGGAGTGGAACGGTTCTTGTTATACACCGTCTTTGATTGTTGAAGGTTTATCCGTAACGGGCAAAAATCCTTAATATGGAATGGGTAATTGCTGATTGCTAATTGCCGATCGCTAATTGCCCATTAGCGATTAGCCATTAGCCACTAGGTAATATGTGGCCTCTGTCCATTCCCAAAGGGTTGCGTCAGACGTTTCGACCCAGACGCCGATTGGCGATCGCCGAAGCTTGTCTGATTGGTTTAGTTGCCGCTTTCGCGGCTGTATTTTTGAAGGTTGCATCGGGATGGCTTGGGGGATGGCGAGTGTCTGTTTCTCACCTCGCACCCGCTGGTATAGTCTTGCCAGCAGTTGGCCTCTCGTTCGGATTTTTGGCTGGTTGGTTGGTGGATCGCTTTGCCACCGAGGCGAAGGGAAGCGGCATTCCCCAAGTCAAGGCGGCGCTGGCTGCTTTTCCCATCGCCCTGGATTTACGGGTTGCCTTGGTTAAATTATTCAGCTGCATTTTGGCGCTGGGTTCGGGATTGGCGATTGGTAGACAAGGACCTACCGTCCAAGTGGGAGCGGCTTTAGCCGGACAACTCAGCGCCCTGATTCCCACCTCTCCCGATCACCGCCGCCAAATGATTGCAGCGGGTGCGGGGGCGGGTTTAGCCGCTGCGTTTAACGCGCCCCTGGCTGGGGTGCTGTTTGCGATCGAAGAATTGCTGCACGATGTCTCTGGCTTTACGCTAGGCACGGCTATTTTGGCTTCGTTTATCGGCGGGGTGGTTTCCCGGCTGTTGGGCGGGCGATCGCTCGAACTTAACCTGCAATTGACAGCTTCTCAAACTAGCTTTTCCATACCCGAAATCCCTTTTTACCTGTTGCTAGGAGTCGCTTGCGGGTTGTTGGGGGCGCTGTTTTGTCACGGTATTTTCGCCAGCTTGAAATTTTATCAGCGCGTGGTGCGACTGAGTTTGCCATTTCGGGTGGGACTCGCCGGGATGGTTTCTGGCGCAATTGTAGCATTGTTACCAGTTTTCTTCCGTGATAATACGGGGATGCGGGAATTTTTGATCGCGGGTGAAGCTAGCCCACAGTTGGCGGCGATCGCTTTTGTCGCCCAATTCGGCCTCACCCTGATCGCCTTTGGTTCTGGCGCACCGGGGGGTTTATTTGCGCCCTCCTTGATGTTGGGTTCGGCGCTGGGTTACCTGGTGGGACTGTTGGAAACCAATATGGTGGGATATGGTGCGCCGACGACTTACGCTTTGGCAGGGATGGGAGCGTTTTTTGGCGCTGTTTCCAAAGCCCCGATCACGGCGATCGCCATCGTCTTCGAGATGACGACCGATTTCAATTTGCTGCTACCGCTGATGATCGGTTCTGTTACTTCCTACCTAGTTGCCGATGGGATTGCATCTGGGTCAATTTATGACCGCATCTTGGAATTGAACGGGATCAAACTTGATAAAGCTGCCCCCAAGGAAGGGATTTTAACCCAACTGAAGGCATCAGACGTGATGCAGCAACGGGTGGAAACCCTCAGCAGCAAGATGACGGTTGATGAAGCGGTGCAAGCATTCTCGCGATCGCATCACCGAGGGTTTCCCGTGGTTGACAACGGCAAGTTGGTAGGAATTATCACCCAAAGCGACCTAGCGGCTATCGGTCAGCGCGCCCTACCAAAAGATACGCCCCTGGAAGCTATCATGACGCCAAAACCCCTAACCGTGGGAACTAAAGCGACTTTGGCAGATGTGCTTTATCTGCTCAATCGCTATCAACTCAGCCGGTTACCCGTAGTGGAGGGTCGAAAGCTGGTTGGAATTATTACTCGTGGCGATATTATTCGGGTGGAAGCCGATCGGCTGGGCGGTAAAAATATGGAGATTGGGCCGCGTCCCCAACCTTCTTATGTAGTTTATCAAACACGTTCGCCATCGGTGGGCAAAGGTCGTCTGTTGGTGCCGTTGGCGAATCCCCACACTGCCGATGCACTATTGCAAATCGCGGCTGCGATTGCGCGCGATCGCGACTACGAACTCGTTTGTCTGCAAATTATTTTAGTCGGGCGTCATAACTCTCCGGAAGAAACCCCCGTGCGGACGACTTCTAGCCGCCGCTTGCTGCGAAAGGCAGAAAGTATTGGGCGCAAGTGGCATCTGCCGGTTCACACAGAGGTGCGCGTCGCCCACGATGTGGCTTTTGCGATTTTAGAAACGATCGAACACGAGCATATCGATTTACTCGTCATGGGCTGGAATGCAGAACCCCCCAGCCCCGGTCGCATTTTTGGCAATGCGATCGATACCGCGATTCGGCAAGCCGCCTGCGAGGTGGTTCTCGTCAAATTGGGCGCTTCCCAGGGTAATAAGTCATTGGTCATAGGTAATGAGCCAGAAAGCGATGCTTCACCAATGAGCGAATCTTATGCCCAATGCCCGCTACCCTATGCCCAATGCCCGATTCCCCTTTGGGATCGGTGGTTGGTGCCGATGGGGGGTGGTCCCAATGCCGAGTGCGCCGTGCGACTGCTTCCGGCACTCGTGGCGCTGGGTTATGCGCCCAAAATCCGACTGTGCCAGGTATTCAAACCTTCCCAAGTCGTGCCGACTACGCCAATACTAGATCGCGCTGCCCAAAATTTACGCCAGCAGCTGGATTCTCACTTGAGCGTCTGGAAGGGAAAGTCTGGGCATTCGACACCGATTCCTGTCCTGGGAACTCACATCCGAGGCAATTCAGTGTCAGAAGCGGTGACGAAGCTGGCTAAATTCGACGGATCTGATGTTGTGCTGCTGGGTGCTTCCCGCGAGGGTTTCCTGGAACAGGCAATTAAAGGGAATATTCCCTGTGCGATCGCTCGTGGTTGTGATTGTACGGTTATTCTGGTGCGGGGCAAATTTTGATTTATGAATCAGTCTGCTAAATCCTCTAGCGTGAAATTTAGAAGCTCACACAAAGCTTTCATCTGATTGGGAGAGAGCTTTGGGATATATCTGCCAGCTTCCCAGTTTTGCACAGTAGTTACAGTTACACCCAATTCAAGTGCAATTTGCCGCTGAGTCACATGCAGCGATTCTCGTCGTTGTTTGAGCTTTTCCCCCAAACTAGGCATTTTTGTCTTATCCCCAAATCTGCTTAACCAAATTGTTTCCTCGCTGGCGTTATCTATGCGATCGCTAATTTCCTTCTCACTCCGACTTCTCTGCATCAGTGAAGCTAGGAAGTTCATCTAAAGAACATTGCAAGACACGACATAAAGCTTGGATCTGACTGATGGTGAGCCTGGGTTCAAATCTGCCAGCTTCCCAATTACTTACCGTTTGGTCTGTAACGCCCACAGCATCCGCTACTTGTTTTTGGGTCAATCTCAGTCGTTTCCTTAGCCTCATCAGCTCGCGGCTTGAGTTCATTTCCCCCACCCTAGTATGGCTCAATCTGCTAAATCCTCTAGTGTGAAATTTAGAAGGTCACATAAAGCTTTCATTTGATTAGGAGACAGCTTAGGGATATATCTGCCAGCTTCCCAGTTTTGCACAGTAGTTACAGTTACGCCCAATTCAAGAGCAATTTGGCGCTGAGTCACATTCAGCGCTTCTCTTCGTTCTTTGAGCTTTTCTCCCAAACTAGCCATTCCTGTCTCATCCCCAAATCAGCTTAACCAATTTGACTTAACATAGCTATGCGCCTAATATTAAAGTCATGATTTCACAGAGTCAGAAAGCCAGTGCATCCGGGCTACCAACCTCTCAGCACTGGCTCTGGCTCCAATTACACACGGAGACAAGTTAATTATGCCTTACAAAGAACGCCTTAACGCTTGGGTGCTGGTTCGCCTGCTTCCTAACTTGCAACGGGTGACAGTTGGTCAGTTTCGCAATCGCTCTGATGCAGACGGTCATCTGGAGATTCTGCGTCGCCTGATTCCCAACGCGACTTTCGTGGTGATGTTCAACGCTGACGTGCTACAGCCGCAGCCAGTTGATACTGACTACAGAACATCAGCAGGACTTAGGGACGCGGGGCCAAAAAACGCCGACGTGCTACAGCCGCAGCCAGCTGATACTGACTACAGATATTCTGGTCGCTAGTCTTTAAACAAGCTCTCTCCGTGTCGGGGAGGGAGGCAATTAAAGGGAATATTGCTTGTGCGATCGCTCGTAGTTGCGATTGTATAGTTTGAGGCAGAGCCTCATAGCTTTCGTACCCAGGCTGGAGCCTGGGTACGAGATCTTCGCTGCGCTGCCCTGGAAAATAATGGCTGGATGAAAAACTAGCAATTAGCCATTAGCCATTAGCCATTAGCCAAATCTCAGCTAAAAATCTACGCCTCGCTTGAGTTGAACGCCTCGATCGGCATAATGTTTGTGGCAAATCATTTCGGAATGAACGCTAGCGAGGTCGAAGTAAGCTGGTGGATTGAGGCAACGCCCCGTGATAATGACTTCAGTATCGCGGGGTTTTCTTAACAAAGCTTGTACGATTGGTTCTACTGGTAGCAATTCCAGGTCAACGGTGGGGTTGAGTTCGTCGAGGATAATGGTTTTGTAGAGTCCAGAAGCGATCGCTGCCCTGGCAATTTCCCAGCCTCGTTCTGCTTCTACATAGTCTAATTCTTGCTGTTGTCCGCGCCAAACGATCGCATCTCCACCGCAGCGCTGATGATCGACTAGATTGGGATAGCTTTGCTGGAGTGCGGCGATCGCTGCATCTTCTGTATACCCACTGCCACCTTTGAGCCATTGTAAAATCAAGACGCGGTGGGACTGGTCTTGACTAATTCCCCTGCCAATAGCTTGCAACGCTTTTCCCAAGGCGCTGGTAGAATTTCCTTTACCCGCACCCGTATAGATTTCAATTCCTTCAATTCCCCGTTCAATTGCTTTTGGGTGAAAGTGGGGCTTCATTTCCGAGTGCAGATCGGCAATTTCCAGCAGCGCTTGCGGTGCGCCTCGACCTGTGGCGATAATTTCCAAGTATTCTGGTTTGTGTTTGAGGGTGTGGACTACTTCATCGGTCGAGAGCAAGCCCAAGTCTAGCACTGGATTGAGTTCGTCTAAGACGATCACCGAATATAGTCCTGAAGCGATCGCGCCTTTAGCTACATCCCACCCGCGTTGAGCTTCTTGCCGATCGAAGCGAGTAATTTCATCTGCACCAAAATATTCTGCCCTACCCGTGCGAACCTGGTCTATGAGATGGGGAAAACCTTGTTGTAGGGCTGCGATCGCGCTATCTTCGTCATAGGTACGTTCCGGCCCTTTGAGAAAACGCAGCAGCAATACTCTTGCAGGCGCTGTGGCGTCGATTCCCAATCCTATCGACCGCAATACCACACCCAACGCCGCCCTGGACTTGCCTTTCCCCGCACCGTCGTAGACGTGAATTTGACCTGCGATGCGCTCAGTCCGCGCCACCGCCGTGCGAATGCCGATTCCGATTCTGCTCATAAATCTTAATTATACTTGGGGTGAGAACCGTTTCTATAAATTTGCTGCGAGATGGTAGAATTCGCAGGTACCGCTCAACCAGCAAGTTGGAGTGTATGGAGGGTAATCCATGTCGTTTTCTTTTGTGTTGCCTCTGCGAGCGATTATATTTCAGATGTTATTTTTGTCACTTGCGATCGCGATTGAAGCCTTGGTTTTCCAAAAGCAATGGAAACTCAGCCGTAAAGCTAGTATAGAATATTCCCTGGGAATCAATTTATTTTCAACTTGTCTGGGCTGGCTGGTTTTGTTTGCCGTTCAGCCTTTCTTGTCCCCCAATCTGAAAAAACAAATTATCACTTTCGTATTTTTTAATAACATTGTCGAAAATTCAACCGTACCCCTAGGTTTAGTATATGGGGAATTTGCTTTAATTGTATTTTTAGCTTTTGTATTTATTTTGATGTCTGAATTGGTATTTTTAGATGTGTGGCGAAATTTAGTGAAGGAAGCAACACCGGCACAACCAGAAAACCAAGCGGGTAAATATCGCCCCACACTCACAAGTTCTTTGTACAAAAGATATTACGATTCTGCTAAAGCACGCATAACCTCTAGCACAATTTTGGTAGCAAATGCTTATAGCGGGACTGCCATTTTATTGATGTTGTTCTTAACAAATATGTTTGGGATTCAATAACAAAGAAGCGAGCGTGCTTATGGATACGACGAAGATTTTAAACCAAATAATTACCTACCTGATCCAGCTGCTCAAGAATTTTAAACCGCCAAAAATCTGGTCTTGGCAAACGCTAATATTAGCGAGTGTAATTGTAGGCGTTGCTGCAATAGTTTTTACAACATTACTGCCGATTCTGGCTATTGTGAGCGGTTTACTATTAATTATTGGGGTAGCGTGGTACACAACCAAAGAACCGATAACGATTCAGGGAATTTCTATAGGTTCTTGGGTCACGGGAGCGTTAATTTGTCTGCTTTTATTTGGCATTTGGGGCAATCCGGCATTGCTACCCGTAGCGGTTGTTGCTTGGCCTCTAGTATCAGCAGCAATTGCGGCAATACCTGAGTTTTGGCACGAGGGACTAAAACTCAAAACTCCGAATCCAGGGGTGCGCCAAAACCTAACTATTTTGCTTTTGATTAACCTACTTTTAAGTTGCTGGCTGTTATTTGGAGTTATCGTCCAAGGATGGTTACAACAATATCCCAGCATCGCAGCAGATGAGTTGGGGCGCAGTTTTTTTGTAAACAAAGTTGTCTTCGGTTCAGATCGGGTTCCCAGGGGTGCTCTAGTTCTCAACGCCATAGAATCGCGCTTGAAAAATCAGATAGATGGTAAAGTTTGGCCTGACGTAGAGCGATGGTTATTAAATGCCAACAATAGGGTGGATAAACTGTCGCAAGAAGTGACGCAAAAAGAACTTCCTAGAGTTGAGGAAGACGCGCTTTGGGAATACGGAGCTGATGTTTCCCCAAGAGACTCAGGATATAATTTGAATCTGTTAGCCAACTGGCGCGGCCCGGGTACGAGAGCTGAAGGCTATCATTTGCGAAAATCCTGTAGAATTACTCTATCTAGGCGTCGAGGAGTAGCGGAGGGATCGCCGGTGAGTCTGAGCGATTTACAATGCAGTCCTGTAAGTCAGCCAGCGCGCGGACTACTTAACCTCAAATCACCCCAAGAAAAGAAGAAAAATTAGGTAATGGGTAATGGGTAATAGGTCATGGGAGAAAAACCAACCCATTATTAGGGGATTGCAGCCGTATGAGTACGGCGCTTCGTTTGTGTAGCGGCACCCTTAAGGGTGCCGCTACACAAACTTTCGCGAAAACGCTCTCCTTTACTAGCTTAAAATCTGCTGTACCAATTACCAATTACCAATTACCAATTACCAAATTCCTATGATTCTGGGCAGAACTTTAGCGATCGCAACTCACGTATTTCGCGAAGTGATTCGCGATCGCGTCCTCTACCTGATCGGTTTATTTGCCATTTTATTACTCGCTGCGATGGTCTTACTCCCAGAAGTGGCGACGGGTACGGAAAATAAAATGATTCTGGATCTGGGTCTGGCTGCTATGGGAGTATTGGGCTTAGTCGTCACTGTATTTGTCGGTACGGGACTGGTTAATAAAGAAATTGA
>DNGG01000283.1:11154-18974 GCA_003486675.1 Cyanobacteria bacterium UBA11372
GGACTGGTTAATAAAGAAATTGAAAAGAAAACCGTCCTAGTCTTGATGGCAAAACCTGTCAGTCGCGCAGAGTTTATTATCGGCAAGCATTTGGGATTATCAGCCGTCCTGGCTGTATTATTAGCCTTGATGACGGTAATTTATCTGGTAGTGCTGCTAGTCAAGGGGATTTCTTTCCCTTTGGATAGCATTTTAATCGCTGTTCTGTATCTGTTTTTTGAGTTGTCCCTACTCACTGCTGTAGCTATTTTATTTGGTGTTTTTACCAGTTCCCTGCTTGCTACCCTGTTCAGTTTTGGGATTTACTTAATGGGACATTTAAGTCCAGATTTAATTAAATTGGGTCAGCTATCTAAAAACCCCGGTATTGAGGGTTTTGTGCGAGTACTTTACCTTGTTTTGCCAGATTTATCGCGATTGGACTTAAAAAATCAGGCCGTATACGGCGTTGGAGTTTTACCTAATCCTGTTATTTTACTAGAAAATGCAGCCTACGCATTGCTGTATACTGCGATGCTGTTGTTGATCGCAATTATTGTTTTCTCTCGGCGCGAGTTTTAGTTTATATCAGGTAATTGGTAATTGGTCTGATGCAACCGGAAACGATATAAAAGACGATTCAGCCCCACTTTTATGGTTAGATTGGGTAGGGCTGGTTCGGGCGCGCTTGAGTTTGATTGGAGAACTCTTGTGGGGTAGGCATCCTGCCTGCCCTTGAATCGGGTTTATCGACTGCAAACAATCTTGAAGCGGGTGCAAAGCCAAAACTCAACTTTTAAAATACGAAAATAGACACCAAAGAGTTCAAGTTCAACCTATGGACTGGCAAACCCGCATCACCCTGGACCCCAACATTCTCCTCGGCAAACCAATCATCAAAGGCACCCGCCTTGCGGTCGAATTCATCATCAACCTGCTGGCGCAAGGCTGGACAAGCGATGAAATCCTCCGCAACTACCCCGGCATCACCCTCGAAGACATCCAAGCCTGTCTGGGCTACGCTAGTGCCGCTCTCAAAGCCGAAAAAGTCTACGCCCTGCCCGCCTAACCTATGCGCTTCCTCGCCAACGAAAACTTTCCAGGCGATGCTGCAGAAGCCCTACGACAAGCCGGACACGATGTTACCTGGATTCGCACCGATGCCCCTGGCATTACCGATGCACAAGTGCTTCAGCGTGCCCAAGCCGAAGAACGCATCCTGCTGACTTTCGACAAAAACTTTGGCGAACTTGCGTTCCGGGTACAGTTACCCGCGACGATTGGCATCATCCTGTTTCCGATTAAAACGCCTTCCGGTGCAGCTGTTGCTCAAAAGGTTCTGGCTGCGATTTCATCTTGCGATGATTGGGCAGAACATTTTAGCGTTATTGAGGACGATCGCATTCGGATGAGAGCGATCTAAAAATACCGTCTATTGAGACAATTTAGAATAGGAAATTAGTCTGTGCGATCGCATCCATGCACGCTAAGAGAATACCCATTCCCACATCTGGGTTTACTTGGATGGGGGATAAGTGCGATTCTAAGAGCGATAGCTACCCTTCGGGTTCCGCTCTACTCGGTACGCTTCACGCGCCTTTCTCGTATTGGAAGTGTATAGCACAGGAACTTCACCAACCTGTGCCAAAAAGCCTTATGCCAAAGTCATCGAAGCATATAATTAAAGCATGACCCTTGATGAAACAAGTATGCTGAAAACGCTTTGGGCTACTATTGTGGGATGGAATGGATGGCAACAAGCTGCTATAGAAGCACAAAGCAGGTATAATATTCACCTTAGACCTTGAGCCACACTTAGTGTGTGTTGATTCAGGAGCAAACAAATACCAGGCTATCGGTTCTAATGCAGAGCAATACGTTTTTCATCCATAAATTGAAAGAAAAATTTTTAGCTCAAAAATTAATTGAGTTTAATGCCAATATTCCACAAAGTAACTTGAATATTGAAGATAAGACACGTTCAAATATTTTTACTTGGCGCGGTCAGTTCTCACCGCAACTAATTGAAAATTTGCTGCTTTCGTATTGTCCGAGAGATGCTCATATACTCGATCCTTTTGCAGGCAGTGGCACAGTTATTTATGAGGCAGCTTGTTTTGGACTTCGAGCTTGTGGATGCGAACTAAATCCCGCTGCTTGGATTCTGACTAGAACTTATCAACTAATTAACTTGCCATCGGCAAAGCGCGATCGCTTAATTATTTATATCGCAGAAAAATTGCAAAATTATTTTCCAAAATCTAAAATTTTTGAAAATATTGAAATCGATGAAATCAGTTACAATAACTTTCAAAAGTTTATTAATTACTTAGATAAAGAAACCGATTATTTTGATAAAATTATCCTAGATGCCTTTGTAATACTACTTGATTTGGCAAATAATAAGCTGACTACAAGTCATATTCACAATACCTTTTACAAGCTTTGTCAAGTTATCAAAAATTTCCCTTACTCTGAAGCACCGCTCGCTTCTTTATTGTGCGATGCTCGTTGCCTTCCTGTTGAAACTGACAGCATAGACTTTGTTGTTACATCTCCCCCATATATTAACGTATTTAACTATCACCAAAACTATCGACGTTCAGCAGAAGCGTTGGGCTGGGATTTACTTAAGATAGCTAAATCTGAAATTGGTTCAAATAGGGCAAATCGAGGCAATAGATTTTTGACAGTAATTCAGTACTGCCTAGATATGGCTTTTGTTCTTAGAGAGTTACAAAGAGTTTGTAAATATGATGCGCGAATTATCTTTGTAGTCGGGCATGAGTCTAATGTTTTAGGAGTGCCGTTCTACAATGCGGAAATAATTTCAGAACTTTTTACCAGAGCTAACCTTTTTGATTTAGCTCTTAGACAAAAACGAACATTTAAAAACAAATTTGGAAAAAATATACGTGAAGAATTGCTAAATTTATTGAATAAAAAATCCTGTGAATTGTCTGTAAAAGATATTGATAAGATTGCCAGAGATATTGCTCATAAAGTTCTGAGCAATGGATTAGCAATTGTTTCAGAACAAAACAAGCCTGCTCTCATGGAAGCCATTGAAAAGGTACCAGATGTTGGTAAGTCTCCTATCTACAGCTACGAGACTACTACTTACTACCAAAAGCCTTAGTTTTCTTTTCCGATCATAAATACAACAATGCCTCAATTACCAACTCCCCACTATGATAAACTTATTGCTTGCTTAAACAATCCTAGATTGCCGAATGCCGATAAAGAGAGAGTGGAAGAAGCGGTAAATAAGTATCAGCAATGGATTCAAGCACTGGAATCAGTAGAACAAGGACGACATGATTCTGTTGAAAAATTGGTTGAGGCAACAAACCAATACAAACGATTTATTGAGCTAGATTTGATTTTTGATAGCCCAGATAATTTTCTTTATCGTCAAAAGGGACAACTTAAACTTGACAATACTATTCTTGAAGAATTTCTACCTCAATTAATTTATAGAAGTTTGAGAGGAATAGATGATTCATTTGAGATTGGTCCTAAAAGTACTTTTGCCGGGTTAAGCTTTCTGTCTTCACTTGGAACTCCAGGGCAAGGTGGGGAACCTACATTAAGAATAAAAAACCAAGATTTTGTTTTAGGCAAGAAACTTTACTTAAAAACTTCCTTTGATAGGGATTTTGCAAATTCTAAGCTGCTAGAGTCCCATCTTGGATATGTTTGTGCTGAGTGCAAGACAAACCTGGATAAAACAATGTTTCAAGAGGCTGTAGCTACAAGTAGAGATCTAAAAATAGCAGTTCCTAGCTCGCTCTACTTTTTGGTGTGTGAGTTTCTTGACATGACTCCAGTATCTATTACTTCTACTCAAATTGATGATGTATTAATTGTTAGAAAATCTAGGCGGATCTCTGCCAATGTTCGCCAAGAATATAAAACCCCAGAGTCAAGAAAGCAGTATCGTCAGGAATATGCTGATTTTCTCGATGCATCAAAGTACTATGCTGATGTTTTTCAGAGAATGATTGACAAAATTCAGACTCTGGTAGAAGATACAGCCCCAGGAGTTGACCAAGTGTTAAGGCGAGGACATTTCTGAGTTTTCCGCTTCAGTTGCGATCGCTCTGCTTTGATACCGAACCAGTAAATCTGTATAATACCTTACATCAAAACTACGGTTCATGTTTGATTAACCAGGGCGTTGTTGACTCAAAACTTGATAGGCACAATCAAAATCATCGGTGGTAATGCGAATTGTTGCCGGATCTGTCATGCCTTGATTCTGATAGCGACGAATTGCTTCTACCGCTGCGCGATCGCCCAATAATGCCAAATCCGCCCCATTCCAATTTTCTGTGACTGTCGCCCAGTGTGTTAAATCTACATCTTGCAAGGGACGATCGTGATTGTGAACTTGCAAAATCGCCAAACGGCTTTCTAAATTCGGTAAATCTACTTTTAATTGTAAATCTAACCGTCCGGCTCGAAGTATGGCTGGGTCTATATTTTCGGGACGATTGGTAGCAGCAATTAGCAAGATTGTCGCACCCGTTTGCAAACCGTCTAATTCTGTGAGTAATTGTCCTACTACGCGATCGCTAACTCCAGAATCCCCACTATAACGCCCTCTCGCTGGCGCTAAAGTATCAATTTCATCAATGAATACCACACAAGGGGCTGCTTGTCTAGCTTTTGCGAACAATTCTCGCACTGCTTGTTCCGATGCACCCACCCATTTACTCAGTAATTCCGGGCCATTGACGCAGATAAAATTTGCTCTTGCTTGGGAAGCAACTGCTTTGGCTAATAAAGTTTTTCCGGTTCCGGGTGGCCCCCAAAGTAAAATACCTTTGGGTGCTTTGGCTTTGGTTTTTAAGTACAGTTCTGGATGTAAAAGTGCGCCTTCTACCGATTCGCGCAAGGTTTGTTTAATCTCATCCAATCCGCCAATTTCTGACCAAGAAACATGGGGAGATTCTACTTCTACCGAACGCAAAACGGCGGGTTTAATTTCTTTGAGCGCTTGTAAGAAATCCGATTGATTGACCGTCATTTGGTCGGGAATTACGGCTTCAATCGAGGGGTATTGGCGGCGACGGGCGCTGTAGGCGGCTTTTTGAGTTAGGGCTTTCAGATCGGCACCGACAAAACCGACTGCGTTATCTGCGATCGCATCTAAATTTACTGTCTCATCTAACGGCATCGATCGAGTTAGTATTTGCAATATTTCTAACCTTCCCTGACGATCTAAAACTAATCATATAAAGATAGGGCTAACCAGGATGCCCACCCCACAAAGCTTTCAACTCTCTTGTGGGATGGGCGACACGAGGCCGTCGGGTGTTCAGTATATTTATACCTACCTACTTACAAGTAAGTCCAAACTGTAAGGGCAAAAAGCAATTAAATACCGTAGGGCATACGGAAATTCACGCTTGGGGAATAGTCCATCAGAGTGCTTGCTGTAAAAGGTGTAGTCGAACTACCTATGAAACTGTAAGACCAAAGTTAGCATTGCTGACAGAGGCAAGATTCAGCCCAAGAATCCTCACGCCTTTAGGCCCAGGAGTGTCAAGGAGTACTATTGCATAAATAGCTGTAGAAAACTATCATCCAGAGCAAGAGGTTTCTATTATGCGAGATATACGTTGCGATGATTGATATTGGACTTACGCACATAGCACTCCCCGTCTCAGATATTGAGCGAAGTATCAAATTTTACTCCACCTATGCTGGAATGGAGGTGATTCATCGCCGCATTGATGCAGAAACAGGTGTAGCTGTTGTGTGGCTGTGCGATCGCACTCGTCCTTTTGCGATCGTTCTGATTCAAACAGACTCAGTGCATCCGATTCTGTCTCCTTTGGCACACCTCGGGGTTGGTTGCAAAAGTCGCGAAGACATGGATGCGCTTTGCGAAAGAGCAAAACAGGAAGGCTTACTACTTCAAGAACCAAAAGATTCTGGATATCCGATTGGATATTGGGCTTTTTTGCGAGATCCAGATGGTCACACCCTCGAACTATCCTATGGACAAGAAATAGGATTGACAGTCGAAAATACTCCGTAAAAATAGACAGGGATGGAATTGCGATCGCAGCCTTCTTACCTAACTTTTGTTACATATTCTTAACAATTTAGCATTTTCAATCAATGCTTGCTAATCTAAGATTATCAGAGCGTTAAAGCGCTATTGTCAGGTAAAACAGGCAAGATAAAAATATTAAACTGCCAAGTGCGACATAGTAAGCAGTTAGCTAGCTATGTTTGTGCGTTGAGGCTAGGTAATAGCAGAAGTGCGATCGCGCAATTTTCCTGGTTAAGTGCATCCAGATTGCAGGGAATATTTCAAGTTTAATTCTGTTTAGCGCTGAGCGCGAGAAATCAAATACTAGGTTGCGTCTAATTTGCCAGTGGGTATTAAGGATGAATGACAGGCAGATGTAATATCTGGCCCAGCTAATTGCTAATTGCTAATTGCCTCCTCCAGCAGCGATTAGCGATGAACAATTAGCAGTTACACAACCGTTGCTATCGGACTCGATATAATTTGGCCCCAAGATCGATCAACCCGCAGGGCTGATATTACACATCCGGGTACATCTTCGGATAGATCGGGTTGCTTTGTGCTGCTCTTAAATTCATCAAATTTATATCTGAATAACAAGGAAGACCAGTAATGTTTAGGATCAAATGGAAATGGATGATTTTGGCGATTGTGGGCTGTTTGCTAACGAGTATTAACGCTTTCGCTCAAATCCCAATCCAAAACGCCCCCATAACTCCAAGGCAAACAATTCAACTACAATTAGGAAATGCCACAGCCAGATTGAATAGAATCGAAACGGCATTCAACCGCATAGAAAGGCAAAATGTATTCGCTGTGGGAGACTCGGAGGAAATTAGTCAGGCTACACTTGAATACGCACAAGCAATGAAAGCAGCTTTGGACAATGCCTTACAAAATGCTCAGACTTTAGCAAATAGCCAAGGCAGACAAGGTAGCATCACACCTCTCGAAACATTTGAGAGAACAGAAAAAGCCAATCAACCGCGTTTGCAAAGAATCGAACAAAGGGCAAACAATATCGATAACAGAATTAAAGCAGGAGCTATCAGAGTTGATAGACGTGCTATAGAAAGGTTATCAGCTCCAGAGCGGCGCGAGTTGCTTGACTCTCTACAAGCACCAGCAAGACAGATTTATCTCCAAAATCAACCGGATTTATTCAAATCTGTATCAACCGCACCTGAAAAAGAGCTAAAATCTGTTGACGAAACATCTGCAAACTATCAAAGCTTTTTGCCAGAAAACACGCGCATCACAGCAGCTAATTATGCTGGAATTCTTGTTTCCGACATGGTGCAAAACCTGAGCGATACGTTGATACCTCCGGCATACGCAGCAGTAGCAGGGCCTTGCGTCGCATTAGCAATTGCCAAAAATTGGAGTGCTTTGGCTGCTTGTGTAGTTAACGCAGGCTCGCAAGCCACGAGCATATACAATCAATTTGTTAGCTGTTGGAATGGTGCCAGTGGATGGTGGAAATGGCTGAAAAGAGCGCGTTGCCTTGCGACGTTAATTATTAAACTCGGTTAGGTTCTACTGTTAATTTTTGCTTGAATATCTGGGAGAAACTGCCATTATCATAGGTTGGGTTAATGCGAGGAAACCCAACCTATAATAATTAGAATCAAGATTTATCGCTCAACAACCAAATAAATCCGAAAAACTACCAATAGCTTTGTTATTTGATTCAAGTAATACTTTGGGAGAAGGAACATTAAAATTAATTGATATGATGTCCGTTGAATTACCCATAATAAAAAAACCTTACCCCGTCGTTGCGTAGGGACACGGC
>DNGG01000283.1:19244-19402 GCA_003486675.1 Cyanobacteria bacterium UBA11372
ATTATGGCTAATCAACCGGACATCATATGATTTGTCAAAAAAGCTGAAACCTAATTACCGAAATACTGTCTCAACGATTAAGCGTTGGTTTCCCGAGATATTAGGTGATTTTGAGAGGAGAATACAGCCGATTGTAAGCGAGTGAGGTACAGCCAGTA
>DNGG01000278.1 GCA_003486675.1 Cyanobacteria bacterium UBA11372
CCTTCCCAGTCGCCGATTTCTTCCACGTAAGTATTCAAATACGCATTTGCTAAGTCTGGACGCTGCCTTGCCTCTAGATCCATTACTGCATAAGCAATATCAAACATCACATCGACAAACCGGAACGGTTCGTTAAATTCAATGCAGTCAAACAGCAGAATTTTGTTTTGTAACAGACAAATATTTCTTAAATGCAAATCTCCGTGGCATTCGCGAATCCAGTTATTTTTAATTCTACTGTTCAACAGTTCTCGGTACTCGCCGAAGAATCGTTCCGAATATTGTTTAGTGTCGTCGAACTGAGTTTGTGTTTGAGGGCCACCTATATATTTTTCAGTTTGCTCGTAATTTTCATCAAAAGCCTTGCGAACTTGATCGGGTTCCCCAAAGGTTTTAATGCGATCGCTTGTTGGGGCTAGTGCGTGAAATGTAGCCACCACTCGCCCCAGTTCTTCCATCAGGGTTTCTGTCAGCTTTCCTCGTTCAAATAAACTGAGGAAGAGGGTATCTTGGGGAAATTGGCGCATTTTTAACGCATATTCGACGGGTTCGCCTGTTCCGCCTAGTTGAAATTGCGTATCGCTTTGGGTAATCGGCAAAACTTCTAAATAAATTTCGCCAGCACCCCGCTGATTCAGCCGCAATTCTTCATTACAGAAATGCTGGCGTAATTCCAACGTTGAGTAATCCAAAAAACCAAAATTTACCGGCTTTTTGAGTTTATAAGCATAATCGCCAGTAAGTAGCACGTAAGAAACATGGGTTTGAATCATCTCAATTGGTTCTGTCACCGGATGGGGATAGAATCCAGGATGCATCATTTGTTGAATTAACGGGGGAAGCGAAGAATCAGTCATTTTAAGGATCTGTAGGACAAATTTACAAACAAAAAGCCAGGGGATATCCCCTGGTCTTTTATACAATGAAAGCCAACAAATGTTGGTAACAAGATCGTTAAGATTCTGCGGCTGCCGCTGTGGTATCCTCATCGCTGGTGCGGGGCGCAGCGACTGTTACGATTGGTTGTTCGCCATCGGCTAAAGCGGTAACGCCTTCGGGCAGAACGATGTCGCGGAGATACAAGCTACTGCCAACTTCCAGAGAAGAGACGTTAATTTCAATTGAGTCCACAATTTTGTCTGGGGCGCAGCGTACCTGAAGTGCGGTGATAACGGTGTCTAACACACCGCCGCCATTTTTGACACCTGTGGCTTCGCCGACAAAGTGCAGCGGTACTTCTACGTCGATGGGGCCGTGAGCGGCGATCGCAAAAAAGCTAAGGTGATAGGGAAACCTTTTCCAGGGATGGATTTGGACTTCCCTGAGTAAGGTTTTACCGCTCCACCCCATGTCAGCCACTTTCAAATCAATTACGGTATTGTTAACCGAGGCTTTTTCTAACAACCGTTCTGCTACTTTGGCGTCCACTGTCAGCGCCACTGACTCGACACCTTTGTGACCATATAGCACCGCAGGAATTAGCCCAGAACGACGCAGGGCATTTGGTTTGGTACCAGCTTCGCGCTTTTTAGATTCAACTGTGAGTTCCATCTTGGGATTTTGGATTGATTGATCGAAATCGAATTTCAGACGGATACAGGCGAACCGTCTGCGTGTAACAGCGCCCGTTTGGGGCCGTGGATGGGGTCTTCCACGATAATGGTTTGGTCGCGGCTAGCGCCCAAGGAGACAATCGCAATCGGGACTTCCATTAATTCGGCAAGGAATTTCAGATAGTCCAAAGCTTGCTTTGGTAAGTCTTCTAGGGTGCGACAGGCGGCGGTGGATTGTTGCCAACCTGGTAGTGTTTTATAAATAGGTTGACAACGGGCAAAGACGCGGGCGCTACTGGGAAAGTTTTCGCAGCGTTGACCGTCTATTTCATAGGCAACGCAGACTTTAATTTCTTCTAGTTCGTCCAGAACGTCTAGTTTGGTGATGGCGAGGCAATCCATCCCGTTGATGCGGACGGCGTAGCGACCGATAACGGCGTCAAACCAGCCACAGCGACGCTTGCGTCCCGTCGTCGTGCCAAATTCCGCACCGCGATCGCACAGCAACTCTCCTAGTGTACCGTGCAGTTCCGTAGGAAATGGCCCTTCTCCCACCCGCGTCGTGTAAGCTTTGGCGACGCCGATGACGCGGTCTATCATTGTCGGCCCTACACCCGTTCCCACGCAAGCCCCACCAGCCACAGGATTCGATGAAGTGACGTAGGGATAAGTCCCGTGATCCAAGTCCAGCAGCGTCCCTTGCGCTCCTTCAAATAAGATATTCCGCTTGCGCAAGATGGCGTCATAAATTCTCAAGGATGTATCGATCACATGAGGACGCAACCGTTCCGCATATCCTAAATACTCCTCAATCACCACTTCTGGATCTAGAGGCGACAAGTTATAAAGTTTTTCCAGAATGACGTTTTTGTAGTTAATTGCCCAATTGAGCTGTTTACGCAGCCCTTTTGGGTTCATTAAGTCTAAGACGCGGATGCCCGTTCTTTCTGATTTATCTGCATAGGTGGGGCCAATACCGCGCCCCGTCGTACCAATTTTATGGTCTCCCCGTCTTTCTTCTGATGCCCGATCGATTAGGCGATGGTAGGGCATCGTCACGTGGGCTGTTTCTGAGATCAGCAAATTGCGCGTCGAGATGTTGAGCGCTTCTAGCTGGTCGAGTTCTTCGATTAGGACTTTCGGGTCGATCACCGTGCCGCAACCGATGATGCACTCGGTGTCCGGATACAATATGCCAGAGGGAATTAAGTGTAGTTTAAACGTCTGGCCTTGCACCACAACGGTGTGTCCGGCGTTGACACCCCCTTGGTAACGTACAACTACGTCTGCTGATTTGCTGAGTAAGTCGGTGATTTTTCCTTTTCCTTCATCGCCCCACTGGGCACCGATCACAATTACGTTTGCCAAGGGTTTATCTTTATATCGCTACAGTTTTCACAAACTCTCATTATCACCATTTAGCACTGTAGTTGTCAAGCCCCAAGCATGAGGTGACTGGGGGGGAAAAGGGGGAAAGGGGGGAAAGGGGAAAGGAAAAAGCTAAAGAATTAGACCTCTGGCGCAACAGCTTGATCAAATCAAGTTTCGGGCTTTTTACTTGTTTTAGTAATTTTCATCACCTTTCCCCCTTCCCCCTTTCCCCTTTCCCCAAACATTTTTTTGCATAGGATGGTTCTCGCGATCGCATAAAGTTAATTCGGCAGTTGAGCGTGGGGTGCGATCGCATTTCCTCTGTTCGCCACACCTAGTGTGTCTTTCCAGTTTCAGATTGTGCTTAAGTATTGGGTTTGTCGTTCAACTGCTAACGGCTACCAGCTTTTCTCCTAGTCGTATTCCGCTACTTTACTCAAGCTTTGTGAAAGTTTATTAAATTATGCGTAAAATTACCTATTTCAACTAAATAATCACTGTTAATACAAAAAAACACCTGTATTTTTACTGAAAATCAGTAAAATCCCTGTCCAAAGCTTGACGTAGATTGAAGAAGTAGGGTATGGTTTTATAAGAAGTTAACCAGAAGATAGGTTAGCAATTGCTGTGAGCGAGTTAGATACTTGAAGCATCATAAATAAGAGATTTGATTAACAATCTTAGAGGATGGTATTTTACAGGTTAAAATGCTAACCAGCTGTCTAAAGCATGCGTAAAGTTGCGGGGTGACACAACACTCAAATTTGTGATTTGAGTGTAATTATCCAGGGTTAAGTATTACCAGCTACAAGGGGGAATCTCAAAAATTTAAAACAAATTGATGATTGGTGGAAATCAGGGTGGCAAATACTTCAAGATTATTTGCCTCAAATTAGTTGGTTAGAACGGTGTTTGGCTCTATATTTAATTAAAACTGAGAGATAGCCTTGTGTTATAAGGTTTTTCAGGGGTCAATATAGCCAAAAACTGTTCAAACGCATAAAGCAAAAAAAATCACGACTATGAGGCTATGAAGCAGATAATTTTCCTGTGTTCTATCGGGTTTTACTTGATAATAGCGAGCAATTTATTCGCAACTTGGTTCGAGTACTTCAAGAAATATACCAGCCGATTTGATCGGCTGAGGTTCTCCTATATGACGACTTTGGTGGTAGCTGCTGCATTTTGGCCTGTGGTTGTTCCAGTTGCTTACCTGTCACTTTTGAAAGGTCGAGAAGCACAGGATTTATCCTAGTTTATTTGACCAAAGCAAAAAAGTAAAAATCCAGAGCTTTCGGTGAGGTTTTTCCATACAGCGGCGCTGGCGTCCCCTAGTCGTGCCAAATTCGGCACCGCGATCGCACAGCAACTCTCCTAGTGTACCGTGCAGTTCCGTAGGAAAGTGGCTGGGGTTTGATCGAGAAGCGATCGCATGAAAGTTTCTATCCGGGTTGGCATTCCCGGTGCGATCTGCGATCGCTCTCTAAAATCGGTTTTTTACCCTTGCTGGTGCTGGAGTTAACTTTAGGTGGTGGCACCTATACAAAAACCGATGTAAGTTTCGAGTACACCCAGTGGTTATTCTCAGTACCACCCCCCTATTTACTCAAGCTTTATGAAAATTGGTGCAAGTCTGCGTGAAATTACGGATTGACATGCGATAATATCTTTTTAAAGAAAGTTTTTTGTATATGTATTATTACTGAATTTCAGTATAATTGGCATTTAAAGCTTGACGGGAATGGAAAAATGAGGATATACTTTAAAATAAGGTTAATCAGCAACGAGATTAGCGATCGCTCTTAGCAAATTAAATGAAAGACGCGCAAATCTCACATAATATCAACAATTTTCAAGGGTGCATTTAAAAGATTAAAGGGCTATCAGCCTGTCTAAACCGTATTTCAAGTTACGGTGTGACATCACAGTACAATCCATTTTTTAACTGGGTTTATCCAGGGGCAATTGTTACCAGCTACAAGCCCTAATCTCAAAAATTGAAACCTGATTGACCATAGGTGGCAATCGGGGTTGTAAAAACTTCGGTATCAGCCGCAAATCATCTCGATTTCATATCATGTCCGCAGGCGTTGGGCATCGCACGGGGGGGCGGGTTTAACGGAGCCATCACCTTAGTTTCTTTGTAGATCCCTTTCCTGGGTCAACAATTTTTCAGGTGAAAACGGCTTTTTTTGAGCATCACCTTTGTTTATTCGTAGATCTCTTTCCTGGGTCAACAATTTTTCAGGTGAAACTCAGTTTCTTTCCGTAAAACCCGCCCCTATAAAACTATTAACTGTACGATGCCGATACTAACGGACATGATATCAGTTTATTTTTTTTGCTCTATTTTGGGGCATTAAAAGCGATGAAAAGCCTTGTATTATAAGGCTTTTCAGGTTTTTATCTACCAAAATACTTCAGGACTTAAGCAGGTCGAGGCCAGCAACAGGGTTGGTGGGTAAATCATTGCTTTCCAGAACAAAGATTTTTCAGAGAAAAGGGGTTTATTTGCGTAAGTCCTGCAATTTGCCAACGCACAGATCCAAAAAAAATCACGACTTTGAGGCTATGATGCACTATGATGCCAATAATTTTCGTGTTTTCTATCGGTTTTTACTTGATAATCCTCAGCAATTTATTAGCAACCTGGTTCGGGTACTTCCAAAAATATACCAGCCCATTTGATCCCCAGAGGTTCTCCTATCTGATGACTTTTGTGCTAGGTGCTGTATTGTGGCCTGTGGTTGTTCCTATTGCTTACCTGTCACTTTTGAAACGTCAAGCAGCACAGGATTTATCCTAGTTTTTTTGGTCGGAACAAAAAACTCAGGGAAAAGGGGAAAGGGAAAAGTTCCCCTTGACGAATTGCCAGAATCTCCCGTCTTAGATTGGTAGCCTATAGAGCCAGCCTCTGGGTAGCGAGTTCGGCGGCTAGCTCCAACGCGGCTTTCATACTGGTAGCATCCGCAATTCCCCTACCCGCAATATCAAATGCCGTACCGTGATCTGGAGAAGTACGGACAAAGGGCAAACCGATGGTAGTATTAACTGCCCGGTCAAATGCCATTAATTTCACGGGAATTAAACCCTGATCGTGGTAGAGTGCCAGATATCCATCGGCGGGATTTTGGTAGTGGTGTTTTTCATCCTTTACCCCCGTGCCAAACCAGGCTTGACCGGGTTTAACCCACATGGTATCTGGGGGAATGGGGCCATCCAGGATAACGTCTGGTCTGCTTTTGCGTTCGGCTTCTAGCCAGGGAATTAACCAATCTTTCTCCTCGCTTCCCAGCTGTCCCTGTTCGCCGCTGTGGGGATTTAAACCCGCGATCGCTATCCTGGGTCTTTCGATGCCAAAATCTTGCTGCAAGCACTCTACCAGCAAATCCAGTTTCCGCGCCATCAACTGGGGTGTCAGCGTATCTGCCACTTGACATAAAGGAATATGTGTGGTAGCGAGTAAGGTACGGAGAGTCCAGCCGGTGTGGGGCGATCGCGCGACGAATAACATTCCAAATCTTTCTACTAAAGCTTTTTGGGCTAATAGTTCGGTTTGACCCGGATAATCGTATCCGGCAGCCTTCCAGGCGGATTTAGCAATCGGTCCCGTGACGATGGCCTCGAATTCTCCGGCTAGAGTGCGAGCGATCGCAGTTTCCATATAAGCAAAACTCGCCGCCCCGCTGGCAGCATTACCAATTCCAGAAATAATTCCATCTTCTATATCTCTAGACAGATGCACATCCAAAATTGATAACCCTGCCGGATCTGCCAAAATTTCCTGGTTTTCCCCGCGATGCAGATCTGAGTAAATCTTTTGCAGCAGCGTCCGACTGCCGATGACAGTAATATCGCAATTTTGGCTAACTTCGGGGTCAGACAGCGCTTTCAGCACCACCTCCGCCCCAATTCCCGCCGGATCGCCCAGAGTCACCGCCAATCTCCGCCGCCCGTGCCCCAGGTCAACGGCAGCATTTGTAAAAAAAGCTTTCTCTGCCTTCATGTTATCGCCTCACCTTCAATTTCCCACTCTACAACCGTCAGCAACATCTTTTGCGTACAGATTGCTGGCTTAACTGTTTGAGCGGAAAAAATCCTGAAAACCCCGTGAATTTAGTTTGGGTATCAAAGGCCACACCAGTAAATATCGCTGCTTTAATATGGTATTCTGATTGGGTCAGTATAAGACATAAAAACCTACCTCCGGACTGGAGGAAAGTAAACGCTTGAGGAGCTAGTTGTAAGACTAGGATAGCAGACCGCCAAACGGCAAAAGGATTGCGCCCAGGAACCTGAGTTCTCAGGATATTAAGACTGTGAGGTCTTAAGAATCTCCGTTTATGAGAGAGCGGAGAGTGTCAAACTAACTTTAAGTTTTGACTGAATCTGCTGGTAGTTTTGACTGAGTTTAGGAGTATCAAATTAATGAACGCTGAGTTTTTGAATGCGATGGTTTTGTCCTTTAGCCTGATTATTGTAGGTCTGGGGATGGGCTTTTTGTTACTAAAAATCCAAGGGGGCGAAGAATAACGCCCTCTAACGGCGTTATTAGTGAGGACTCTTGTCCTCACCCTCCTACATCATTGTCACCACCCCGGCAACCGATGTTAGCGTTTACTGAAGCGTATTAAATTAATTTTGTCAAGCCCCTGAAAGAAATCGCAAAATTCTGATAACATCTTAGAGAAAGTTTAAGATTCGTTACGAATCTGAGTCAGCACCCGGCTTGAAAGGCACGGGGCAAATCCGGCTTAGAGCGAGGTGCTGACCAGCCGCGCGTCTTAATAAACCCGGTGGGGCAAAGGCGAGATATCTAATTAGATTGCGTCTTGGCTCGCATCACCCTTTTATGAGCAGGCGTTGCCAGCTAATAACAGGAACGAGTAAGAACTGTACCTCTTCTTACTCTCCCCTTAAAGGGGCTAGCTTAAAAGCTAGAGTCGTTTTTCCTCCCCGGCCTAAAAGCACCGGGTTTCAAAACTCCCGTGAGATTTTATGACTTTATTAGTGGTCGGTGCCACAGGCACCTTGGGAAGACAAGTGGCTCTCCACGCCCTGGAAAAGGGATACAAAGTCCGCTGTTTAGTCCGGAGTTACAAGCGAGCGGCTTTTTTGAAAGAAAAAGGCGCTGAACTGGTACCGGGGGACTTGTGCGAACCAGAAACCCTGCAACCAGCATTGGAAGGGGTAACCGCAGTGATTGATGCTGCAACTGCCCGCGCCACCGAGGCGAGCATCAAACAAGTAGACTGGTTGGGCAAGGTGACACTGATACAAGCCGCCAAAGCCGCCGCAGTCGAGCGGTTTATCTT
>DNGG01000279.1 GCA_003486675.1 Cyanobacteria bacterium UBA11372
ACCCAAATTCAAGGTTTGCTTTTAGGGGAAGATCCCCGCAGCACCGCCGCTTGTTTCCAAGCGATGGGGGCAGAAATTTCCCAATTAAATACAGAATTGGTCACAGTTCAGGGAATTGGGCTGGGTCAACTACAAGAACCCAATGATATTTTAAATGCGGGTAACTCCGGCACTACCCTAAGATTGATGCTGGGACTTTTAGCCTCGCATCAAGGTAGATTTTTTACCGTCACTGGCGATAGTTCTTTGCGAAGTCGTCCTATGTCCCGCGTTGTCAATCCCCTGCAACAAATGGGCGCTCAAATTTGGGGACGCAAAAACAATTCTCTCGCCCCCCTAGCGATTGTTGGACAGCAATTAAAGCCAATTCATTACCATTCCCCCATTGCTTCCGCCCAAGTTAAATCCTGCATTCTGTTAGCAGGATTAATGACAGAAGGACAAACAACCGTCACCGAACCTGCACTTTCTCGCGACCACAGCGAACGCATGTTAAAGGCTTTTGGTGCAGAATTAAGCCTAGATCCAGAAACGAATAGCGTCACCGTTACTGGCCCTGCTAAGCTACAAGGACAAACGGTGATCGTTCCTGGTGATATCAGTTCTGCTGCTTTTTGGTTAGTTGCTGGGGCAATTGTACCGGGTTCGGAATTATTGATTGAAAATGTCGGCGTTAATCCCACCCGTACCGGCGTTTTAGAAGTTCTAGAAATGATGGGTGCGGATATTTCTTTGGAAAATCAGCGGGAAGTTGCTGGGGAACCCGTCGCCGATTTACGAGTGCGTCATAGTCAGCTAAAAGCTTGCCAAATTGCCGGTGATGTGATACCAAGATTGATAGATGAAATCCCGATTTTAGCAGTCGCGGCTGTTTTTGCTTCTGGGACTACGGTAATACGGGATGCAGAAGAATTGCGCGTGAAAGAAAGCGATCGCATTGCCGTAATGGCGTCCGAATTAAACCGCATGGGTGCGAAAGTGAGTGAATTACCCGATGGGTTAGAAATTACCGGCGGCACGCCGCTCGTGGGAACCGAGGTGGATAGTTATACCGATCATAGAATTGCGATGAGTTTAGCGATCGCAGCCCTCAACGCTACCGGCACAACAACAATTAATCGTGCCGAAGCAGCCGCTGTTTCCTATCCAGACTTTACCCCCACCTTACAACAGATTTGCGGTCAAACTGCATAGGTCTAAATTGCTCAGACAGGACTGTTTGTAGTAAGCGCTTCAGCGCTGATATCGGCACTAAAGTGCCTACTACGAACTAAAATAGTTAGTTATGTCTGAGCAAAAAAAGATTCTGATTGTTGATAACAGTCATAGTTACTAATTGCTCTGACAGAAAGCTTGCACTTGTGCTTCGGATAAGCTCAATATTTGGGCAATTTGACTAACCTCCATTCCCGCCGCTAAGAGATTTTGGGCAGCTTGACGCAGTTGAGCTTGTGCTTGTTCTTTTTCTAGTTGTGCTTGTTCTTTTTCTAGGCGTTCTTGTTCTTTTTCTAGTTGTGCTTGTTCTGTATCGGTAAGTAGCCAATTTCCTTGGCGATCGCACCATCTTAACCAATTACTCGGCACATCTTCAAACACCCCTGACCAAATACCTAAACCAATCTCTAAATCGGTCAACCAAATGCGGGGATTTTCTGGTTGAATTGACTGTTCAAGATATCGTCCGCCATCCAATTTGAAATATCGCAATTGTTGGGTGTAACGACTGTAAACTATGTAGTGTGGCACCCGCAAATACTTTTCGTAAACCTCAAATTTACCCGGCGGTGTTTCCCGTGTCAGTAAGTTTGGCTCTGTCTCCTCTACCTGTTGCGATTGATTGGAAACTTGACTGTAAAAACGTCCCAAATCTTCGCTTTCAGTTCCAGGGGATAAAAATTCTACCACTACATAAGGATGCTGTCCTTCTTGCCAGCTAACATAACTGCGGCGCAGTTCAATGCCTTCGTATAAACGCGGGACATTAACTGCTAGAAACCAATCGGGACGTTTGTGCCATAAAGGATGCTTGACATCGTAGTACAAATTGAGGTCAGAGGCGGTAAAGCAATTCTCGCGGGAGTATTCGGTTAAGCGCAAGGTTCGACTTAACAATTGTGGTTGGAGATCGTGAAATTCGTCTGGCAAACCAGGTTCCTCCGGGAATTCGCTGGGTAGATCGTACATCGTCGGCAGAGTTTCAGACGGCGACTTGGGCGGATCTTCTTGTTCAATTTCAATCTGCGTGGGGGGATTGGGAAGCATCGCCACCTCCAATGGGGTTTCAACTTTAATTCGATCTTAATTTAAGTTGCTTGTTATCTTTTGCTGATGGTTAATTGCTAATGGTTAATTGCAAATTTAGGACTTACGCAGATTTGGTGGCTGCGGTGCGTTACGCTAGCGCTAACGCACCCTACTTTAAGATCTTTTGCGTCAGACCTGCAATTGTTCAAGTGGCGATCGCATCTCAATCCGGAATTGAGCCAATATAATACGAAGAAATATTAGACTATTGCCTGCGTACCTGGGGAGTTTTAGATGGTTAGCGATCGCTTGTCTCAATTAGAGAGAAACCTGCAAGCTCAATATCAGCTACTTGGTGCGGCTGAGCAGGGTATCAATCAAGCCATAAGCAAGGTAGACGCGGCAAAGTATGAGATGGAAATTGAGAACGATATCCGACCCTGGATACGACAGTATGAAGAAGAGTATTTCGCGCTGCTACAACAAGAAAGTCCGAATGTGACTTTTGTGGAAGCGGATGCCCAAGCGGTTGTCAATGCGTTGAGTCAAGAAATTATCCGGGTACAGAGTCAGCCCGATCGATATACGGCTGAAATACTGGAACTGTTGCAACAAATTGAAGCCAAGCTGAACGAACCTGAAGCGACAGCAGATGCAAAACTGAAAGCAACGCTGTCGATGTTTCCGCCGTTTATTGGGTTGTCCTACGAAGCACAGTTAGATACGGAGAATTTTTGCCGTCGATATTTTCCCACATTTACACGGCTGATTCAGCGCGCAAAAAAGTAACATCCTCCGATAGAAAGCGCTTTCCATCCGGGGATAAACGGATTGTGGCGCTTGGAATCGTCGCGCTATTGAGTCTCGGTGGTGGTGTAGGTTTGCACGTTCTACAACCTCAGTTGTCACCTCTGTGTCTGATACAAAAGTGCGAGCAAAAAACCAAAACGACGAATAATTCTCAAATTTCAGTGCTTTTTGATAATAAATGGGTAAAAATTCCACGAGCTGCTTTCTCAAACTACTGGGAGGAAAACCATCCTATCTCCAGGCGAAAGCGAATTGCTTTCCTAGTAACCGAGGCAAAACTCAACTCATTTGGTGTACTAACAGCGAAAATCGATGCAACTGTTAATCAATTGGGTGGGAATTGGATAAACAATGCTCCTGACACTTGGAACGGCACAGCCGTCACTTGCTTTGTAAACATTCAGCGACGTGATGGTGGTGGATTAAATTATATTCCATGCCAATTATAAGAACAAAACCCATTCAAGGTTATTTTTAGGTGATTTAGTATGACTTTATGGGCTGGCTGAATTAGGTACAGCGTTTGACCCAGCCGCTATCTATTTCTATCGCGGCCTTGCTTACGGCAAAAAAGGAGAATACGACCGCGCGATCGCCGATTTCAACCAAGCCATCCAACTCAATCCCAAATTCGCAGCAGCTTTCTACAATCGCGGCAATGTTTACAGTGATAAAGGGGAATACGACCGCGCGATCGCCGATTTCAACCAAGCCATCCAACTCCATCCCAAATACGCAATAGCCTTCAACAATCGCGGCAATGCTTACGACAAAAAAGGGGAATACGACCGCGCGATCGCTGATTTCAACCAAGCCATCCAACTCAATCCAAAATTAGCAGAAGCCTTCTACAATCGCGGCAATGCTTATGAGCTAAAAGGCGACAAAGTAAAAGCAATTGAAAGCTATCGCCAAGCTTTAGCCCTTGCCCAAACTCCGCAGGTGAAAGAGTTTGCCCAGCGCAGGTTAAAAGAACTCGAAGCCAATTGATTCGTACCGTAGCTCTCCCACGCTGATGGGATAGACTATTAAGTAGTGTTAGCGCTCAATTGGTTATGACACTCAAAGAACAACTCCTCCAAACAATTGAAACCCTGCCCGATGAACTACTGGCAGAAACGCTGAAATTTGTCCAAACCCTTCAGCAACCAATTCGCCAAACCCCTGGAATTTGTGGCGGCGCGGCGCGAATTCGGGATACCCGCATTCCCGTGTGGACGATAGTTACCTACCAACAACAAGGTGCAACTGATGCAGAACTGCTTCATAATTACCCTGGACTCACTTTCGACGATCTCCAAGCAGTGAGAAATTATTACGAACTTAACCGAGAAGAAATCGATCGCCAGATTGCTGAGAACGAGTAAATGCTGAAATTTTATTCTAATGAGAATTTTCCGATCGATATGGTCTATTTGCTGAGGTCACTTGGCTATGACGTTTTGACATCCTACGAAGCTGGACAAGCCAATCAAAAAATACCAGACGAGCAAGTGCTTATATATGCTACAAATGCAGGGCGCATCGTCATTACCGAAAATCGCCAAGATTTCATCGACCTCCATTTTACCACCTCGAATCATACAGTTATAATAAAAAAATAGCGATCGCTCAAATCCGAGCCAAATTATTAAATTTATAACTCGTTTAGCAGAAACAATGAAAGCAATCAAAGTGATGGGAACTATTAACGACCAAGGACAGTTGTCTTTAGATCGACCTTTACAGTTGACTAAAAATATTCGCGTTGAAGTAATTGTCCTGATTCAAGAAGAGTCAGAAATCGATGAAGACGATACCCCTGATGCAGAAATGCTGGCAGATTTGCGTCAAGCTTGGCACGAAGCAATGACTGGACAGACGATTCCTGTTTCTCAACTATGGGAAGGTATCGAAGATGTCTGAGGCATTACCAATTCAAGTTGAAGCAGCAGCAACTTTCAATCGAAATTTACGTACCTTAGCAAAGAAATATCGCAACATTCGTAATGATATTCAGCCGGTTATCGAATAATTGCAACGGGGAGAGTTTCCAGGCGATCGCATTTCCGGCATCGAGTATGAAGTTTTCAAGCTGCGAGTCAGAAATAGCGATGTTCAAAAAGGCAAAAGTGGCGGATATCGGTTGCTTTACTATGTCAGAACTGTAACGGGAATTATTTTGCTAACAATTTACACAAAATCTGAACAAGCTGATATTGCAGCAGATGAAGTTAGAAACATTATTGCTGAGTACCAACAACGCACAGTTGAAGCAGCGATTGAAGAACAAGAGGAATCATAGACGATTGCTATTTTCAGTCAAATCAATGGCGGGTAGGGACA
>DNGG01000394.1 GCA_003486675.1 Cyanobacteria bacterium UBA11372
GGAAAGGGGAAAAGGGGAAAAGGGGGATTTGGGGAGTTGGGAAACACTGGTGGGGAGGAATAGATATGTGGTAAAAGTGCCTAATAGGAATCGACTTTGACAAAATATCTAATGCTTTAGCTTTCCCAAATCCCCCTTTCGCAAATCCCCTTTCCCCCTTCCCCCTTTCCCGCTCTATGGGAAGATGTAAGATTGTGTGTACTTAAAAATTTATTTATGCCTCGTTCTAGTCTTCCCATCTTTGAGCTTGCCAAACGCTGGCTCTTAACTGGCATCGCGATGCTGCTGCTGGTGACGCTGTCTTTGGGGCTTTCTGCTGCCTACCGGCAAAGCCGTTTACCTGTGGGAAACCCTATCACCGATGGTAGAGCGCTATTGCGGTATGCGCTACCAATTGACAATCAGCCGGTGCGAGACTTGCAAGCGAGTTTGGAAGACATTGCTAACCAAATACGCGCCAATCGCCGTTGGAGTGCTATTTCTAGCGATATTAGCAAAGCGGGTTCGATTCTCTCCCGCCCTGAGAAACTGCTAGCCAGCATCCCTGAAGAAAAAAAGCCAAAAGCTGAGGCTTTGATTGAGCAATTAAAAGGGCAATTAACTGCGCTCTCCAACGCTAACGAAGCCAAGGATAAAAACCAAATTTCTGTTGAGCGTTCCAAGGCGCTGAATTTAGTCGGGGATCTGGAAGATTTGATGGTGCAGAAATTCCCCTATGAAGTTCCCGCCGAATATAGTAATTTACCTCAGCTTAAAGGTCGCGCCACCATCGAAATGACGACCAATCAAGGCTCTCTTACCTTAGTTGTGGATGGCTATAGCGCCCCCGTGACTGCGGGTAACTTTGTAGATTTGGTTGAGCGCGGTTTTTATAACGGGATGAAGTTTATTCGCGCTGAAGAATCTTACGTGCTGCAAGCTGGAGATCCACCTGGTCCGGATCAGGGTTTTATCGATCCAGCTACTGGCAAATACCGCGCCATTCCCCTAGAAATTCTGGTTAAAGGCGACCGGGTACCGACTTATGGTATTACCCTAGAAGATGCCGGACGCTTTCGCGAACAGCCGGTTTTACCCTTTTCTGCCTATGGTGCTGTCGCAATGGCGCGTCCCGAATTCGCTCCAGATGGGGGATCTTCTCAGTTTTTCTTTTTCCTATTTGAACCCGAACTCACTCCCGCTGGACTCAACTTGCTCGATGGTCGCTATTCAGTGTTTGGCTACGTGACGGAAGGGAAGGAAGTGTTGGAAAAGCTGCGGGCAGGGGATACGATCGAATCGGCTAAGGTTGTTCGAGGGGCTGAAAATCTGGTTCCGCCTCAAGCTGCTTAAATTAAGCGCCCACCGATCATCTACCCAAAATTTCGCTCTCAGGCTACTGTCTGGGAGCGATATCTTAAAATATTACAATATATTAATTAGCCTAGAGTTTTACCTGATATGGCGATTGTTGAGTTTATTGTTATCTTGGCGCTTGCTGGAACGGCTGGGTTATTTATCATGAAGGCAACTGGCGAGCAGCAGAAGCAACGCCGACTAGAAGTTGCTTTCTATGAGTTGTTAAAAGAGCAAGATAGTTGTATTTCTCTCATCCAACTAGCTGCGGCTGCAACTGTTGATTCTCAGTTGGCTAAGCAGTATTTGGATCTACAGGTTAAGACTTTTGGTGCAATTCTGGAATTCGATCGAGATGGGGAACCTTTTTATCGCTTTCCTAAGTTGCGTTTACCTCCATCTTTGGCAAAAGGAGATTGGTGATTACCAATTTCAGATTTGAGATTTGAGATGGCAGATTTTGGATTTGATTCGCCCACAATTACACTCGCTATAAAACTAAGCCGGGGCGGGTTTATTTATCTTTTTGTCTGACGTCAACGATCTCTCGTAAAACCCGCCCCTACACAATCAAAAACACTTTGCCTTCCATTGCTTAAGGACATGATATAAAATGCTAAATCCAATCGGGTTGTTAGTAGTAGGGTGCTATCTTCCAGCAGAGTACGGCACCGCCACCACCATTAAAATGCTCAATCAAATCGGGGTTATCAGTTCGTATTAAGGACGTTTGTCCTTGGTTATTAGGCTTTGAGGGACTAAAGTCCCTACTACAAACAGGTTATGAAAATTAGGGATATTGGGGAACAAGGTTTATTACAACGTTTGCAGCGTTTTTGTCCCGCTGAAATAGTGGGCGATGATGCGGCTGTGCTTCGATTGCAGCCTGGGTGTGAGCTAGTTGTTACTACCGATATGTTAGTTGATGGGGTGCATTTTAGCGATCGCACCACTTCTCCCCAAGACGTCGGCTGGCGTGCTGCTGCTGCTAATTTATCCGATTTAGCCGCTATGGGCGCCTCTCCTCTAGGAATTACTGTAGGTTTGGGCGTAACGGGCGATACAGATGTGAGCTGGGTAGAGCAGGTTTATCAGGGGATGAGCGAATGTTTGGGACAATACAATACTCCGATTGTCGGGGGAGATGTGGTGCGATCGCCCGTTGTCACCCTCTCTATTACCGCCTTTGGTGAAGCTATCCCCAGTAGAATTATCCGACGAAATGCGGCACAACCGGGCTATGCAATTGTAGTTACAGGCGTTCACGGTTCGTCCCGTGCCGGATTAGAATTATTGTTGCATCCAGAATTAGAACAAAATCTGCAACAGAGCGATAAAAAAGCATTAATTAAAGCTCATCAACGCCCAAAACCGAGATTAGATGTTTTACCCATTTTGTGGGAAATTATAGACAATTACCAATTACCAATTACCAATTACCAATTACCCATCGCCGGAATGGATAGCAGCGATGGATTAGCTGATGCGATCGTGCAGATTTGTCGGGCGAGTGGAGTAGGGGCGGTGGTGGAGCGAAACCATATTCCCATTGCCGATAGTTTGCTCAATTTTGTTTCATCAGAACCAGCATTAAATTGGGCATTATATGGCGGTGAAGACTTTGAATTAGTTCTCTGTCTTCCCTCAGAAGTAGCTGGCAAAATCGTCGAAAAATTAGGTAACCAATCAGCGATCGCAGGTCAAATTATTGCTGAAAAGACAGTTAAATTAGTTGATAACAACAAAGAGACAGATAAGATTTTGAATTTAAATCAAGGATTTCAGCATTTTTAATCTGAGGAAATTCATGACAAATGAAGCAATCGGGCATCTGATATCTATAATAAGAATACAATAAAACAATCGAGAGTGGTTTTATTATGAAGCTAGCAGATTTGCCCAACGAAGTCATCGACGACCTTTGCCAAGAAGATAAATGGAGATTAGATATTGACCCTGGATTTGATGCCAAGCATGAATTTTGGATGAGTTGGCGACATTTTCTTAGTTTGCCAGAATCATCTCCATATTATCAAATGAGTGAAGATGATTTAGCTGAGATGCTCAATTTTAATGGGTTTAATATACTGCTACCAGTCAGCCGCTCTCATCATCCCAGCATTGAATTAATTCGATTAATTCCCAGTGCCGATCAAAAAACAATAACGCTTTATTTGCACGATTCTTTTTATGAAGATTGGTTTCGAGATCGATGGGCTGCCAGATATGGTTTTCTCGCTGTAGCTGACCGCTATGAAAAATTTGGGTGCAATTTTTATTTAGCAAGTTACTATCATTTTTGCTATTTGCTAAATGACGACTATGAAGCGGCAGAACAAATAATGCAGAAAAAATTATCCAAGGGTTAAATTACAATCTGGAGCGGAATCATGAATGAATTAAATCCTGAAAATTATGGTGAATTGCTAATCGCAGTTAAGCAGCAGCTTGCTGCATAAATTTATCATCTTTTCAATCTCTGTAATTGACAATCCGAAAACCAGAACAAGGATAAATTCGTTTAACTTGGAAAATTTGGCGAGGCTGAAATTGAGCGAGAGTACAAGTCCAAGTTCTAGAAAAATCTAACCGATGATGAAATAATAACTGTATACGGGAGTGTGACTTCGATAAAAGTACTCCGTGATAACGTACAAGATGAAAGTCGAAATCATGGTTTTGCAAAAATAAGTCTAACTTCTCTCTCCTGAGAACAGTTTCACGATTGATGGATTCGACGATAAAAATCATTCCATAACGGCGAATATATTTGACTTTTTCCATATTTTTGCCGATTTCTCGAACTAGACCATATCCCTCCAATAATCGCCCTTCGTCTTCAACTAAAGCTAGATCTTTCAATATAATAGATCTGTTGATTTCATTTTCTATCTTTCGGATATCTTTAGGATGGAAATACAACAGATTGTCCGGCTCTAAATTATATCGATGTAAACCATCTAACAAAGTAGCTTCGCTTTCTTTCCATTTCGTTGTTTGGCGTTCCGGCTGATTCCAGTATGGTCTATAAAAATACCCGAAATTGCTAGGATTATATCCGCAATCTTCTACTTTTTTAGATCTTGAATGCCTTTTCCATAATTTTACGGGATGATGAAGGGGCAAAGCCAGACGATATTTGTCGCGCCCTGTATATTCCGGGTTGAATTTAGTGAATTGAAAAAATGCTTTCCTCACGGTTTGAGGTGTCAAAATTACTACACGTCCATCACCAGCTAAGGATAATTCAATGGGTGAAGACATAGCAATTCCTGCTTTTTTTAAGTTGATAAACTCTAGTTTTTATGACTCGGTCGATGGTAATTTTGCCAGCAATACTTCAGCTATTCTTTGTATAACATCATCTACCACCGGATCGTTTTCTCGCCCTTTAGTATTTGCTTCATCAATAGCTAATTGAATTGCCGTTCCTAAATCATCTACCACTTCATTCAATTCATTTAGCAGTTTAATTTCCAACCCATAATCAATTTCAACTTTTTGAGTATAATGGGTCACAACTTGATACTCTTCCTCATAGGTTCTTACCCTAGTGGTCGAATCTTCTTCATAGGGAACGTATCGGGTTTTAGTTTTTTCGTGTTTTTGTTTGATGTGAGCGAAGGCTGGACGATTCTCGACTGTGGTATTATAAATAAGTTTAGGGTTGCGGCGAGGAAGTTTTAGAACTAATTCTCGCAAAACAGCATGAGCGCTTTGTAAGGCACGCAACTGAGGAACGGTAAGTTGAACGCTGATTCCATACCAATTAAAATTTCCCGTATTCTGGGAATTGGCTTTTTGTCTAGCACCATGTTGACTGACTACATCTTTGACAATTTCTAAAACTTTTTGGGTAATCTCTTCCGGCGTATAATCAACATAGGTTTCTCTGTTTTCTTGCTGAAGTTCTTCTTGGTCGTTGTAATACAAATTACGAACTTCTTGCGCGCGGATTTTTTCGATCCAGGACAAAGCTTTAGCTAATTCACGTTTCTGTTTTGTGAATGTAGTTTGAACCATATTTTCCCTACCTAACAGTTAATAAATTCAGGACTTATTGTTTTTATAACAGGACTTACGCACGACCAACCCAGAAACCGGGTTTCTGCGTAGATCTCTAGTTATAAAGCGAAGATTTTTCATAGAAACCCGGTTTCTTTGCGTAAGTACTATAGAAAGGAAAGGCATAGGCTTTATATCTGAACATTTGATATTTCGACGATATTACTACCGCAGAACTGAAAGGCTTAACGATTAAAATCGAGGAGACTTTGGCATCGAGATATTCACCTGTTGATTGACAGAACCACTGTGGAAGTATGAAGATCCGGAGGACTTATCTTTATGGTAGCGCCTGCCTTCTTTTCTCCAATTTTCCTGGCAATTCCTTAACCCACAAATGTCCAATGAATATCTCCCTTTTGATGACTCTCTGAGTTACTAAAGTCTCCCCAGAATCTTGAAACAAGATTCCGGCTAAACTCACCTATCATAGCCATGTCACCATTGACTATAACTCCAGATTGATTCTCCGCACTTACGACCTTGTAAGGGAGTCGCTCCCCTGATTTGTTAACACATGGTTATGTATGACGCCGCCACGCCCAAACAAAGTGAATTGAACATCGCTTTTACTCGGAGAATCCCGTAGGAATTCTAGAACATCACTTTTACTCGGAACTTTTACTCGGAGAATTCCGCAGGATTTTTAGTTATCTTGAGAGAATTTGTCCGTGGTTGAATCCCATGATGTGTAAAAAAAAGTACACCATTTTTGACCGAACAACGGATAAAAGCCTTCCTCCCTCTCCATATGAGATTTTTAGCCCTCATAGAGAAGTTTACGACCCCAACGATTCACTTCACGCGATCGCGTGCCCCGAATATCTTAGGTTAGTTCGATCTTAGTTGTTTCGAGGACCTTTTTCTATCCCCTACTTGTCTGGCGGAACGTTTCATCATAACTCATGCTGCCTTTATCCTAGATTCTTGAAGAACTTAGGACTTTTTTGTGAACAGTTAATTATATCTCCTTGAACGAGACTTTTGTCAGTAAAGATATAACATCTTTACTTACTTTTCAGAAAGCTTAGCCTTTCCCTATAATAAGCCAAACATATTTTGACTTATTACATCCTCGATTATACTCAAAAAATTAGAATCAGTCAGAGAGAGTGGAGAGCGTTTACAAAAGTTAAGAATAGAGCGGTTTTTTTAGGCAGATATCCTATGGTTAATCGGATTTGGTAGATAAACTAACGAAACTAGGTGATAGCGCGAGGATAAGGATAGTCAATTCTAGCTTCTGTGATGGGCTACCCTTACACCTGATGGCGATCGCTGAGGATTGCTCTAGCTATTTGAATTGCGGCTTGGGGAGTGGATGCGATCGCTACATTTTTCGATAAACTCATAAAAAAAACCTCACTCTTATCGTCACAATTTAACAAAATAACTGGTTTATTCGCTTTAATCGCCAAGGCAATTTCTGAAGCTGTACCCGCACCCATGCCGCAAGCAATTACCACATCAGAAGAAAGGACGTTGATATTATTTCGGGCATTTCCCATATCGGTAACAATGGCAATATCAACCGCATCAGAAACATTGCTCGTATCAGATGAAGGCAAAATTCCCACGGTTAAACCATTTGCCGATTTTGCCCCTAAACTTGCAGCTTCCATTACGCCAACATTCCGACCACCTGTTAATAATACCCATCCTGCTTGAGCAATTAGTTTACCCAATTCGCGGGCAGTTTCTAAATCGGATGGGGTGGCATTTGCACCTGGTCCCATAACGCCAATAACGATTTTTTTCATAATGGGTAATTGGTAATTGGTAATGGCTAAGTGGTAATTGGTAATTGGTAATAATAAATCGGTTTCCATTACCCTATGCCTAACGACTGAAGTC
>DNGG01000376.1 GCA_003486675.1 Cyanobacteria bacterium UBA11372
TGGGAATATTACCAATTAGACGGCAAACCCTTCCTAGAAGCCCTCTACGCCACCCTGAGCGAGTCTCCAGAGATTAAACTCGTCACCGTCTCCGAATTTATCGACCAGTTCCCCCCAACGGCGACTATCCCCGCCGAGCAACTGCATACGGGGTCCTGGGTCGATGGCAATCTTACCACTTGGATCGGCGACCCGGCTAAAAACCGCGCTTGGGATTTGCTCACAGAAGCGAGGATAGTATTAGCTAATCATCCAGAAGCAACGGAAGAAAATAACCCCGAAGCTTGGGAAGCGTTATATGCTGCCGAAGGTTCGGACTGGTTTTGGTGGTTTGGCGAAGGTCATTCTTCTAACCAAGATGCCATTTTTGACCAGTTATTTCGGGAACATTTGTGCGCGCTTTACCAAGCATTAAACGAACCAGTTCCTGAAAATGTAATTAAACCAGTTGAGATTCACGAAGCGCGAGGCGATCATCGACCAGAAAGCTTTATTCATCCGATTATCGATGGTGTGGGTGACGAGCAAGACTGGGATAAAGCAGGGCGAATCGAAATAGGCGGCGCGCGGGGTACGATGCACAATAGCATTGCAGTCCAGCGGCTTTGGTATGGGGTGGATCACTTGAATTTCTATCTGCGGTTAGATTTCAAAAGTGGCATTCAACCAGGAAAAGATTGTCCGCCAGAGTTGAATTTGCTTTGGTTTTATCCAGATAGGACAATGAATAATAGTCCGGTGCCCCTGGCTGAGTTACCGGATGAAGCGCCGCTAAATTATCATTTTCACCATCATTTGGGGGTGAATTTACTGACCAAATCAATTTGGTTTCAAGAAGCTGGGGAGCATTATCAATGGCATCAGCGTACCAGTCGCGCCCAATTGGCTTTAAATAAGTGTTTGGAATTGGCTGTGCCTTGGGCTGATTTGAACGTCGAACCAGATTATCCTTTGCGGTTGATTTTGGTTTTGTCGGAGGGAGAGCGTTATTGCAGTTATTTGCCGGAGAATGCTTTAATTCCGATTGAAGTGCCGTAGTCAGATAGATTTTTTGAACCGCAAAAGGCGCAGAGAACGCTCCAGGAAGAGGTAATGAGAGAATTTTACCTGTACCGAAAAGTTCTCTGACGCCCATTTTTATGGGTAATAATCGCTAAGTTTGGCCTCTACCAATAAAAACATTTTTAGGTAAACCCACGTTTGTAAGGGTTGTACACAGCGTTTGACACTCCGCGCAACATTCCCATTATGCGGCTGGCTTCCTACCACAGTTGATGTAAGCGATACAATAAAAGATAGCTGATGAAAGGAGACAGCAATGGTTCAAGCAACGGAATATCTTTACATTGTCAGAGATAATGAGATCCTGAGCGGCGAACCAATCATTCGGGGAACCCGCACACCTGTCAGAGCGATTGTTGAAACTTGGCGTATGGGTACTGCACCCGAAGAAATTCCCAAAGGAATGCCTCATTTAACGTTAGGACAAGTATTTGGTGCATTAACTTATTACAGCGACCATCAAGATGAAATCAACCAATACATTGAACGCAACCGCATCCCTGACGAGTTAATTGACCCATTGGTTAAAGATTTGTGAGTAGCCTTTTTATTTGTTTGTATTTGGATGAAGATGTCAATGTCTTGATTGCGGAGTTGCTCAGAGCAAGAGGTTTTGATGCGGTTTCTGCACGAGATGCAGGTCAACTTCATGCAACAGATGCAGATCGGTTTGCCTATGCTGTAAGTCAAGGAAGAACAATAGTCACTCACAATAGAGTTGATTTTGAGGAACTTGTACAGGCTTACTTTGATTCAGGGCAGATGCACTATGGTGTAATTTTTGCTGTTCGTCGTTCACCTTAAGAGATTGTACAAAGATTATTGGTGATTCTTAATCAGGTGACGGCAGAGGAGATGCAAAATCAAGTGCGATATATTTAGCTGTGTCATTAGCTTGGGGTGTCGGTTGCAGCGCTTTATTAAGCGTAATTACTTAATATATGGATTGATTCTAGTGTTCTTGAGTAAATTATCCTCTAATACCGCAAGAAACGGGTGGCTTTGAGTCTAAACTATCGGTAGAGTAAGGAAATGCAAAGATATCCTTGACTTAGCCTATATGATTTCGATGAAGAGTGGGAGTGTATATAGAAGCGAAGATTATAATCGGATTGCTGGAGCGATCGCATTCATGCGTCAGCATCATCTCAACCAGCCTGATTTAGCAACTGTGGCACAACATATAGGACTCAGTGAATACCACTTTCAAAGACTATTTACCCAGTGGGCAGGCATCAGTCCCAAACGGTTTTTGCAGTATCTCACAGTTGAATATGCCAAATCAAAAATTAACCAAACCAAAAGCCTGCTCGATCTGACATTAGATGTGGGGCTGTCCAGTCCAGGAAGATTACACGACTTGTTTGTGAACTTAGAAGCAATGTCTCCTGGTGAATTCAAAGCAGGTGGAGCAGGTTTGCAAATTCGCTATGGCATTCATGAGACGTTGTTTGGTAAATCTCTCATTGCTACAACTGCTCGTGGTGTTTGTAACCTTTATTTTTTAGATGCAACAGATGAGCAAATCGCTCAACAGATACTTCGGCGGTCATGGTCAAATGCTAAACTAATCCAAGATCAACAAGCCACTCAACCTTTGCATAAGTTGATTTTCGATACAGCAACCTTCACAGATCAAAAACCCCTAACGCTCTTAGTTAAGGGTACTAATTTTCAGATTCAAGTTTGGCGGGCACTCTTGAAAGTGCCATTTGGAGGGATTACAACCTACCAAACTATTGCTGAAACGATCAATCGCCCAACTGCGGCTAGAGCGGTAGGAAATGCTGTAGGTAATAACCCCATTGCTTATCTCATTCCCTGTCATCGAGTGATTCGAGAATCTGGGGAACTCGGCGGCTATCGCTGGGGATTAGAGCGTAAAACCGTCATTCTAGGTTGGGAAGCTAGCCGTCAGATTTGCGAAACGTAAGGGTATATCCAATTACCAATTACCAATTACCAATTACCAATTTTCAACTGGTAACTCTGCAATTAAGACAAATAAGTGTACCGCCGGGGCATAGGGTATTGTTCCACGATGTAAGTTGGCAGTAATTTGAAGCTATTTTAGCAGAATTGGGAGAAGCTCGTGCCAGTCGTATAGCTTACATTCAAGGAACTTTGGAGATTAGAATGCCATTGCCAGAACATGAAGTTAATAAAGAATTTATTGGCGAGCTGGTAAAGATATTAATGGAAGAACTGGAAATAGAGCGGCACTGTTTCGGCTCGACGACTTTTAAACGAAAAGATATGGCTCAAGGCATCGAGCCAGACCAATGTTTGTACAGTCAAAATTATGATCGAATGATTGGCAAAAAGCGAATCGATTTGACCCCAAAAGACAAATCGGGCGGGGAGCCGCGTTTAGCAGCAGCTTCCGGAGATACATGCAGGGAGTCTTCTAAACTGATGGTTCTCAATTGTTTCCAAAGCTTACAATTGGTGCGTTACGTTACCACTAACGCACCCTACTCTTACTTTACTAAACTGATGGTTCTCAATTGTTTCCAAAGCTTACAATTGGTGCGTTACGTTACCACTAACGCACCCTACTTTTTCTACTCTTACTTTACTTGCGATCAGAAGTTTTCTATCGCCCATTTTTCTAGGCGGTAAATCTCTCGCAACTTGTGCAAGGTGGTTTCGGCGAATGCTGCTTTTACTAAATTCACCATTTTGCCCCAATTAAGTAAGTTTTGTACTGAGAGAGCGTGGTGGAACTTGTTAGCATAAAAATGCGCCCAAAATTCGGGGGCTTGCTTCCTTTTTTCGGGATTTTGGGTCTTTTTCCAGCGTCTGCGCCAGTACGCGAAGTCTAAATCTGTCGGTGCTTCTACGCCTACAATGGGCGGAA
>DNGG01000301.1 GCA_003486675.1 Cyanobacteria bacterium UBA11372
GCACCTAACGATACGGATGGCATTGTTGGCACCGAAGTGGGAGAAACGTTAAACGGTTCTCAACAAAGCGATTTTATTAATGGTTTGGGAGGAAGCGATCGCATCTTCGGGGGCAATGAAGATGATGTTATCTACGGTGGCGCTGGCAACGATACCATCACCGGGAACAACGACGACGATCTGCTGTTTGGAGAGTCTGGCGCCGATAGCATCTTCGGCGGTGCTGGGGATGATGTCATCTACGGCGGCGCTGACAGCGACACGATTGCTGGCAACAATGGCAGCGATATCTTGTACGGCGGTGCTGGTAATGACAACCTCAATGGGGGCAACGGCGCTGACATTTTATTCGCCGGTTTGGGTCTTGATACTCTGATTGGTGGTGCTGGAAATGACACCATTAATTTAAGTGTGGATGGTGCTAAAGATACCATTTCTTATAACAGCGGTAATGGTAGCGATACGGTTAATCAATTCCTAACCGGAACCGGGGGAGACATCCTTTCCTTCAGTGGCATTGCCGCAATTGATATTGTGCAATCCGGCAGCAACACCTGGTTCCGAGTTGGAGATGGCATTGCTGGCAATAACGGGTTTGGCAAAGGTGCGCTGTTGATTACCTTAGCCAATACTTCCTTTACCTCAGCTGACATCAGCACCAATATCGATTTAACCAACATTCCTGTCTTCCAGTTCTCCTAGCACGAAGTCGAGAACGGGGATCTTCAGGAGGTGGTGATGAATTGATATAGCTATTTAATTAGTTTTAAAAACTTGCTAAATCGTAATTGTGTTAACTCTATCTGTCAAAAAATAGATGTTAGCACTGTTTTATTATGACCAAAATTAATAAATTAATCTAAAAATGCTAGTGAGCTAAAGCGTTTGCTAGCAAGGATTTTGCTTGTTTTTGTACTTGGTTAAATTATGTTAATACAGAAATTTACTTAAGTACTTAAAAAAAATATAAGCAATCATGAGAAAACTCTCACGATCGTTGACTGAGGCAATTTATCAACGGTATATTTACTGAAGTGAAGGTCGCTTAAGCATTAAATTTCATGAACATAAATAAATCTGCCCAGCTTTACAACCAGAAGGCAAATGAGGAGATTTGAGATTTAATATAGCGATTTAAATGGTTTGATTTATTGCGATATGCCTCCGGCAGCATATGCCAAAAATTTGGGAAACCTAGCTAGCTAAACTCAGTCGAGTAAGATCCATCTTCAAGTTACGTTGATCCAAGCGTAGCTATTATATTTATGGGAAGGATTGCATTATGCCAGCATTAAATTTTGACGAACAAAACTTAGTTGGAAATGACTTTAGAGGTCAAGATCTCAACGGCTCTACATTTTTCAAAGCCCGACTGGAAAGCGTCCGCTTCGATCCCAACAATGCTGGAATTACCACCCAACTCAGAGGCACCAACTTTGCTGAATCAGTTTGGATCGGTGTGGATGCCCGTCAAGCTATTTTTGCTCCCAATGCCAGCTTTGGTGCTGCCAATTTATCCTTAGCAACATTAGAGAATGTCGATTTTAGTGGTGCAGATTTGACGGGGGCTAATCTATCGCTGATCAACACCCTAAATATCAACCTGTCGAATGCTAATTTAACTGATGCCGTTCTAGTTCAAGCCAATCTCAGCGGCGAACAGTCCAATAGACCAAATCTGACGGGAGCTAATTTTACCCGCGCCGACTTTAATCTGGCTAACTTAAAAGCTGCTGACTTTACAGGTTCGACCTTAATAAATGCTAATTTCCAAGCAGCGAACATCGAAAACATTGTCTTGGTCAATGTCAATGCCACTGGGGCAGATTTTCGGCTAGCGAACTTCACCGATGTCACCCTGGAAAACTCGATCTTTGACCTGGCGAATTTGAGTAACGTTACTCTAACAGATACCAATCCCACCGCTCCAACCAATGTCAGTGCTACCAGTTTTCGCGGCGCTAATCTGAGCGGATTTATCGCCGAAGATGACAATTTCAGCGGAGCAAACTTCAGTCCTTTTGTAGCTGCTAATGGCAGCGTAACAGTGACAAACCTGACTGGAGCGAGACTTAATGACAGCAATTTGAATGGAGCAAACCTGACTCAAATAAATGGTCAAGGTGCTTTCATCAACGGCTCTGCTGTGAATGCAAATTTCACTAATGCCCGTTTAGTGAATGCGGATTTATCGACTGGTGATTTTACTGGTGCTAACTTTACTGGGGCAACTTTGAGTGGTGCGATCGCAGTTGATGCCGATTTCAACAATGCCAGTTTGGTCAATGCCAATCTATCCAATGTTAATTTCACCAACGCCACTTTCTTTGGTGCAAATCTCACAGGTGCAACTGCAACGGGTGCCATCGGTTTAAGGGTTGGCACCGCTGCTAACAATACAATTAACGGCACAAACTCTAACGATAATATCTTTGGCAATCAGGGTAACGACACCCTCAACGGACTTGATGCCAATGATTATCTTGATGGCGGCATCGGCAATGACGTTCTTAACGGCGGTTTCGGTATTGATACCCTGTTTGGCGGTGCCGATAACGATCGACTCAATGGCGATGCTGGTACTGACATCCTGGTTGGCGGTTTGGGTAACGATACACTCAACGGCGGCGCTGATATTGACACTTTTCGCTACAGCAGTGGAGATGGCAGCGACATCATCAACGGATTCACTAGAGGTACCGGAGGAGACATCATTTCCTTCAGCGGTATTGCGGCAATTGATGTGCGTATAGTCAGCGGTACAACAGAATTCCGCCTGGGAGATGGCATTGCTGGTAACGCTGGATTTGGCACAGGTAGTTTGTTGATTTCTCTGGTTAATACCTCCTTCACCCCAGGAAACGTCAACACCAACATTGACCCAATTAATCGCCCGATCTTCCAGTTCTCTTAACAACAAAAATTGACAGTTAAATAGCTCGTTACCAATCAGAGATTGATACCTTTAGTTTGAGAGTAATTGCATCATGCCAGCTTTAAACTTTGACGGACAAAACTTAGTCGGAAATAGCTTCAGAGGTCAAAACCTCAACGGTTCCACATTTATTGCAACCAGACTAGAAAACGTCCGCTTCGATCCCAACAATGCGGGGACTCGCACCCAACTAAGAGGTACGAATTTTTCTGAATCTGTTTGGATTGGCGTCAATGCCCGTCTAGCTATCTTTGCTCCGAATGCCAACTTTGGCCCCGCTAATTTATTCAAGGCCACATTAGAAAATGTCAATCTCAGCGGCGCAGATCTGAGACAAGCCGATCTAACAGAGATCAACTCATTGAACCTGAATCTATCAAATGCCAACTTGACTGATGCGATTCTGCGATCGGCAAATATCAGCGGCGAACAGTCGGAAAGACCTAACTTAACTGGGGCAAACTTTACTCGCGCCGATTTGTCTTTAGCGAATCTCACAGGTGCCGATTTTACAGGTGCAACTTTAGTCGATACTATTTTGTTCGACGCCAACATAGAAGACACCGTTCTTGTCAATGTCAACGCTACAGGCGCTGATTTTCAACTAGCAAATTTCACAGATGCTATCCTGCAAAATGCCATCTTTGATCTGGCAAATTTAAGTGGCGTTAGTTTGACTGATACCAATCCCCTCGATCCAGCAACCGCTACTAATGCCAGTTTCCGGGGAGCGAATCTCAGTAGTTTGTTCGCAGAAGATCTTAATTTCAGCGGCGCTAACTTTAGTCCTTTTGTTGCTGCCAATGGTGCAGTAACAGTTACGAATCTGACAGGAGCGATATTCGCTGGCGGTGATTTCGATGGCGCGAACTTCACCCAAGTTAATGCAGAAGGGATCGCTCTTCGGGGATCTTTTATTGGTGCGAATTTCACCAATGCCAACCTAACTAACGCTAGCCTGTCCAACGGCGACTTTTCCAGCGCCAATTTTACCGGCGCAACTGTTACGGGTGCGATCGCAGTCGATTCTGTTGGTTTATACATTGGAGATGCTAGCGATAACGTCCTCAACAGCAGCGGCGACACCAGTCCCAACGATAACCTGTTTGGTAACGAAGGCAACGACACCCTCAGCGGCGGTGGTGGCAATGATTACATCGACGGTGGTGCAGGTACTGACCGCATGAGCGGTAGCGGTGGCAACGATACCTACGTCTACACAACTGGCGACACCATCATTGAAAGCGCTAACGGCGGCATCGATACCGTCCGCGCTAACGCTACCCATACTTTAGGCAACAACGTCGAAAACCTGATCCTGCTAGGCAACGTCGTCAGCGGCACTGGTAACGCCTTGGCTAACAACATCACTGGTAACAATGCGAACAACAACCTCAACGGCGGTGACGGCAACGATACCCTGAGCGGTGGGGGTGGAAATGATACCCTCAATGGCGGAACAGGCGATGATTCGCTGATTGGTGGGATAGGCAACGACACTTATGTAGTCGATAGCACAGGCGACACCATTACAGAAAACCCCAACGAAGGCACAGACGCAGTTCAGTCCAGTGCTTCTACTTATGTCTTAAGTAGCAATGTAGAAAATCTTACCTTAGTAGGTACTGCCCAAGGTGGCACGGGTAACGAACTTGCCAACATCATCACCGGCAACGATGTCAACAACACACTCAACGGTGGTGATGGTAACGACACCCTCAGCGGCAATGGTGGGGATGATACCCTCGATGGCGGCATCGGTAACGATGTTATGAGCGGTGGTATAGGCAACGACACCTACATCATCGACAGCACCGGAGATAGCGTTACAGAAAACCTCAACGAAGGAACCGATACAGTAGTTTCTAGCATCGACTACATCTTAGGCATCAACCTAGAAAACCTAGTGCTTTTAGGCACCGCAATCAACGGCACGGGCAACGATCTTGCCAACAGCATTACAGGCAACGAAGGCAATAACAGCCTGAATGGAGCGTTAGGTAACGATATCCTGTTTGGCAATGGTGGTGCCGATACCATCCTGGGTGCAGGTGGCCTCGATACCCTCGATGGCGGTGAAGGCGATGATAACCTCAACGGCGGCATTGGAGCTGATTCCCTCGTGGGTGGCGGTGGCAATGATATCCTGACTGGCGCTGATGGCAACGATATTTTGGTCGGCGGTACAGGCAACGACACCATTACTGGCGGTGTAGGCAGCGATACGATTCGCTACGCCAGCGGCGATGGTTCGGACAGAATTAACGGATTTGCGACAGGTGTAGGCGGAGACTTCCTTTCCTTCAGCGGTATTGCCAACATCGATGTGCGATCCGTCACCAATGCAACTACCGGAGTAACTAATACATTTTTCCGAGTTGGCGACGGCATCGCTGGAAATGCAGGCTTTAACACCGGCGAGCTTTTACTGACGCTGGCTGGCACCGGCTTTACCCCAGCGGATATCGCTACCAATATTACCGACTCAGCCGGTACAACCTTCCTATTTTCGTAGGTTGCGATCGCGCAAAGAAACCGGGTTTCTGTAAAACCTAGCAACCAACCTGGTTTCTGCTCTCTTCGCGCTTAAGTCCTGTTGCGATCGCTCCTTGCACGCCACATCCAAATTCAACCCAAAAACGAGGTAAATCATGGCAATCAGAAATGGAACAGAACTACCCGATACCCTTACAGGAACAGCCAATGCCGATACAATCAGGGGTTTTGCTGGAGAAGACATCCTATCTGGTTTAGGCGGCAATGACCTAATTTTAGGTGGGGATGACGGTGACCAACTCTTAGGGGGGGGTGGAAGCGATCGCCTCTTCGGTGAAGCAGGCGATGACCTCCTCGACGGCGGTGCAGGTGCAGACACCCTCGATGGTGGAGATGGCAAAGACACCCTGTTAGGTGGCGATGGTAACGACTGGCTCTTTGGTGGAACTGAAGATGAAGTATTAGGTGGCAATGGCAATGACGTTCTTTCGGGTGAAGGTTCCCTCAACGGCGAAGCAGGTTCGGATACTCTAACCGGAAGCTTTTTTGAAGACACGCTGCAAGGCGGCGGCGACAGTGACTTTATCGATGGCAGCCTAAGCAATGACCTTTTATTAGGAGATGACTCCATCGGCACCGCAGGCGCTGACACAGTTCTGGGTGGGGATGGCAGCGACACCATTTACGGCGATGCAGATACCTTGAGTCCGGGTGGCAATGACTCCCTGTTAGGGGATTCTGGCAATGACCAAATTTTTGGCTTTGCCGGGGATGACTACCTTAACGGTGGCGATGGAGATGACCTCCTCGACGGCGGCGAAGGAAATGACTTTCTCACAGACGAATTAGGCATAAACACGCTGCTGGGCGATGCGGGCAACGATACCGTCACTGGCGGATTAGATGCTGACTTAATCGAGGGCGGAGAAGGAGCTGACAGCCTCTTAGGTGGTTCTGGCGACGACATCATTGACGGCGACGGAATTGATGTTGTCGCTGGGAACGATACCCTCAACGGCGGTAATGGCAATGACTTCCTCAATGGGGGTGGAGCAGTAGATCGCATTCTAGGTGGAGCTGGTAGCGATACCCTCTATGGCGGCGATGACCTCCCCGAACAAATTCAACGCGACACCCTAATCGGCGGCACCAACGGTGATTACTTTAGGTTGGAAGATTCTGGGTTAAGCGGGCAATTGGGCGACTACATCTCAGACTTCCAAGATGGCATTGATTTCTTACAAACAGGTTTCAGCTTTGACGCGCTAACTATTAGCCGCATCAATCTCAACATTGGTGGTGTTTCCACAGGTAGTACTCGCATCACCGTAACTGCAACTGGCGAAGAATTAGCCGTTGTAGCTGGGGTACTCCCCGGAAGGTTCACAGAATTAGATTTTGTTCCTTTGTAATTTATGCCCCAAGGGATTGAGGACGTTCTGAATCGGTAAAACCCAAAATTAAACGCCCTTCTTCCCCTAGCCCCTAACCCCTAAAACCATGAGTTTCTTTGATGATGACTAACCTTTTATTGCCCCTGTCCATGTCTTTATCACCCCTCTCCAAGATTTAGGAGAGGGGGAGAGATAGGGAGATGACAAAAGCACCAAGATCCTAGAAACCGGGTTTCTTGCTGCGATCTATAGTTCCAAAGCGACTTGCACAGAAACCGGGTTTCTGAGCGTAAGTCCTGAGTTCATCGAATTTTCTGGTGTATCGCGCACCCTCAGATATAACCCAATTCATTTCACAGCAGAGGAATAAATCATGGCGATCAGAAATGGCACCGAACTGCCCGATACCCTTACAGGTACTGCCAATGCCGACACGATACGCGGTTTCGGAGGCGATGACGAGTTAATTGGTTTAGGCGGTAATGACCTACTCCGAGGCGGGAACGATAAAGATACCCTGTTTGGCGGAGCTGGCGCTGACAGACTGTTTGGGGATGCAGGCGAAGACTCGCTGTATGGCGAAGCCGGTAACGACTCTCTCTATGGCGGGACAAGCATCAGCGATCTTACGGATGGCCTAGACTACCTCGATGGTGGAGCCGGAAACGACTGGCTTTTCGTTGGCGAAGGCGATACGGCATTGGGCGGCGCTAACAATGACACCGTAGTTGGTAACTCCTTTAATGACGCACTGTACGGCGATGACGCAGAGGGTGTAGTTGTCGGTGGTGCTGACTCGCTCTTTGGCGGAGATGGCAATGATAGCCTTTACGGCGAAGCCAACGACACAGTTACCGGCGGCAACGATACCATCGTCGGCGGCGCTGGCGACGATCAGCTCTATGGCTATGGGGGTGATGACTCGCTTCTGGGAGAAGATGGTGCTGACCTCCTCGACGGTGGCGACGGCAACGACGTTCTCGTCGGTGGCAACGGCAACGACTCTCTCTATGGGGGTGACGGTAATGATATCTTCGTCGATACACTAGGTGCGAACTACTACTCCGGTGGGGCTGGTTCAGAAACCATCACTGGTGGTGCTGAAGGTGATTACATCGATGGTGGCGAAGGCGTTGACAGCCTCTTAGGGGGCGGTGGTGCTGACACCATATTTGGGGATTTCGGTGCAGCAGAGTCATTGTCTGGTAATGATGTCATCAATGGTCAAGCTGGAAATGACATCCTTAATGGTGGTTTTGGTGCCGATAGGGTGATCGGTGGTGCAGGAAATGACATTCTCAATGGTGGTGTAGATGGACCAAGCCAAAGCGCTCGCGATACGCTGACTGGCGGCACTGATGCTGCTGACCTATTCCAGTTATCAAGCACAGGCTTTTTGCTAGAACCTGTTGAGCCTACTTTCCCACCACCACCCCCACAACAAGAACCTGTTGGCGACCTAATTACTGATTTCCAAGATGGGCTAGACCTACTCGAGTATGAGTTTGCCACTGACTTTAGCGAACTGATTATCGGTGGCAACGGTACTTCTAGCGTTACGCTCAGCGTTCTCAATCCAGGTGTTCCTGGAGAAATACCTGATTACATCGAATTGATCGCCCGGATTAATGGGGCAGGTGGCTCGCTCGTCACGATCACTGAAGCAGATTTCTTGATTTAAAAAATGGGTGCGTATCTGGGGGCAACCAGATACGCACACCTGATGCTCAATTAGGTTGAGCAAATCTCGCATTCTGTTCATCTGCTCCATAGAACTTAGCTAAACTTACTTAAGTCTAACTATTCAACCAAGATTAAAGCTTGGAGGGTCTACTTCCCGCTTCTGCCAAGGAGGTCGGCCTCTTCTTGTCCACGGGCGTCAATTCCGCTCAAGCCTCGCGTACTCGGAAGATCAACAAAAAATTGAGGTTTGGCGAAAAAGGTTTCGCGGTTTTTGTGCCTTGGTTTTCGGCAATCTGTCTAATTTACCACAAAAATACCTCGTCGCAACGAGGAGGTATGGTTAAGTTTAGTTAAGTTTTTGGCTATTTAATCATGCTCCTGCTGTCTCTGGGCAAAGAGACGGCAGGAAATTACTACTCAAATAAAGCTATGCGTATCCTATTCTTACATCAGAATTTTCCGGCTCAGTTCCGCCATGTGGCGGCAGCGATCGCTAAAGATAACCGTAACCAAGTAGTATTCGGCACCAATCGTCGCGATGGTAGTCTCCCAGGTATCACCAAAACGATCTATAGCCCGAAAAGAGAAGCAAGTCCGGAAACTCATCACTATGTCCGTCCTTTGGAAAATGCGGTAATTCAAGGTCAGGCTGTTTATCGCATGGCAGAACAACTGAAGGCACAGGGATTTGTTCCCGATGTGGTCTATGGTCATTCGGGTTGGGGGCCAACTTTATTGATGAAAGATATATTTCCCAAAGCTAAATTATTGTGTTATTTCGAGTGGTTTTACCATGCTCATGGCACTGATGCCGATTTTGACCCCAATGAACCGTTAACTGCCGACGATGTAGCCCGAATTCGGCTGAAAAATGCGCCGATTTTAGTAGATTTATATAGTTGCGATCGCGGTCTTTCTCCCACCTACTGGCAACGGCAACAATTCCCCTCAGAATATCAAGATAAAATTAAAGTTCTTCATGATGGCATCGATACTAATTTCTTCTGCCCTAAACCTGGGGCAAAGTTAGTTTTACCCAGAATAAATCTAGACCTGTCCCATGTGGAAGAATTAGTTACATATGTTGGTCGAGGTATGGAACCTTACCGAGGTTTTCCCCAATTTATTGAGGCAATTTACTTACTGCAACAACGCCGCCCCCAATGTCACGTTGTCATTGTAGGGGAAGATCGAGTCGCCTATGGCAAAACTTTGCCAGATGGCAAAACTTATAAACAGGTAATGTTAGAAAAGTTTCCCTTAGATTTGTCTAGGGTTCACTTTACAGGACATTTGCCTTACCCAGAATATTTGCAAGTTTTGCAAGCGTCTTCGGTTCATGTTTATTTAACTCGTCCTTTTGTTTTATCCTGGTCATTGTTGGAATCTTTATCTACAGGTTGTTTAGTTGTGGGTTCCAATACTGCCCCAGTCGCTGAGGTAATTCAAGATGGGGTTAATGGTTTGTTAGCTGAGTTTTTCTCACCTGAAGAAATCGCCGAGCGGATTGCAGAAGCTTTAAACCATCCCGATAAAATGAGCCAAATTCGCACTAAAGCAAGGCAAACAATTCTGGAAAATTACGATTTGTCCCTGTTATTACCGCAGCATTTAGATTGGATTGGGCAAGGTATTGGCGGTAGTTCGGCTCCTTTGTGGATGAAAATGCAATCTAAATCGGCGAACAAGAGCGAAAAGAATGGATCGAAAGGGAAACAGGTTAACTCACAATTAGTAACGAAAGCAGAACAGCCGGTTTTACAAATTGGCGATCGCACTGTCACCGGAACGGAATTAGCTGCTTTGTTGCAGCAATACCAACTGCTGCCAAAACTTCAGGAAGAAATGGTAATTGAACAAGCGATCGCATCTTTTACTTGCACGCCAGAAGAAGAAGCAGAATGTTGCGAATACTTTTACAAACAGCGTCAATTAAACACCGAAGTTGCTCGGCAAAAATGGTTGCAGGAACAAGGCATGACGCCAGCCCAATTAATCAACCTCGCCACTCGCGAACTGAAAATAGAAAAGTTTAAACAAGCTACTTGGGCTGACAAGTTAGAAAGCTACTTTCTCCAACAAAAAATACAACTCGATCAATATGTTTATTCCCTTATTCGCCTGCGGGATGGTGATGTAGCCCAAGAACTTTACTTCCGCTTAAAAGAAGGGGAACAAACTTTTGCAGAAATTGCCCAGAAATATTCTGAAGGTTTAGAAACCAAGACAGGTGGTTTAATTGGGCCTGTACCATTGGGTTTATCCCATCCTAAACTAGCCCAAATCCTCAAAGCTAGTCAACCAGGACAACTAATTCCTCCCACTGCCATCGAAGATTTATGGATAATTGTTCGATTAGAAAAAGTAATCCCTGCACAATTCGACGAAGCGATGCAACAAAAGTTACTCGATGAACTGTTCGCTAATTGGCTCAAGCAACAACTCAAAAAACCTGCTGCGTTGCAATTGGCGGCTAGTTAATATATTAAGTAAGTTGTTGCGCTTTAGCGCTAAAACGCAACTGGCATATTTTTTCTCTCCGGGTGCGTGACGCTGCGAGAATATTTGAAGGTAGCCAAGACACGGCATTATTAACGTTATCTGTGTCTCTGATATCTCTGATGCCGTGTCCCTACGCAACGACTCTGTGCGGTTTTTTATTATGGGCAATTCAACGGACATCATATGACGTCACGCACCAACCAACGATTGTGACACTTGCGTAAGTTCTGTTACTGTTAATATCATGTTTGGTTGTATCGGTATTGTCAGCCGGGGCGGGTTTAATTAAATATTTCGTGATTTCACAGCATGGTTGGTAAAACCCGCCCCTACTATAAACAACCTTTGCTACAGGAGATGATATTATATAGCACCCACCAACGCAATAAGAAAGTTCTTGATTGATGAAATGCTTAATATCCCTTCTTTCCCTAATCCCTAGCCCCTAACCCCTATCTATGCGAATTCTAATTACAATTGCTCACTTCTTTAAACCCGAAGATAATAGTCGGCATGATTCTCGCCGCAAAAATCCTCAGCCACGTTTGATAGCATTAAGTCAAAGTCTTGTTGCTTTACATCAATTGTTTAGTAAATCTCAGAGTATCATCAATATCAATCAGAAATTAGCTTTTCCGGTTAACGAGCCTTTAGCTAACGATTTGGATATTGTTATTTGTACAACTAAAAACTGTCATCTTTTGGAGCAACTGCGCGTACCGGCTCATTTTTATCAGCATTATCCTACAGAAGCAGAGCCTATGCTTTTGGGGTTTGAGTGCCAAGCTGTGTTGCGAGATTGCTTGGGCGAATATGATTATTACTGCTTTATGGAAGACGACCTGATAATACACGATCCTTGGTTTTTTGTCAAATTATATTGGTTTACTAAAGAAGCAAGCGATCGCTGTTTGTTGCAACCCAATCGTTATGAAATTTCTACCCACGGGTTAACTTACAAAGCTTATGTTGATGGTGATATATCTCAGAGAGCAACTGAGCGGTTTCAAAATTTAAGCGATCGCCCGCAACTCAAAAGTACAATTATGGGAGTGCCGATGATTTTCCGTCGCGCTTTGAATCCGCATTCTGGTTGCTATTTTTTGAATGCTAATCAAATGGCTCATTGGGCTAGTCAGCCTAATTTTCTCGATCGGGATACCAGTTTTATTGGCCCGTTGGAAAGTGCCGCTACTTTAGGAATTATGAAAAATTTTTTGGTCTATAAATCAGCACCGCAACAGGCAAGTTTTCTAGAAATTCAGCACTATGGAACTAAATTTTTGAGTATGATTGGTCAACAGATTGATTTGGCAATGTCTGAAGGCTGAGATCTTTCCTAATTGCTAATTGCTAATTGCTCATTGCTAATTGCTAATTGCTAATTGCTAATTGCTTATTGCTTATTGCCTCTGTTGCAGCCATTAACGATTAGCTATTAGCGGGCATTTATGCCAAACGACTAAAGTCGCGGCTACACAAACAAAGCCCGC
>DNGG01000388.1 GCA_003486675.1 Cyanobacteria bacterium UBA11372
GCGCTCTTCAGACCCTTCAAATACTATCAGCCGATTTGGGCCGCTGCTGACGATTTCTTCAATTGGTAACTCGTAGGTGCTGATGGTTTCAAAACCGCCAATTCTATCGGGGAGTTGGGGAAGTCCCAACGAGGCGATAATTAAGGAGGTAACTTTTCCATCTTCGGTGTTGAATTTAAAGCCCCGCACCCTTCCCAAGAGTTCGCCAGTTTCGGTAATAACTTCGCTGTTAATCAGGGGGCTGTAAGCTTCAACATCTACATCGTCTTCTAAAACGCTGTCGTCATCAACTAATATCACATCGCCAATTTGACGGATGCGCTCTAGCAGCATTGCTCGTGGTACGCTGCCAATGGCAAGTAAGTTTTCGCGCAGTCCCAGCGCTACTACTTCCCGCCTGTCTATATCAACCCACATTTGACTCACGATCCCAAGGCGCTTCCCGGTGTCGCGGGTGATTACCTGAGTTCCCATGATGTCTGAGCGTTGGCGGATTTGTTCAGAAGTCATTATGTGTCCCGAATCCTGGTTTCAACCCTGTAACTATATCAATACTAATAAAGCAATTTGCTGGTTAGGTTACACTTAGCTGTTTGGGGATTGCAACTTAATGCCCACAACTTGGGTATAAGCGCCCCTGGCTTGGGTAACACCAATCACGCGCTCGGCAGATTTTATCATAGGGCCTTTGTGGCTAACTACAATAAATTGGGCTTTGTCTGACTGTTGTGCAATTATTCTAGCTAATCGTTCGACGTTTGCACCATCCAAAAACATGTCAACTTCATCAAAAGCGTAAAATGGCGAGGGACGGTAGCGCTGAAGCGCAAAGATAAAGCTGAGAGCGGTCATTGATTTTTCTCCCCCGGACATGGAAGATAGACGTTGGACTGGTTTGCCTTTAGGATGGGCAACGAGGTTGAGTCCTCCAGCAAAAGGATCTTGAGGATTGTCGAGTTGCAGGAAACCGTCACCTTCGGATAGTTCTAAGAAAATGGTTTGGAAGTTTTGGTTAACGGCGTCGAATGCTTCAGTGAAGGCACGCAGGCGCAGGGTGGTAAAATTTTCTATCCGCAGTAGTAGTTCGGTGCGTTCTGCTTCCAGGGTAGATAATTTTTGCGATAGTTCTTCTAAACGATTTTGGGTGCGTTCGTATTCTTCTAACGCCAGCATATTAACGGGTTCCATTGCTTGCAAGCGTTTTTGCAAGGTTTTGATTTCTTTGTGCAATTCGTCTAATTTTACCTGTTCGGGGACGGATGGCAGAGGGTCGGGTAATTCTGCTTGTTTTTCTTGCAGTTGCGGTTGTAAGGTAGCGAGTTCTTCTTTTCTGGTGGTTTGGGTTTCTTGGAGTTTCTGCAATTCCCATTCCAATTGTTGTTTGGTGAGGTGACGCGAGCGCAATTCGTTCTCGGTGCGATCGCGCGATACTTTCTCTTCCCCTAGTTTCTGTTCTACTTCTGTTAAAGATCCCTTTGTTTGTCCAATCTGTTCGCCGATTGTAGATAGCCCCAGCATCGCGCTGGACAGTTGATTGTTCGCCCCGATTAGTTGCTGCTGATATTCTTGGAGTCGTTGGTTAGATTCCTGAATTTTTTCTTGCGATCGCTGCTGCTGCGATGCTAAATCTCTAATTCGCCCTTCCGCACTCCGAAGCGTTTGTTCCCGCTGATTTAATAGCGTTTCCCGTTCTTTAATCATGACTTGAATTTGTTGCCACTCGCTGGGAGTTTGCGATTGTTCTAATTCTGCCAGGGTTTGTCGCACCTGGGTTAATTGTGTTTCTTGCGCGGGTAATTCCCGATCCAAGATTTGCAGGCGTGACTCAGCAAGTGCAAATTCCGAGGTATTTTTCGCTAAAAGATTGCGCGTCCCTTCCTGCTGAGAGATTAAACCTTGAATTTCTTTCCGCAACTGCTCAAACTGCAATTGTTGTTCCCGGCGTTTGGTTCTGGCTTCGTTTACTTCTTGACTCAGATGTTTTGTTTTAACAGTAAGAGACTGAATCATTTCGCCGCAGCGTTCTAAAATTACCTCTATTTCTTCTAACCTTTCTTTCAAAGCTTCCGCTTCCGCCGACTCTGCCGGATCGCTAATCCCAAACCGCAATCCCGAACGCTGATTGACGCTACCTCCCGTCATCGCGCCGCTACTTTCTAACAATTCGCCTTCTAAGGTAACGATGCGATATTGTCCCAAATGTTGACGGGCGCTATTTAAATTTTCAAACACAACCGTACTGCCGAATACGTAACCAAAAATCTCGCGGTAGCGCGGTTCGCATTCGATTAAATTTACCGCATAGTCTATATATCCATTCGCATAACGCAGCGCCACCGTTGTAGATAATTGCCCCGCGCGAATCTTATTCATAGGTAAGAATGTAATCCGCCCCGCGCGCTTCTGTTTTAAAATTTCAATGCCTTTGGCGGCGATACTATCATCTTCTACGACTAAATTACCCAACCGCGCTCCAGCGGCAATTTCTAGTGCGAGTTGATAGCGCGGTTCGACTTTTCCGAGTTGGGCTACTAATCCACAAATTCCCTTTAGTCCGCTTTGTAAAATTACTTGCGCGGCGTATGTTCCCGATGCTTCTTGTTGCGCTTGGGTTTGGGCTTCTAATTTATCGAGTTGGCGTTGTTTTTCCCGCTGTTCTTGCAATAAACGTTTTTGCGTGTCTTGTTGAATTTGTAAGTCTTGTTCGGCGGCGGCTAAATTCTTGGTTAAAGATTGAATTGTTTGCTCGGATTCTTGCAAAAGCAATTCAAAATCAAGCGCCAGGGATTGTTTGGCAGCAATTTGCGGTTCTAGGGATTGTAAAAGTTGGTTTTGTTCCTCAATTTGTCGCGATAAGTTAGCGAATCTTTCCCTCAGTTGCGCTTGTTCGGTGCGCTGGGGTTCGATTGTTTGGAGTAAAGTTTCAATTTGTCGATTGAGCGCGGTTTGTTGCTGCACCCAAGCTTCACTGGCAGATGCGATCGCATCCGCCTCTTCCCTACTTCCAATTAGTTCCTGCCGCGCTTCATCCCGCAAGGCAATTAAACCAGCAAGTTGGTTCTCAACCGTTTCTCTTTCTATTATTAATTGCTTTAAAGTCTGTTCTTGTTGTTGACTTTCTAATTGATTTTGTTTTATATTATTATTAAGGCTAACTATTGCTGAATCTAATTCCCGTTGCTGGCGCTGAAGTTGACGCTGCTCGGCTTCTTGAGTTGCCAAAGTAGATTGCAAAGCTAATAATTCTTCTTCACCTAAAGCTTTGACGCGGGCATTTAACCGCTCGAGTTCGACAGTTTTTGCTTCAATTTCTGCGGTGAGATTGGTTAGCTGGGTAGTGAGGTCGGTATTTTGGCGATCGCCTGCGGCAATTTGTTCGCGTAAGTTCCAGACTTGATGAGTCAGTTGGCGCACGCCCAGGACGAGTTCCCATAGTTCTTTATCTTGCAGTTCGGCGCGGAGTTTTTGGTATTTTTCCGCTTTAATCCGATCGGCAGAGAGGCGATCGCGTTGAGCAATTAATTCTGCCTCTACAATGCGATAGCGGTCTTCCTGCTCTTTGACAGTATTAAGCGTTTCCTTAGCTTGGGAAATTTTCCGGTCAAACGCCGCCACACCAGCGAGTTCATCAATAATTTCCCGGCGTTCCCTGGCGTTCATCGTGATAATGCTGGTGACATCCCCTTGCAGCACCACGTTATAACCTTCAGGATAGATTCGCAGGCGTTCGAGTTGTTCGTGGAGTTCCGTCAGAGTGCAGGATTCGCCGTTGATATAGTAATTCGAGGTATAACTGCCCTGCTGAGTGACGCGCAAGCGGCGAGTAATACTCCAATCGGTAGATTTTTGCTCAAAGACTGCTGCCTTAACAAGGGGGGGATCGGATTGTAAATTCGCTTGAGCTTCGCTCCCCTGCTCACCTGCACCCTCGCTCCCCTGCACCTCTGCACCTTTGCTCACCTGCTCTTCCTCCAAGATTGCTGGTGCGTCAGAGAGGTCAAACGTAACAGTAACGCTCGCCTCGACAGTGCCGCGATGCTGGTGACTGTTGTTGACCAAATCTGGCAAGCGTTCCGCGCGCATCCCCCTAGAACTGGCGAGTCCGAGACAAAACAGGAGCGCGTCGAGAATATTCGACTTACCCGACCCATTTGGCCCAGAAACCACAGTAAAACCGGGCAAGAACGGAATTCCCGTCGTGTTGCCGAAGGATTTGAAGTTGGTGAGTTCGACGCGCTTGATATGAACCATAGGCGCGATTTTAGCTGGGTTTGGTAAGGTACAAGTGTATCAGTGAGTCTAGGGATTCTCAACAGGGTAGCACAGTTGGTCTGTTGAGGTGACTTTAGCCTCATGAGGAAATTGTAGCGATCGCGGGGCGATGCTGTTTTTGGTTATCCGCATAAACTAAGGTAGAAGGCCGAGAAATAGGCGATAATTGCCAATTACCGATTACCAATTACCAATTACCCATTTTCCAATGAATTATTGTTTTGGAGTAGGTTGTTGTTGCAGCTTTTTAATTTGGTATTGGGCATCTTTAAAACCTTGAGTGCTACCTTGTTCGAGCCTAAGTTTTGCGGCTTTCTGAAAATCTGCGATCGCTCTTTGCTTATCTCCGATTCCAGCCAAGATGCGACCTCGTTCGTAGTAAGCACCTGCATCTTTGGGATTGGCGCGGAGTGCCTGGTTAAAATCTTCCATTGCGCCTTGTTTATCGCCTAAAGCCAAGCGAGCGATCGCGCGGTTGTGATAAGCTTCTCCCAGGTTGAAATTGCTGCCACCGGAATTGATCCCAATGGCAACGTTACTATCTTCAATTGCTCTTTGATAATTGCCTAATCTGAAGTTAACCAGGCTGCGGTTGAGATAAGCTTGTACTTGATTGGGATTAATTTTAATCGCATAGGTGCAATCTTCAATAGCTCCTTTGCGATCGCCTGCATTTGAGCGGGTTAAACAGCGATTTATATAAGCGGCGGCATATTTGGGATCGACTTTAATTGCCATTGTAAAATCTGCGATCGCGCCTTTTTTATCCCCAAGTTTTTCCCGGACGTGTCCCCGGCTGTTGTAAGCTAATGCATGTTTGGGATTAATCGCAATTGCTTGGGTGTAGTCTGCGATCGAACCAGTAAAATCTCCTAAAGAGAAACGAGCAATTCCTCGGTTAGTGTAGGCTTGATATACTTGAGCAAAGCTGGTTTTTATTTGCAGCGCTTGGTTGCAATCTTCCATTGCTTTCAAGCGATTTCCTTCCATTAAATAAGCATGACACCGCTTGTTGTAAGCTTCGGCATATTTAGGATCGATGCTAATCGCTTCGCTTAACTCTTGAATCGCAGCTTTGTAATCTTTTCTATCTATTTTTTCCACTCCCCGATTGTACAGGTAAGCTGCTGTGACTGCTTGCGGTACTTTCTTATAAAAAATCAGGGGTAGGATGACAAAAATTATTCCAACTACCCCTGCAAACATGAGCCTACGCGGTCTTCTCACCCAGCGTTTTAACTGATTCCAGTTAATTATAACTGGGTTATTAATATTTTTCAAATCTGCCAAAACTTCACTGGCGGATTGGTAGCGCTGATGGCAGTCATACCGCACCATTTTATCAATAATATCTGCTAGTTTTGGCTTAATTTGTACTTGGTTACGCCAGAGTACTTCACCCGTGTTAGGATTGTTCGGGTCGCGCAGTCTGATTAACTCGCTAGCAGATAATCCTGCTAATGCTTGAATAGCAAGCATTCCCAAGGCGTAAATATCGCTGTTAAATTGGGGATAGCCGTGAAATTGTTCGATCGGCATGTATCCGTGGGTTCCCACTGCAACGGTAGGGTTAATTTGCCCCTGAGAATTAACCGCTGGACTGGTTAATTCTTTGACTAAGCCAAAGTCAATTAAAACTAATTTATCGTCACAAGATCGTCTAATTAAATTAGCGGGTTTAATATCCCGGTGGATGACTCCCTTCCCATGTACGAATGTTAAAATCTCTAACACTTCCTCTAAAATATGAATCACTTGGTCTTCCCCGATGGGGTTACCTGGTGTAATTTCTTGGGTTAAAGGATGACCGTCAATGTATTCTTGAATCAGGTAAAATTCACCATTTTCTTCAAAGTAAGCATAGAGAGCGGGTAGCTGCTCGTGTTCGTGACCTAATCTTTCTAAAATTTTGCCCTCGCGTTCAAACAGGCGTCTAGCATTTTCCAGGGTGTAGGGATCGTCGCTGGGGGGTCGCAGGTGCTTAACGACACATTGGGGGGCGCTGGGACGGTGGATATCTTCTGCTAAATAGGTTTGTGCAAAACCGCCGGAACTCAGTTCAACAACGATGCGGTAACGTCCTGCTAAAAGTTGATTTATCATGCTTTTACCAACCTTTTTGGGTTAAATTATGCCATGAAATCCCGCCAAGGCGTGCATGGACTTCCATCCTCAATCTTAACGGCGCGATCGCGCAGCGTCTCCGCTAGGAGAATCGCTCGCTTGGCTACCTTGTGACAGTTTTTGCTACGATTGGCGCGATTCCCGCAGTCGGGTGTGCATATCGCTTCCCCCACAACTAACTTAAGAAAGATTTTTCTTAAACTCTATAATTGTACTTGACTGTTATAGAAAATCTAGCTTTAAAATCTCCGCCCTATATCTGCGGTTAAAAGTCTCTCAAATTTCCCCTGCGGATAGACTCTAATAAATAATGGATAATCATAGAAATAAAATTTGCTATCATAAACATTTTTCTGACTCTCGCTCTTTCCTGGTATAACATCCGATGACATCGCCGCTGCTAAATAACCGCTATCGTATTATTCAAGCTTTGGGAACGGGTGGGTTTGGCGAAACCTTTTTGGTAGAAGACACCCACATGCCTTCCCGTCGTCGCTGCGTCCTCAAGCAACTAAAACCCGTAGCGAACAACCCCCAGATCGGCGAATTCGTGCAACGCAGATTTGAACGAGAAGCGGCTATTTTAGAACAATTGGGTGAAGGCAACGGGCAAATTCCCAAGTTATACGCTTATTTTACCGAAGCGGGAAGGTTTTATTTAGTCCAAGAATGGATCTGTGGCAAAACGCTGTTTCAAAAAGTGCAGCAGCAAGGACTTTTAAACGAAATTGCCGTTAAACAATTCCTGGTAGATATTTTACCCGTTCTGGAATATATCCACGGCAAAGGAGTGATTCACCGCGATATCAAACCTAGCAATATTATTTTCAGGCAGCCAGATGGCAAACCCGTTCTAATTGATTTTGGTATTGCCAAAGAAATTATGAATACGGCAGTCAATGCACGGGGAGAATTTACCACCTCGGTTGCCATTGGGACGCGGGGTTATATGCCGCCAGAACAAGCGGCGGGTAAACCCGTATTTGCCAGCGATATTTATAGTTTAGGGCTAACGGCGATTTATTTGCTAACCGGGAAACTGCCGCACCAATTGAATAGCAATTTAAAGACGGGCGAAATAACTTGGCGCCAAGATAATTATAAAATTAGCGATAGTTTGGCGGCGACGATAGATAAAGCCGTGAGAACATTGGCAAGCGATCGCTTCTCCACCGCCGCTGAAATGCTAACAGCTTTGCAGTCGGGAGATATGGTCACAGAAACCATTGAACCCTTTTTACTCGCAACAACTAACACCCAAACAAAGCAAAACCCAGAAGCAGTAAAAGTCGTTCAAAACTCCCCCCGTCACCGCCTCCCCACCTCCCCGCCTCCTGCTTACACTCCCCAAGAATATCGCAATCGCCAAATCTTGCTTAACAAGGTTAAAAATTACTGGGTGAAAGGCGTTTTAGAAACTTCAATCCACGGCAAAGCCATGATTTCTCTCGGTTTAGAGAAACGATTGGATGCCGTAGATCGTCCTTGGGGCATGGTGTGGGAAACCCCCGCTCAACCCAGGCAAACCTTGCCGATTAATACCAAAATTATCGACCAATTCGACCAATTAGGAGACGGACGAACTTTATTAATTTTAGGCGCTCCAGGTTCGGGTAAAACCACAACCATGTTAGAACTTGCTCGCGATTTAATTAACCGTGCCGAACAAGACATTAACCAACCGATTCCCGTTGCCTTCAACCTGTCTTCTTGGACGAATGATAAGCTGAAAATAGCTGATTGGATAGTTCAAGAATTGAATACAAAATATCAAGTATCTAAACCTATCGGTCAAGCTTGGGTAAAAAACGAGCAACTGTTGCTTTTACTCGATGGTTTAGATGAAGTCAGTCCAGAGCGTCGCCAGTCCTGCGTTCAGGCGATTAATCAATTTATTGGGTGTCACGGCGCAACTGAAATAGTCGTTTGCAGTCGGATTAAAGAATACGAAATATTATCAAATAGCCTGAAATTTCAAGGCGCAATTTTTATTCAACCGCTGACTTTAGACCAAATTCAATCCTATCTTTCCCGTGGCGGAATCGAACTCGCAGCAGTCAAAACGGCACTGCAAGCGGATACGACGCTGCAAGAATTAGCCAAGTCACCTTTAATGCTGAATATTATTACCTTCGCTTACCAGGGAATGCCGATGACTGATTTACCTGGGATGAGTTTAGAAGAACGCCGCCAGCATCTGTTCGATCGATATATTCAACGGATGTTTGAGCGCAGAAATGCCAATCCTAAATACTCAAAAGAAAAATCTATGCGCTGGCTAATTTGGTTGGCAAAAGCCCTATACAAGCAGTCTCAAACTGTATTTTTACTCGAGCGAATGCAGCCGAATTTGTTGTTAAATAATTGGCAAAAAATCATTTACTTTTTCATTACTCTGCTTAGCTTTATAGTGCTTGGGGCAGTGTGGGGCGATATGCTATTGCCTATTAGCCGAGTGTTCGTTATCCAATTTTTGGTCGGGTTGATTTTTTGGTTTGTTTTCGGTATTAATCGGATTAAACCTGTAGAAAACCTGAAAATGTCTTTAAAAAATACTACTTATTATGTGGTATTAGGTATAATATTAGGAGCTTTATCAGGACTGGTAGTAAAAGTAATTTACGATCCGCTGTTTCATCCGATGGGATGGAAAATTTATAGCAGTAAAATGCTTTATATGCAATTTGAGTCTTTGCGGCGCGGCGTGGTATTTGGCCTCAGCGTCGGGATAATTATTGGTCTAATTCGCGGTTTAACTAGCCCTTCGATTAAAATAGTTACAGTACCGAATCAAGGGATGCGCCAATCGGCAAAAAATGCGGTGGTTTTCGGGTTAATTGGATTTTTGGGACTGGCGCTAGCGGCGGCATTATTGCAGTGGCGAGTATTGTTTTGGGGGATTTTTGGGGTGGGGTTTGGCTTACTAGCTGGAGGCGGCGAAGCTTGCGTGAAACATTTGATTTTGCGGGTTATACTTTACTGCAACGGCGATATTCCTTGGAACTACTCGCGTTTCCTCGATTACGCTACAGAACGCATCTTTTTGCAAAAGGTAGGCGGAGGTTATATTTTCGTCCATCGACTGCTGTTAGAACATTTTGCACAAATGCGGTAATGGGTAATGGGTAATAGGTAATTGGTAATTGGTAGTTTCTATTACCTATTACCTATTACCTATTAGCAATTACCAGATATGATAATTATCTAACTAGAATTTGCGATCGCTCTCTCCTATGCCAGACGACTCCCAACCGCTGGATATCCCAGGAAACCACACTTTAGCCGCTATCGCGTTTACCGAGGCGGTGAACTTCAGCAGCTTGATAGCGGCAGATGAACAACATACCCAGACTCTCCTGAGTCGCGACATCGAGTTGATAACCGAGATCTGTCAGGATTTTGAAGGCTCCGTGCTAAAATCTACCGGCGATCGCTTGTTAATCTACTTTGTCAGCGCCGTCAGTGCCGTCGCCTGCGCCGTAGAAATTCAAAAAGCTTTGGCAGCCGCAGCAGAAAACCTGCCTCCCCAAAATATACTGCAACATCGAATTGGCATTCATTTAGGAGATGTATTCTTTTGCGACAGCGAGGTGATGGGTAGCGGCGTCAACTTGGCGGCGCAACTGCAACAAGTTGCTTCTGGGGGAGGTATTTGTATCTCTCAAACCGTCTACGATGTAGTTAAAAATGGTTTAGCCTTACAAGCGACTTATTTGGGGTTAAAAAAATTAGAAAATATTGCCGCTCCCGTGCCAGTTTACCAAGTCCTCATCCCGACAAACATTGCTGGAGGCTATTCAGAGGAAAGCGTAGCGGATGTGAGAACTTATTTAACTAGGGAACAATATCGCGATCGCATAATTTTAATTAACAAAGTCAGGCAGTATTGGATCTCAGGAGTTTTGCAGACTTCCTTGCGCGATCGCGCGTTAATCTCACTCGGTTTAAACGAACAACTCGACGCCTTAAAATTACCTTGGGGTTTAACTTGGGCAAACGCCGACGAAGCCGGAAACCCCCTACCGCCAGGAACTAAACTTATCGATAAATTTAAACAATTTGCCAAGGGCGGAACCCTATTAATTTTAGGCGATCCCGGTGCGGGCAAAACAACCACGCTCCTGGAGTTGACACGGGAATTACTCCTTGGTGCCGAACACGATTATACCCAGCCATTGCCCGTTGTCTTCAACCTATCTTCTTGGCAAAGAAAGCAAAGTATTCTCGATTGGTTGGTACAACAATTGCATATTCAATATCAAGTTTCCAAAGATATTGGTAAAAATTGGCTGCAAAATCAACAACTATTATTAATGCTAGATGGTTTGGATGAAGTCAGCATCCTGCATCGGGATGCTTGCGTTGTTGCCCTCAACGACTTCAGCCTACAATACCCACAGACAGAAATCGCGATCGCCAGCCGCTTTCAAGATTACGAACTATTATCCAACCGTTTAAAAGTTAAAGCCGCAGTTTATTTACAACCGCTAAGTTTAGAACAAATTGGGGAATATTTAACCAATGCTGGAGGAGAATTAACTGCGTTTAAGCAGGCGCTGAAAGAAGATATCATCCTGCAAGAGTTAGCGCGATCGCCGCTGATGCTCAGCACGATCGCACTCGCTTATCAAGGCAAATCTTTTGAAGATTTGACTCAAATGTATTCCCTTGAAGAACGCCGCCAACACATACTTAATGCCTACATCGAACGTATGTTAAACCGCCGGAGTTCCAAGCAATACTCCCAAAAAAAAGCCATGCGCTGGCTGATTTGGTTGGCAAAGCAAATGAGGGAAAAATCTCAAGGCGTATTTTTTATTGAGCTATTACAAAGCTCTTGGTTGCCGAACATTTGGTACAAATTAATTTATGCTACGATCGTCGGCATAATTGCTGGGATACTTTGCGGCATCGGTGGAGCGTTAAATGTAGGAATTCTGCTTGAATGGGAATTAGGAAAACTAGCAGGAATCAGTATAGGAACGGGAACTGGAATCATCGCCGCCATAGTTTTTGGATTTATTTATTCTCAAATTACTCCGGTTGAAACTATCAAATGGTCGTGGAAAAAAACTAGAAGTAACCTGTTACATGGATTAATTGTAGGGATAATTTTAGGGGCAATTTTGGGGCCGGTTTGCGGTTTATTTTATAGTTTTGTTTTGAAAGTAGGAGATGGTTGGGCTGAAGCTTTATCCTTTGGGTTAAGAATTGGGCTGGGTGTAACGCTGATTTTTGCTTTGTTGCACGGACTGAATAGCCCGACAATTGAAAACAATACTATTCCAAATCAAGGAATTTGGCAGTCAGCTAAAAATGCGATCGTTTTTTTCTTATTAGGAGCAACCGGAATGGGGCTAGTAGCTTTTATACTAGGTTTACCAATTTTAGTGGGACCAATTACCGGGTTGCTGTTTGCTGTGTTCGTTGCCGGAGAAGCTTGCATCAAACACTTCGCTTTACGACTTGTTCTTTTATGCAACGGTTCTATTCCTGGTAACTATGCGCGGTTTCTAGATTGGGCAACCGAACATATTTTATTGCAAAAAGTAGGCGGCGGATATATTTTTATCCACCGCTTACTTTTGGAGCATTTGGCTGAAATAGGTAATAGGTAATTGCTAATTGCTAATTGTTAATTGCTAATTGCTAATAGAAGGATTAACCAATTACCAATCACCAATTACCAATTACCCATTACCAATTACCCATTACCGTTAACGACGAGATTTTTTATCTCGGTCTTGTCTTCGGCGATCGCGCCATTCTACTATCGTCAGGTAGATGACTCCACCCGAAACGCCGAGTAGCAGCACTAAGGAGGCTAAAGCGATGACGTTGAGAATTGTTGTTTCCACTTTCTAGAAACCGTTACGACCCCAAATGACCATTGAAATAGAGCATGTAAACAGAACCAGTACCGAACACCAACACAAGGTGAGAATATCCATAGCCGTGCTTGCAA
>DNGG01000486.1:0-10561 GCA_003486675.1 Cyanobacteria bacterium UBA11372
CTTTTACTGGACTGGCGCTCTAGGAGGGAGCAAAAAAGGAGGGATTTCAGCCCGACGTTGTTTTTTGTAAACTATATAACAAGGATGTTTTTTCAAATCGGGGGCGTCCGATGGGGTTAAAACAGGTTGGGTTGCTCGATCAAGAGCAGCGTTGCCCGGTGATATTGCTGCTAGACAGATCCGCATCTATGGCATGGGCAACTCGAACGGGTAAAGTACCTATAGAAGAGTTAAATAAAGGGCTAGCTGTCTTTAAAAAGGCAGTACAAGAAGATGAGATTCTTGCCATGCGGGTTGACGTTGCAATTGTTACATTTGGCCCGGTGGAATTATGCCAAAATTTTGTCACAATCGATCGGTTCATGCCGCCACAGCTTCAGGCAAGCGATGTGAGTCCTATGGGAGAAGCGATTGAGTTCGCTATAGACTTGGCAGAAAAGCAAAAAGCATTCTATCGCGAACAAGTAATACCCTACTATCAGCCTTTGATATTCATGATTACAGACGGTCAACCTGGTTATGGATATACTGAAGGCGGTCAAGATGCTGCTTTGGAGAAAGCACTTTTAGTTTCGCAACGATTGAAGAGCTTGGACAATGGCAGAGGCAGCAAACCTAAACTTACCTTTTTCTCAATTGGAGTTCAGGGGGCAAATATGTCTATTTTAAAACAGATTACGCCTGCCAAACGTCCGGGTGAAATTATGGATAGGGTACAAAAGCTAAACGGTTTAAATTTTACCGAACTGTTTCAATGGATTGCTCAGTCGGTTGGACAAGCAGCTCGTTTGGGGACACAGGCAAGATTTGCTCCCACGTCTGCTTTAAGTTCAAACAGCTAGATTGCATTTATATTTTATGGCATGGAAAGCAATAGCACGCTTTTGTGCTGGAACTAAGCACCAAAGGCGAAATATTGAGTGTCAAGATTATGCGGCTTGGGAGCTTTTGAAAGATTGTGCGATCGCTGGTGTAGTTTCTGACGGTGCTGGCTGTGCAAAATACGCAGCCCTTGGTGCAGAAATAACTGTCAAAACAGCAATTTCCAGTATCAAGCGATCGTTCGAGCAAGTAAATGCAAGTAGTCTAGTTCCATATCGTCATCAACCCTTGCTTTTTGTCAGTAAACTGTGTCGTTGGTTTTTTTCCCTATTTGGATTCAAAAATACCAATCAAGTTCGCTATATAGGAGAAATTAGCGACTCTACAACTAGAGAAATTTTTAACTTAGCTTTAGAGCAAGTCAGGTTATCATTACAACAGCAAGCCCTCAAGCAACAGTGTTCGATTGATGAATTTGCTTGTACTTTGTTAGCTTTCATTGCAACGCCTTCCTGGATAGCTGCCATGCAGATAGGGGATGGATTTATTGTTGTGCGAAAACCTAATAATAATTATCAGCTTCTTTTTCAACCCCAAAAAGGAGAATTTATTAATGAAGTAGCATTTTTCGTCACTTCAGATAATGTTAAAGATGAGATGAAAGTGCAGATTTTTCCAGGAAAGCACAAGTTTATTTGTGTTTCCACAGATGGACTAGAGCTTGTTTCAATCCGCTTTCGCGATTTTCAACCTTACAAACCATTCTTTCAACCTTTTGAGGAATATATGGAAACTATTCCCGACCCCGAACAAGAAACTGATATCGAAGATTTCCTTAATTCAAATCAAGTAAATCGTCGGACTAATGACGATAAAACATTACTTTTATGCTTTTATGATGAGCAATCAAAGGTTTAGTGAAAATCAAGTATTAACTTGTAGTGAAACAGGTGGAGTTGTTCGCTTAGTAAAACAGATTGAACGCGGTTTTGAGGGTTCAATTTGGCAAATAAGCCCAAATAGAGATTGTGTGGCAAAACTTTACCACGAATTACCCTCTAGCTATCAATGTGAGAAGCTAAAAGCAATGGCGCTCAATCCACCTGATAACCCAACAGATGAAGAGAATCACGTTTCAATTGCTTGGCCTAATCGACTACTTGAAGATGACGATGGTAATACTGTAGGCTTTTTGATGCCATATATTAAGCCAAGCGTTACTATTCCAAAAATTTATAATTTTAGAAATAGGCAAAAGGATTATCCTGGATTTAACTGGCGGTGCTTGCACGGGACAGCCCAAAATCTAGCATCGATTGTTTGGGCAATTCATCGCAAAGGTCACGTTTTGTGCGATCTGAGCGATAAAAATTTGCTGGTAAATCCTACCAATGCTTATATTTCTATCATAGATACAGATTCTTTTCAGATTGTTGATGGCAAGACGAAAAAAATCTATCCAAGTTTAGTTTTAGGCACGCTAGAATATATTCCACCTGAATTGCAAAATCTTGAATATCCTGACTCAATCAATAAAACTGAAATACACGATCGCTTTTCCCTGGCAGTAATAATTCATAGATTGTTATTTGGTTATAATCCATTTCATGGTGGGTGGCCTTTCGATGATGATGAAGTCAGTTCGGTGGAAGATTATATCAGTAAAGGGTATTGGCTACATGGAAGAAATAATAACAAACTGAAACATCCAAAAGACATAATTCCAATAGAAGTTGTCCACCAACAAATTCAGGATTGTTTCTATAAATGTTTTGATGATGGATATAAAGAACCTAGTTTACGCCCGACGGCAAGTGATTGGTTTTTTGCTTTGTCAAGCGCGATCGCAGATTTGAAAGCTTGCGACAAGGAACCAAATCATTTTTACAGTAAGAGCTACGGCAAGTGCTACTGGTGCGAGGATGATTACGATCGTTTTCCATCGATAAATCAAAACATAAATCCAACTGCCGATGAGGTAACCATACCTACTAATATCGTTGTTGAAATTGTGGTTACGCCTGAAGAGACAAAAAACTATTCACCGAAGTTTTACAATAGTAAACTTTTCTGGTTGATTTTATTGCTGGCAATACCAGCGATCGCTCTACTAGCTTGGTTATTTAGACCACAGGGTGTTCCTGAGCCTTCCAGGGAATCACCACAAATTAACTCACTGGCAAATAAACTGTTGGAATGAGCAAACTATGCAAAAATAAACTTGCTGTCTGCTCATTCCTGAATCCTGGTTAAATTTGGCCTATTTTTGTTGTGTCAAAAAGCGTGCAGCGATCGCACCCCCAATAAAACCAAACAAGTGTCCCTGCCAAGAGACTCCCGGCAGGGTGGGCAAGATGCCCCAGATCATGCCGCCGTAAGAAAAGCCGACGAATAAAGACACGAACAGCGAGACGGCGCTGCGTTCAAAATAGCCGCGAAACAGTAGAAAACCCAGATAGCCGAAAATAACACCGGAAGCACCGATATGGATCGAACCGGGTGCGCCAGTCAGCCAAACACCTGCACCGCTAACGAGCATTGTTATGCCGCTGACGATAAAAAAATCGCTGGTTTCTCGCAGCATAATTAACCAGCCAAGGGTGAGGAAAGGGACAGTATTAGCGGCTAGGTGAACAAAGTTGCCGTGCAGAAAAGGCGCAAACAAAATGCCGCGCAGTCCGATCTCGTTGTGGGGGATAATGCCATAAATATCTAGCGCTCCTCGAAGCGAAGTATCGACAATTTCCACCAACCACATCACGGCGATAATACTACCTAAGATGGTGACGTGGGTTTTCAATTCGCGGGCGATCGCAGATCCATCCTCGCTGCTCATGTTTGTCCCTCTGGGTGACTGATTTCAATCTGTTTCCAAGGTAACAAGGAAAGCGAGCAAGTCCTTGAAGAAAACGGGTGCAATGGGAGAAGCGGCGACGCGGGGAATCTGTTCCCCGCGTCGCCGCTTCGCCGCGTCGCCCCGTCCTCTTTAGTTAGATGCGATCGCCCAAACTATCTGGTTATGCTGACTTGGTAACCAAGTTAGCTTTGTGGCGTTTGCGCTTTAGTACCGAAACCGTGCCCAAAACCCCAAAGGCGAATATCGCCACCGCCGAACTTGGTTCGGGAACTGTTTCTGATGGTTTGGACGTTAGTGCGGAAAATGCTAAATTTGCCACTAACCTATTAGGACCAGTAGTCAGATGGAAGGTATCCCAGAATAAATACTCGTCCGGGTTAGGACAACTCGTCGTCGCAAAAATATCTGGTAGACAAGAGTCTGTAACGTTTGTCAAACCGAATTGGGCGGGATTAGCTCTGATTTGATCGCCTAGAGTATCAACATCGAGGGGAATCAGGTTAACGCCAGAACCCAAATTTTGGCCCAAAAGATTGAGAGTTTGAGACAAACCCGCGTTATGCGCTTCGGTCAAAGCGTCGAGAGGTTGAGAAAGCGGCGTTTTCAGGGTCAGGGGAATTTGGCCCATATTTCCTAAATTTACCACCATGATATTTTTAGCCCCGACTCCGGCAAGGGTTGTCACCGCTGCCGATATATTAGCCAGTGGTATATCTGGCTTGTCATAAGGCTTAAAAGGACTGGTAGTAGGTAAGTAATCGTTGCCGCCAGCCCATACAATATAAAGTGCGTTCGGGTCAGCCTTAGTAGTATTATTTGCCAGAAGCCCTGTAAATGCCCCTACTTGCTCGAGTAATCCCGGTAAGATAGGATCTATCGTGTTATCAGTTCCCGTTGTCGCACCCCCAAAGGCAAAATTGATGCCTTGACTGGGGTTGCCGCCGCTGGATAAACTGGTGAATGCAGTAGGGTTTAATCCCAAATCCTTCGAGAGATAGTCCACCCAGTTTGGACCATTGGACAAACGTCCGTTAAAGTAAGGTGGACTTGGGGGAACGATGGGACTTGTCGGATCGACACTATTAATTTGTTTGCTGACATTGAAGACGTTCCCCGGATCGGAGAGACTGTCTCCAAAGACGTAGATGCCGCTGAAGGTAGCTGCAAAAGTTTTAACCGGAAACAGAACTGATAAGACAAAAAATCCCGTGGCGAGTACTCGCCTTCGTATGCTAGCCATTGATTTGCTCCTGAGCGGTAGATGCAATCTAATGGTAATTATTCTCGCGCCTTTAATCTGCCTTCAGTGAAAATACGCAAGAAATTCACAAACAATTTACTGAAATTTTATAATTCTCGATAAAACTACTAATTTCTGCATCATCGGTATTTACTTAGCGCATAACCGGCTCCAGGTGCAGGTGAGCAGGGGGGACCCTTTTCCCCCTGCCCCCCTGCTCACCTGCACACCTAGAAATAGCGGGAGCGTGGTAGCCCCGTCAATTCATTGCGGGGTGGAAACGCGACAGGAGCGGTTTTAACCGCAGTCAATATGAAGCTTAATTAATATTAATTTTTGATGGTGGTGAAGAGCGTATACAATTTAAGAGTAAATTGATTGGAGGTGATAGTAATTGGCTAGAAGTAAGACATCAACATTCGTTACAGAACTGCCATTAATTGTAGATAGCTTTCAAGAAAAACAACTGCTATCTCGTTTTCAAGCGGCACGGCAACTATACAATGCCTGCCTCAACGAAGCAATGGTAAGAATGAATCTGGTACGTAATTGTTCAGCTTACAAATTAGCCAAACAAATAGATCGCCAGTCAAAAAAAGCCAGAAGCGACGCCTTCAACGCTGCAAGGCGGGAATACAGATATTCCGACTACGACATTCAAGCCTATGCCACCATCGTTAGCAATCGCTCCAAGTGGATAGCTCAACTAATTGATTCCAACACCCAACAAACCATAGCCACCAGAGCTTTTAGAGCCAGCGAAAAAGTTTTATTTGGACTAGCGAAAAGTGTACGGTACAAGATACCAAGTAGATTTAGAAGCATTGAAGGTAAAACTAACAAGCAAGGTGTGAGATGGAAAGATAGCCAGTTGGTTTGGGGTTTTCTTAAACTGTCGCCGCTGATCGAAGAGGACAACCCTGTAATTCAACACGGTTTAAATTCCTCAGTCAAATACGTTCGCCTGTTGTGGCGAGAGTTAAATGGCAAGCGACGCTGGTACGTTCAGCTAATTAACTCTGGATTGCCATATCAAAAACAGAAAAACTATGTGGCTAATGGAGTCATTGGTTTAGACCTGAATATTACCAATATTGCTTTCGTTGGAGATAACAAAGCTGGAATACTGCCATTCGCGGAGCAAGTGCCAACTTACGAACGGGAGATCAAAGCCTTACAGCGTCAGATGCAACGTTCCCAACATTGCTCAAATCCTCAAAACTATGAAACTGACTTTACGAAGCGTGTAGGACGCAGATCTGTTGTTAAAAAAGGTAAGCCCCAGAAAGGAAAACAACAATGGAAAAAGTCTAAAAATTATCAAAAGATAGCCAGGAAAAAAAGAGAGTTAGAACGTCGTAAGAGTGCCTATGCCAAGTCTCAAAACCGTAGAATTGTTAACGAGATTTTGAGGCATGGTAAGCAGATCAAAACTGAAAATGTATCGGTGAGGTCGTGGCAGAAACGATACGGTAAGGCAATTAATGCTAAATCTCCTGGTTTTGTTCAATCTGAATTGGCTCGCAAGGCTGAGAGTGCTGGCGGGTCATTCATCAAGTTTTCTACCCAAAAAACAGCACTATCGCAAACTCATTTAACTGGTGAGCGCATCAAGAAAAAACTTTCGGAGCGCGTTCATTATGACCAAACGGGATTGGCGATGCATCGCGATCTATGGAGTGCTTATTTGAGTAGATTTGTCAATGAGGAAGATATCCTTCTATTGCATCTCGCTGTTGAACAGTGGGAGAGGTCGGAGCCGATCTTGCACGAGGCTTGGAAGGATTTTCAAACAAACCGCGAACAATTAGGCGCGTCCGAACGTAGGTAGTCTCATTCTCCCTTAGAGCGGTTCTCGGCAGAGCTAGGAAATGTTGACCAGATAGCTATTTTTCGAGCGAAAAGTTAACTTTAATTCCTGGCCTGAATCTCCGTCAATTTATTGCGGAGAGTGGCTCAACTGCTCCCTTTCCTTGCTTAGGGGGTAAGATTGGCAATTGCTACTTTTGCGATCGCTTCTGCTGGTTCAAAGCCAAAGGTGCGGGAGTAGAAGTAAAACTCGCCATCGAGACAACGCTTGATATTCTCGGCGCGCCGGAAACCGTGTTGTTCGCCCTCGAAGGGGACATAGGCGACGGGCAAACCTTTCTTCTTTAATACTTCCACCATCATTTCCGCCTGATTGGGCGGAACGACTTTGTCTTCCAACCCTTGGAAGAAAATCACCGGACAGGAGAGGCGTTCGGTATAATGAATCGGCGATCGCTCGATGTAAATATCTTGCCGTTCTGGATAAGGGCCGATTAACCTATCTAGGTAACGAGATTCAAACTTGTGGGTATCTTTTGCCAAAGCTTCTAAATCGCTGACTCCGTAATAACTCGCTCCGGCTTTAAATGTATCGCGGAAAGTGAGCGCGCACAAGGTAGTATAACCACCGGCGCTACCGCCTGCGATCGCCATTCGGTTCCCATCTACCAAACCTTTTTCTGCCAGATACTTGGCACCATTGGCGCAGTCGTCTACATCGACAATGCCCCAATTACCATCCAAGCGCTGCCGATATTCTCGCCCATAGCCGGTACTGCCACCATAATTTACATCCAAAACGGCAAAGCCGCGACTCGTCCAATATTGAATTTTTAAGTTAAAACTACTCGAAGTCGCAGAAGTTGGACCACCGTGACTTTTCACCAGCAACGGCGGTTTTTCTCCCTCTGGTGCAATGTAGTCGCGATTTTTGGGTGGATAGAAAAAAGCATGTGCGGTCAGATTATTTTCCGTGGGAAATTCAATGGCTTGCGGCACGGAAAGATAACCGCTATCAATCGCTACTTCAGTAGCGCGGCGCAGCACCTGCATTTCTCCTGTTGCTAAATCCATCAAAACTACAGAAGTTGGTTCTGTAGGCGATCCAGCAGAGAATACTACTTTACCCGCAGCAACGTGGGGGGAAGAAATCTCTGTGTATGGAGTATCTATTTTTACCAAAATTCCGTTGGAAGTGTCGAGACGGGCGAGATGCCAAATGCCGTTTTGGGTATAGGTGCAAATGATGGAATTTTCCGACTCAAATGTGTAGTTGGACATGCCGAAAACCCATTGGGGTTGACCAAATTCAGCTGCCATATTACACAGAGGTTCGATCTCCCCCTTTAAGTTGGGGGGTGAAAAGCGGTAGAGGTTCCACCAGTTGGTGCGATCGCTGACAAAATGCAGTACCCCATTGGGCGACCATTCTGGCTGAAATATAGATTCGCGATCGCCACCGGCAACGAGTTCGGGTTCAGCTAACGAACCATCTTCTTGGACTTGGGCTACCCATAATTGAGTACCATCCCAAGGCATATTCGGATGGTTCCAGCACAGCCATGCCAGTTTAGAACCGTCCGGCGAAAGGCGGGGCGATGAGTAAAAATCGCTACCTTTAACTAGCACTTGGATGTCTGCACTATTTTTGAGATTAATGCTGACTAAAGTGTTGACGGGTTCGTGAGAGTCCCCGCTATGGTCTTCTCTGACACAAATTAGGCGTTCTCGCTGGCGGTCGATAATGCTATCGGCATAGCGCAAATTTCCGTCCCAAGGGGGTGTTATGGGTTCGGGTTCTGTATTAAGAGATTGTTTGTAAAGGCGTTGATCGGCAAAGTTAGAGAAATAAATTATGCCATCTGCAATGACAAAACTACCACCACCATACTCGTGGACGCGGGTACGCACGTTGAACCCAGAAGGCGTGACATCAGATATTTTTCCATCGGCGGTGCGTCGCACAATGACGTTGCGTCCACCTTCAGTCGGTCGCATTTCTACCCAGTAAATATACTGGTCATCGAGTCCGGCTGCACCCAATCCAATTGTTTCCGAGACAATTAAATCCGAGGTAATCGGTGATTTCCAAGCACCTGTGGGTGCCACTTGCGGTTGTGTCATATATTTGATCGCCAGAGTGTTAAAAATTGAGTTAAAGTCAGACACATTGGTTGAAGACTTCGCTCCTCTGTTGTCTCATTGTTAATCGAATCCAGCCCCGCCGTAAAGTAACTAGGGCTTTTGTATTACCATTATTTGCCGCGTGGCGCTCGCGGCAAAAACGCTTTATAATGTTAATTTTGGCAGAGCAAACCAATCCGATTTATGTGGCTAAAATAACAATTTTTAACATAGATTTGACGATTTTCAAAGGGTATACTATGAAAGAAGATACAGTTTTTCAAACAAAGATAACCTTGTAGGTAGCCGCTGTCGCGGCTCCACGCGATCGCTGTGGGAGGAGATAAAATTTTATGTCACTAGAACAGGTCAGAGTTTTTTACGAAGTTTTGGCATCGGAGCGAGAACTTTACGAACAATACTTTAATCAGTGCGGTCGTCAAGGTTTCTTCGGTTCTTGGCATTGGAACAAAGCGAAAATAGTCAGTTTTGGGGCGGATCTCGGCTATAATTTCACTGAGAATGAGCTGGAGCAAGTCTGGTTTGAAAGCGATAGCAGCTATTGTCAACCATCCGTCACTTCCTTAGAATACGATCGGCTTTCCCAGGGAAGTTACGAACGAGTCAAGGCAAAAAATCCGGCAAAAGTAGGATTGTCCTAACGATTTTGTGGAATCAACGTCGGTAAATCAATTTTGAGGAATCGGGTTTGCAGATTATGTATTTTAAGTCATGGGTGGGATATTTACTGATAAGTGAGAAAAGTTGCCAGGATCGATTCATGAGATTGACTCGAAAACCATTTGGGGAATTAACATCTTCTGAGTTTCTGCATCGATGAATTGACCAATACCTAAAAAGCGTTCCCCTTCCCCATAAACCCGCAATAAAATTTTGCCTGGGTATGGGGGCGGGTTTTTTAGCGCTATCTGGGAGATGGGAAAATCCTGGGTGACACCCGCCCCTACATTGGTGCTCAATTGAGCCAATTCGTCATTCCAGGAAAGACGCTGTCCGTTGCACCATGCTTTTGCATCTTTGGCAGATAGGGTAACGGCGGGTAAATGTCCCAGTGCATCTGCTGGGGGAATCGGGTAAAAGGTTCCTGGTTGGATTTGGGCTTCCAATTGCTCAAATGTCAAACTATCGGATAAGTTGAAACCGCTGCTCAAAGTGCGGGTGAGGGCGGCGAGGGTTGCCCCAGTTTGCAAAACTACGCCGAGATCGCGAGCGATCGCTCTGATATAAGTACCGCTACCGCAAGCGATCGCTACATCCAATTCGGGAAATTCCCCCAAACGCCAATCTAATATTTCTATGCCATAAACTTCCACAGTCCGAGATGGCACCTCTACCGTTTCACCCGCCCGTGCTAATTCATACAAGCGTTTACCCTGTACTTGAATCGCACTGTAAATCGGCGGTACTTGCTGAATAATTCCTTCAAATTGCCCAAGTGCTGCTTTTACTTCATCTAAAGTTAAACCAGTAACCGATTGAGAAGCGATAATTTCCCCTTCTAAATCATCAGTTGTAGTTGCGATTCCCAGCCTAATGGTGGCGCGATAAGCTTTATCGGTTCTGAGATACTGCAATAACCGCGTCGCCTTTCCCACAGCGATAGGTAAAACGCCCGTCGCCGCTGGGTCTAAAGTTCCCCCATGTCCTACCCGCTTCAGGCGCAGCAGTCGTCGCACCTTAGCAACGCA
>DNGG01000486.1:10897-12972 GCA_003486675.1 Cyanobacteria bacterium UBA11372
TAATTGGTAATTGCTAATTGCTAATTGCTAATTCTCCTCTGCTCCTCTGCTCCTGGAGTCACCTGCTCACCTGCTCACCTGCTCACCTGCTCCTCTGCTCCTCTGCTCCTGGAGTCACCTGCTCACCTGCTCCTCTGCTCCTCTGCTCCTCTGCTCCTGGAGTCACCTGCTCCTTCTCTCTGAAGTGCTGCTGTCAGCTGAGCATCTGAGAAAGATTGCACGAGACTGAGTGGAAGCGCTTCTCGACTGATAAATCTAGTGTAGGCCGCACTTAAGTAAGGACGGTAGTCTTCGCGATCGCTGAGATAAGTGTGAAAGAAAGCGACGCTCAGAGCGCGCATATAGCGACGCGCTGTGGCAGGTTCCGGACCAAACGGTAAGGGAACAGGCCAAACGCCACCGCCTGGGCCTGCTTCTTCTAGGGTAGAAAAGTGAGTGCCATTTGCGATTGTCACCAGATATTTGTCTGGAGTTGTGAGCCAGGTAAACGGCTGGATTTGTTCCTCTAACGGGGGTGTAACCGTATCCGCACTACCCGCGACGATCGCAACCGGAATTTTGATCTGACTCATCCCAGCAGGGCCAAAAACGCTGCTAGAGAGGGGATTGATTGCGATCGCGGCTTTAATTCTCTCATCGCGTAAATTAGTTTGATCCGGCGATAATTTCAGCACTTCGCACTGGAGCAACAGGGACAGATTCCACGAGCGATCCAAGTTTTGACAGTTTTTTTGCAGTTGAGAGAAGTCTAAAGTAGCACCAGCGAGTGCCAGCGCCGTGTAGCCGCCAAAAGACTGACCGATCACCCCAACTTGTTGCAGGTTCATCTTACCTTGAAACGTGAGGTCAGACTGGGAGCGGCGTTCGAGTTCGTCGAGCAAAAACTTGACATCCAACGGGCGATCGATAAATTCATCGGGTTTAATCGCTTGTAAAGCTCTACCAGCGAGTAAATTTTGTAATTGTTGGGCATTGCTACCCGGATGTTCCGGGACGGCGACGACAAAGCCGTAAGAAGCGAGTTGCTGGGCTAAATAGAGAAAGCTGGTACGATCCGAACCCACGCCGTGAGAGATGACAATTACCGGCGCAGGTGTTTGACGGGGCTGCAATATGGGGGAAATTGGCAGGTAAACATCGGCGTCAAAAACGCGATTGCGGCTGATATCGTTGAGCCTAAGCGTTTCCTTGCGCCAGGTAAACGAGCCGCGGCGTTGTAAATCTGGTAGTTGGGAAAGAGTAAGCCCAGACTGGGCAGTTGCTTCGGTACCAGAGGCAGAGGTAACAGCAGCGATCGCTTTATTATTTTGCTCTACTATTTTTGATAGTTCATCGGCGATTTGGAGGCTGCGAACCAAATCGATGCGGATGCTGGGAGTGGGAAACTTCCGCAGGAAGTTTAGCAGCGTCAAGCCATTTCTATCCGCTGCTGACTTAATTAAAGCCGCCCGAATCGCACGGGAGCCAGATACTCCAGCTTCGGTTTGAATCACTTGTCCTAACCGCTCTAGCAAGTACTCCGCCTGGGGTGTATAAAGAAACTGGGAAACCGCTACCGGACTAATTGGCAGGCGCGTTACCAGAATCTGGCGCAACTTAACCCTTTGCTCTGAGGGGACATATTGAAAGTAGGCGGCTAAGTCGTCGTTTATTCTGCCTTGCCTAGCATACAGTTCCAGGGAGTTAACAGCAATCGAGCGTTCAAATATTTCAAACGTAATTTGTATTCGCTCTGCGGCAAAGGCAGGAGGAGTTGGGGCAATTGCAGGCAATAGCCAAACTCCCGTCAATATGCCCATCCAGTGGAGCAGCTTGCTGGTGGGATGCTTGCTCTGATGCGCCTTGGTGGATTTTACAGCAAACTCAGCCATACAAACGCGGTTTATTGGTTAATTTTGAATTTGCGAGTGTGGAGGGCAAACCTATTTCTATCCTGGCTGACGTTCGCCAAATCGTCTAGGTTTCGGGAATTACAGCGATTTTGGTACGGGCACGCCATCGATTTGTAAATATCGATTTTGGTACGGGCACGGCATCCGCCACCTTTGCTGCGAGCAAAAATCTGGTTGCTGCCG
>DNGG01000486.1:13238-13360 GCA_003486675.1 Cyanobacteria bacterium UBA11372
GAGCAAAAATCTGGTTGCTGCCGTGCCCCTACTGCCAACCCAGACAACCGATCAACCCCATCGGCGCGGGTGCAAAATCTGGTGAATATCGATGTTGGTAGGGGCACGGCATCCGCCACCTT
>DNGG01000252.1 GCA_003486675.1 Cyanobacteria bacterium UBA11372
AAGTCTGGGGATTTAGTAGAAGTTAAGAGCGGTTTATTTGAGAGAGATTTAATTGTTACCCAACGCGCACCGCAACTTTACGCCCAGTCGTTGCGGGGCGGTAGTAAACCCAAGGAAGGTGGGGAGACAGACGGACACTCCGAAGAAAAGGAAGGGAATTCAGAGGTAAAAGACGCGAAAACTAACAGCTTGCCACCTTTAGGGTTAGTTGGCGTAGTGGGAGGCGGGATGTTTGGTACTGCGGCTTTTATAGCTGGTGCTTTTTGGAATCAGCGTCGGACTCGTTCTCACCTAGTAGGAGAAGGGAATTTTGGTACGGATGCCCAACCTTTGACCTATGAAACCGAAGTTTATCTCAACAACGACAAACAGGTAGCTTTTTCTCCTGCCGTCGTGTTGGTTGAAGACGACGAACCTGTGGGCGATCGCCACTAAAAAATTCAACTTTTCATTGGATAGTAGATAGTGTTAGTGTATGGCGGTGATGTTGCCTGTATGGAAATAATATTACCCCATATTCATTTTAATTATTTTATAACTAGGCCCCGTTCAATGACCTCCTTTACCTTTTTCCGCAGTTTAAGAAACCCAATATTTGCTAGACTTTATACCGCTCAAACCACAAGCCTTTTAGGCGATGCGCTGACATGGGTAGGTCTAGCCTTACTCGCCTTTGAATTGGCGGGACAAAAAGCAGCAGTTGTGCTGTCTGGTGCTTTAACATTGCGCGTGACTGCGTTTGTGTTGCTTTCGCCGCTAGCAGGAGCGATCGCAGACCGTTTCGATCGCAAGAAAATCATGGTCATCACCCACCTGATTCGCATGATTGTTGTGGGTTTATTGCCTTTTGTCAGCCAAGTTTGGCAAATTTATGTCTTGATATTGGCGTTGAATATTTTTAACGCTTTCTTCACTCCCACTTACCAAGCGACCATTCCGTTAGTGACGGGACAAAACGATTATCCGCAAGCGATCGCACTTTCAGCTACTACCTATCAAATACTCGGCGTACTCGGCCCTGGGATTGCCGGAAGTATAGCAGCACTCATCGGCGCAAGACAGGTTTTCTTCCTAGATGCCCTGAGCTTTCTGATAGCAGGAGTATTAATTTTTACACTGCCGGGTCAGCTAAGAGTCGAGCCAAACCAACAGCCATCGAGTACCAGAGGTAGAACTTGGGACGAAATCAACAACGGTACTACTCGTCTGTTTACCGATCCCTACATCCGCTATGCTCTTTTCATGCAATTGGTGGCATCCATAGCCGGAGTGCAGATTTTGGTCAATACCGTTGGCTACGTCCAAGGGATACTCAAACTAGAAGATGTCGAGTACGGCTGGGTCATGGCTGCTTTTGGTATTGGCGCGACCCTTTCTGCTGTGGCAATTGGTGCAATCGGTCAAAGCTTGGCTCGGACAACTTTTGTGCTGTTTGGTGCGACGCTCATCACCCTTGCCCTATTTCCTGCAAATTATGCGAATCTGCCTGTCTTGATGTGTTTGTGGCTGCTAGCGGGAGCGGGTCAAAATTGTGTAAATTTGCCTACGCAAACTTTAATCGCTGACCGCATTCCTACGGAGGCTCAAGGACGAGTTTACGGCGCACACTTTGCCTGGAGTCACTTATGGTGGGCAATTTCCTATCCCCTGGCAGGATGGTTGGGAAGTAACTTGACTGAAGTAGAATTTTTATCTGGTAGTTTGATAGGTTTAGGGCTGTTGCTGCTGGTGCAACTTTTTCTGTCACCAAAAAGGGATGAAAGCGCGAGCGCGAGTGAAAGCATTTGGCACGAACACGAACACATCCACGACGCGCATCATCAACACGAACATGCTCCTGGAATACCTGTATATGAACCTCATACCCATCCGCATCAACATTCACCGATAGGTCACTCTCATCCCATTGGGTCAGATAAAAACTAGCATTTTTTCGCTTTTTATTTGGAAAAATTACTGATGTGCAAAAAGCGATCGCACCGCGAGGATTGGGTAAATTCGAGCGGTCGATGATAGGAATTCCAACTTTATTAGCGATCGCTGCAAAAATTCCTCTTTCTTCCCCTAAAATTTCATCGTGGTTTCATCCGATGATGCCATCATAGATCGAAAGTATGCTGACGCATCTACAACTGTAAAGCTTTATCCTGCTAATGCTCAATTCTATTGTTAAATGGTCGATCGCCCAACGCTGGCTAGTCGTTTTAGCCTGTATTCTGATTAGCCTGTGGGGCTTTCGCGTGCTGACACAGATGCCGTTGGATGTATTTCCTAGCTTTGCACCGCCGCAAGTAGAAATTCAGACCATTGCATCCGGGTTAGCACCAGAAGAAGTCGAATCCCTAGTGACTCGACCTATAGAAAGTGCAATTAATGGAACTCCCGGACTCGAAGCATTACGCTCCTCCTCTGCAATTGGAATTTCTGCCATCAGAGCAGTTTTCAGTTGGGATACAGACATTTATCGCGCCCGTCAATTAGTCACCGAAAGGTTACAACAAGCACGCAGCCAACTCCCTCAAGGGGTAGAAGAACCAGAAATTCTTCCTACCAGTTCTCCATTAGGATGGACTGTCAAATACGCCTTTACCTCCGAAACTACCCCTTTAATGGAAGTGTGGCGTATTGTTAATTGGCAGGTCAAAAACCGCCTATTGGCTGTCCGTGGCGTCAGTAATGTGGTGATATTTGGTGGCGATGAACGTCAATATCAAGTGCTGGTCGATCCAGACAAACTCAAAGCATTTAATGTTTCCCTCGCAGACGTTACCAAAGCAGCACAAGCTGCCAACGCCAACGCACCGGGAGGATTTTTAATTACTCCAGACCAAGAAACATTGGTGCGAGGAGTTGGGCGAATTGAGTCGATCGAGCAGTTAAAAAAATCGGTCATTAAAGCTAGCAATGGCACCCCTGTGCTGCTGGAACAGGTAGCTGACGTGCAAATCGGTGCTGCACTCAAACGCGGT
>DNGG01000251.1:0-5005 GCA_003486675.1 Cyanobacteria bacterium UBA11372
TTGGTGGCGGATCTGAATATTCCTGTGGAAATCGTAGCCTGTCCCACGGTGCGGGAAGCATCCGGACTCGCCTTTAGTTCCCGAAATCAGTATTTGACCCCTGAACAAAAACAGCAGGCGGCGGTGTTATATCGCAGCTTGCAGCAAGCTGCGAAAGCGTTTAAAGCTGGGGAACAAGTCAGTGCCTCGCTGAAAATGGCAGTGGAGGCCGAGTTGGCAAGCGAACCAGCTATTAAACCAGAGTACGTTGAGCTAGTACATCCTAATACTCTAATGCCTTTAGACAAAGTTGAGGAGGTCGGACTGTTGGCGATCGCAGCAAGGTTGGGTGCTACTCGCCTGATTGATAATATTCTGTTGCAGAATCGCAAACCGATTGTGGCGATTGACGGCCCCGCTGGGGCTGGAAAATCTACCGTAGCAAGGGCAGTAGCAAAAGAATTAGGGCTGCTGTATCTCGATACGGGTGCAATGTATCGGGCCTTGACGTGGCTGGTGCTAAGATCGGGTATTTCGATTGAAGATGAACCAGCGATCGCAGAAATTACCAGTCAGTGCGATATTCAATTGGCTCAAAGCGATGAACCAAACGCGCCTATTCGCGTTTGGATTAACGGCTTTGAAGTGACTCAGGCGATTCGCAGTCTGGAAGTAACCTCGCAAGTGTCGGCGATCGCAGCCAATCGCAGCGTCCGCCAACAAATGGTTAAAAAACAGCAGCGTTGGGGGGAAAAAGGCGGTATTGTGATGGAAGGTCGCGATATTGGCACTAATGTTTTTCCTGATGCTGAACTTAAAATCTTTTTGACGGCTTCAGTTGCTGAACGTGCCAAACGGCGTCAGCAAGATCTAAAAGTACAAGGCGAGAAACAGCTAAGTTTGGAACAGCTAGAACAAGCTCTTTCCGAACGCGACTTCAAGGACAGCCACCGGGAAGTTGCACCTTTGCAAAAAGCAGCGGACGCCTTTGAGATTCAAACAGATAACCTTAGCATCGCCGAGGTTACCAATCGAATCATCAGTCTCTACTGCGAGAAAGGACTTAGTTCCCAAAAGTAGGAGCGAAGCATTCCGGCAAAAAGTATCCTGGCCTTGGCTACCAGTCATTAGCGGGACAATAGACTTGGATTTGGGAAAAGGGAAATGGGGGAAGGATTCCCCTTTCCCCCTTTCCCCAAATCCATTTGCCAGAATGTCCCATCCTGGATTGGTAACTCTGACCTTTAGCCAAATAGGCGATCCGGAATGTTTTACCCTGACAGTAATGGGTTTTGAATGCCAATTTTCTATGATTTCCTCTAAATAGTGACTCATATCACCAAAATCCGCTACTTGAGTCACAGTTTTTGATTACGATTAAACACTTAAAAAAGCCGATATTATCACATCCACAAAAGACTGCGATCGCTGGAAAATCCTACTCAATGATTCATCTTATAAGTATATAGATTTTTGACCGTAAAAAATCGGAGAAAAATATGTTATTTCAATCGAGTTTCGACGATCGCTCTTTAATTGAATCTTTTTACGGAGAATTATTCAATCGTTTCTACAGTGGCTGTAATAGTTCGATCCGGGTACTTTTACGAGGGTGTGCCTTTGGCATAGCCCCCAATTGCCACAGGGTCATAACGTTTTTTATTGTAGCTCCAAACCGAGATGTGGCAGAGAAACTTACGCAACACATTGACACCATTATCGAACAGGCAGTCGAGCTAATGCCAGGAATACCACAAACCGCGATCTGCTATGAGCCAGCTCAAAATCGCGTAGAAGAACCAGCAAAGCTGGAAAATATCAGCCAAACTGCTTCTAAGTTAATGGTGGGTAAATTCTTCCCTAATATTTCTCTGCGCTAAAAATAGCTATTAATCCTCAATCCCTCACCGATAGCCAAGGCGCATTACTTGGAAGGGGAGACGCGAAGCGCCCAGCGTGTCTTGCAGACAATCGGCTAGCCTCTGGTGCATGAGAACTGCTTTAATGAGTTCCCCATTACCAAGCTTAACTTTGACCTCATCATAATATGCTGGGTGTACCACTACAATCAAAGGCTAGATGAGTGTGAGGACAGTTAAGTTGGCAAAGCATAACCGCTTCAAGCGTAACCGCTTGGTTAGGCGGATTCTGATATTATTATCGCTGGTTATTTCCGGTTGCTGTTTGGCGATCGCTCTCACTGGGATAACACACCAACCAGCGGCTCAAACCTTACAAGTACAGAATACTAAGTCCCAGGTATCGCCGGACACAAAAACCGAGCAAAAGGCTGCTTCTACTCCAATTGCTACTTCCCAAACCCCAATTGCCGATGCTCAATCGGAAGTTCCAGCAGAAGAGCAAACCGTTAAAACTTTTTCACCCCCAACCCAGTATCAGGGAAAACTCGTCAAGAATGTCAAACTTTCAACTAAAGACAAAGTCGTTGCCCTAACGTTTGATGACGGCCCTTGGCCTAATTATACTTCTCAGGTGTTGGAAATACTTAAGAAAAACGATATTAAGGCAACTTTCTTCTGGATCGGGCGGATGCTGAAGCAACATCCGGAGATAGCTAAGCAAGTTGTCGCACAAGGACACGTCGTTGCAAACCACACTTGGAGCCATTCTTACCGTTGGATGAATAAAGCTGCTGCTGCACGGGAAATTGATGACACGGCAGATTTAATTTACCAGACGACAGGTGTAAAATCGCTCTACTTCCGGCCCCCTGGTGGGATTTTAACCAACGGAGTAGCTGATTACGCCAAAAAGAAAAATTATGCCGTCATCATGTGGTCGAACGACTCGATAGACTATCGTCGCTCTGCTGCAAAACGGTTGGTAAATAACGTAATGCGTAGGATTAACCCTACCGAAATCGTACTGATGCACGATGGTGGTGGTAATCGTTCCGCAACGGTAAAAGCTCTACCGGAAATCATTTCTAGATTCAAAAAGCTCGGATACAAGTTTGTGACTATACCCGAGTTATTGGAAATGCAGCAGAAGCAACAAAAAGCGAAGTCTTCGAGTCAGGAAAAAGAAGTCAACAGCGAGGAGAAAGATCCTAATCCCTCACCCATCAACAGCGTGGAACAAGGGGTTAAGAGCGAGGAGAAAGATGCTAACTCCTCACCCGTTAATAGCGAGGAACAAGGCGTTAAGAGCGAGGAGAAAGATGCTAACTCCTCACCCGTTAATAGCGAGGAACAAGGCGTTAAGAGCGATGAAAAGGATTCCAATCCCTCATCTATCGCCCCTGAGCCAGAAGCCTCACCAGCACAGGGGATACAGGAAATACCGGATTCCCAATCCCCATTACCCAGTCCCCATTCGTCTACTGAACAGTACTGAGAACTTTTTGTGCCGCTGTTTCGGGATTCGCTTCTGGTGAATTTGCTTCCGAAGGCGGCACAACTTGCCAGAATTTCGGCAAATATTCCGACCAATTATCCAAAATATCTTTGGCTTTTTGGCTGCCAGTACGTTCTAAGAAAGCCTCAATTAAGTCTTTTAATTGCTGCTCTCCGACGGGGGTAATTACCCGCTGAATTTTGACAATTTCGCGGTTAACTTTGGAAGGGAAGCTGCCATCTTCATCCAGGAAGTAAGCCAAACCGCCGGTCATACCCGCTCCCACGTTACGGCCTACTTTACCCAAGACGACGATAACGCCGCCGGTCATGTATTCGCAACAGTGGTCGCCCGCACCTTCAATTACCGCAGCAGCTTGGGAGTTCCGCACCGCGAAGCGTTCCCCAGCAATGCCAGCAGCGAACAAGGTGCCGCCGGTAGCACCGTAGAGGCAGGTATTGCCTGCGATCGCATTCTCCCAGGAATGGTAGGTAGCTTCTGCGGGCGGCTTAATAATAATCTCGCCCCCGTGCATCCCCTTGCCTACATAATCGTTGGCTTCCCCTTCCAGGATTAAAGTCATCCCTGGCAAGTTAAACGCGCCAAAGCTTTGACCGGCACTGCCGATAAAGTTGAGGGTAATTTGACCTGTAAAGCCGTTATTGCCGTATTTAGACGCAATTTCGCCCGCCAGACGCGCGCCAACTGTTCGATCGGTATTGATAATTCGCACCGTTCTGTGGTATTGAGTGTTGCTGGCGATCGCGACTTGCAAGTTCAAATCGGCAAGCAATTCGTCATCCAAAACGGGGCCATTACTATGGACGGTTTCGTGATTCAACCAATCCCGATTTTCCCTGGTATCGGGCAAGGACAGCAGGCAATCGAGGTTCAAAGCGCCCGTCTTGGTTAGCTGCACGTCCCGCCTGGTCAGCAAGTCGGCGCGACCAACAACTTCGTTAATCGAACGATAGCCCAACCTTGCCAGAACGCAGCGAACTTCTTCAGCGATGAAATAGAAGAAATTCACCACGTGTTCCGGGATACCAGTAAAGCGCTTCCGCAATTGTTCTTGCTGAGTCGCGACGCCGACGGGGCAGTTATTCGTGTGGCAGATGCGCGCCATAATGCAGCCTTCGGCAATCATGGCGATTGAACCAAAGCCGAATTCTTCCGCACCCATGACAGCGCCCATCAGTACATCGTGACCAGTTTTGATACCGCCATCGACGCGAAGGATGACGCGATCGCGCAATTCATTCTCCATCAAAACGCGATGCACTTCTGTCAATCCGAGTTCCCACGGTGAACCCGCGTGCTTAATCGAACTTAGCGGCGAGGCGCCCGTGCCGCCGTCGTGACCGGAAATTTGGATAATATCTGCATTCGCCTTGGCGACGCCTGCGGCAATCGTGCCGATACCAACTTCGGCGACGAGTTTGACGGAAACCCCGGCTTTGGGGTTAATTTGGTGCAAGTCGAAAATCAACTGCGCCAAGTCTTCAATCGAGTAGATATCGTGGTGGGGAGGCGGCGAAATCAGCGTTACCCCTGGTTTAGAACGCCGCAGCATGGCGATGTAAGGACTGACTTTGGTTCCAGGTAATTGACCGCCTTCTCCAGGTTTTGCGCCTTGGGCGATTTTAATTTCCAGTTGCTGGGCGCTCAT
>DNGG01000251.1:5250-5384 GCA_003486675.1 Cyanobacteria bacterium UBA11372
CGACCGGAAGCGACTTGTTTAATTGCCGAAGAAGCAGTGTCGCCGTTTCGCAAACCTTTAAGGTGCGGGAAGGTTGGGGATTTACCATTTTCATCCACATCATCCAGGATCTTGAAGCGCAGCGGATCTTCTCC
>DNGG01000255.1 GCA_003486675.1 Cyanobacteria bacterium UBA11372
TCCCGGCTGCTAACAATGGGTAATAGACTCTGTTGTTGCGTAGGGACACGGCATCTGACTATATCTCGGACAAACAGATAACGTTAATAATGCCGTGTCCCGGCTCATGATTATGGGTAATGACCGGACATGATATGAGCGAGGGAAAGCGAAATCGCGCTCGTTTGTCAAGCGCGCAGCAAAAATGGCAGCCGCTATTGCATTCTTGCGCCAAAAGGCTGTACCTCACTCACTTGCAATCCGCTGTAAGCGACTCGCTTTTAAAAACTAAATTGCGTCCGCAAGTTCCCCACAAAAACCGTAGGATTGTCATCAAAATTATTAATATTACTGATGACATAAAAACCCGGAACCACAGCAATATTCTGAGTCAACGGCAAGTAATAAGATGCTTCAATTTCGTACTGCGTACCCCCATTACCAGCACCCGATACCAAAAACTTTTCTCCAGCCAAAATATCAAATGGCACGACAAATGATAGAGTTGCCAATGCCCCCCGCTTACCCAAATCTGGAAAAGCTAATCCAACTTGAAATGTTTGGGCATTTACACGTCCATCCTCAATCCCAACTCTTACAGGGTCTATGTGAGTACTAGCATAAGTATAGCGTCCAAATACACCCAAACCTTTGGTCATCAGCCAATCAAAATTTATGCCAAAAGTATCAGATGTTGCATCGCGAACCCCACCCCCAAAACCGTCATCTGCTACCCCAAAAATCGGCCTCAAATCAATCTGAACAACTGAATTTCGATCCAAATTAGACCGCTGATATAACAGCCGAATATTAGCATTTGAACTCGGTTTATAAGTCAGCTCAGCGGTGATAGTATTCGTCCCCTCAAATAAACCTTTACTGGGGTCAGATGCTGGGCGATTACCGGGCAAAAACTCAAGACTTTCGACTAGATAGCCCAGATGAAATTCTAGTTGTTTGCTAATATTCCATTCTATAACAGCGCCAGCCCCCCGCTTTGTAGAAGTCAGAAACGTGCTGTTAATCGAGTTAAAACTACTCGTACCAGTTCCAGGAAAAGTAAAAGCATTGGCGTCAAAAAAGCGAAACCAGTTAATTCTTGGTCCAACCGTTATCCTCAGAGAATTAGCGACTCTTAAGCTGTATAATAATTCGCGCAAGACAATATCATTCGGATCGACTCCAACAGTTTGATCGAAAAAAGGTACGCCCCCTGAGTTAAAATTGCCCGCCGAAATATAATTATTAGCGCCTGGATTTCCATTTCCCGCTCCCAACTCAGTTACCAACAGATCTTTACCCGTGAAGGAGGTATTCAGTGTCAGCACAACAAAGTTGCTAAAAGTGATGTTTTGCTCCCCCACTTCTCGAATAACGGGTCTATTAGAAAGCGGATCGCGTCTGGCGTTAAATGGGTTTAAACCTTCGGCTTTTACCTCATCTCCAGCCCAAGCATTGGTAAGATTAAACGCGGCAAAACCTCTCAGTTGAGTCGTAGTAGAAAACTGATTCGCTTCTAATTTTGCCGTCCGAGTTTCTAGAGGATCTATTCTTTCTCTCAATCCGGTAATTTCTGATTGGAATTCCTCTTGCAACCGTCGAATTGTTGCTAGATCTTCTTTACTGGGTAAATCGGTAACCGCTGCTGCAATCAATTCTTGAATTCGGTCTAAACAAGCATTTAATCCAGCCGCAAATTCATAGCGACTTAAGGCACGGTTTCCCCGATAAGTCCGCTCCGGATATCCTTCAATACAACCATAACGCTCGACTAAAGATTGCAGTGCTTGAAATGCCCAGTGGCTTGGATCTATGTCTGTTAGCTGCGATACTGAAGTCACTTGTTCCATCGCCTCCACGTCAACTGGGCGATGCAAATTTTCTGTTGGATAGATTTTGTCAATTCCGGGAACTTGGGAAACCCGATCGTAGTCTACTGCTGGCAAGTTCGGGTTTTCCTGGAATCCTGGCGCGATCGCACAGTTAGCGATCGCACAGTTAGCCATCAAAATCACCGCACCAATCGGCAATCCATACCAAACAAATTTATCCATTACTTTTCACACTAGGCGTCAAAGCCCCTCTAGAATACTATATTCAAATAAAAATAAAACCAGAGTTGAGCGATCGCCAGTTAGTCGAACAAGAATAGCCTATGATAAAAAACTGGCGTTGTCTCGCATTGGCTGCACGGGAATCAATTATTATGCAACTAACGGCTGGCAAAGTTCTTCAAAACGGCAAGTATGTCCTAGATACAGTCATCGGACAAGGAGGTTTTGGCATCACCTACAAAGCCACCCATAGCCTTCTAGGTCAAACCGTCGCGATCAAAACCCTACAACAAAACCTGCGCCAGCAAGAAAATTACGCCTATTTTGAACAGCAATTTATCGGCGAAGCCCAGCGTCTAGCCAAATGCCAGCATAGCCATATTGTCCGAGTCCTCGACATTTTCCAAGAAGACGGACAGCCATTTATCGTCATGGATTATATCCCAGGGCAAACTCTGGCAGAATTAGTAAAACCAGGTCAGGCGTTACCGGAAGCGCAAGCGATTCACTACATACATCAAATCGGCGCCGCCCTGAGTACGGTTCACCAAAATGGGTTGCTGCACCGAGATGTTAAACCCCAGAATATCATCCGACGAGCCGGAACCGACTCGGTGATTTTAATCGACTTTGGCATTGCCCGCGAGTTTACCCTGGGAGTAACTCAAACCCAAACAGGGCTGCTTTCCGCCGGATATGCACCGCCAGAACAATACGTATTGCGCCAAAAACGCAGTCCCGCCACAGATATCTACGCACTAGCAGCGACTTTATATTGCTTGGTGACAGGACAACCTCCCGTACCAGCTGTGTTGCGCGATCGCTACCCTCTCACACCCCCCCGCCAGCTAGTCCCCCACCTCACTCCAGCGATCGAACAAGCGATTCTGCGCGGCCTAGAAATGGACGCCCAAAAGCGTCCCCAAACCGTCGAAAGCTGGCTAGACCTTTTACCAGACCAAAACTACACTCCCGAACCTACACAGACTCCTGAAACTGTCACCAGACAGCCATTTAACCTGGGATACCTATCACCCAAAACCTCCCTCCGAGTAGTGGGAATCGTTGGGCTTTTTGCCGCCATAGTCGGGTTGGCATTTGGTTTATCCATGCGCTTGGGCGGTAACGGATTGCCCTTCTTACAACGAGAACAATCATTCCCACCAACAGAAAACTGGCCCACCGCCGCCCCCACCATCGCACCCGATTCAACTCCCGAACCCGATTCAACTCCCGAAACTAAAACCCGCATCGAACAACCAGTCGTCGAATCAACCCCAACCCCTTCCCCCCGCCGCAGATCCAGAAGAACCCAATTCTACCAACCCCAACCCACCCCATACCCCGAACCAGCAACAAACCGCAATTCAACAAACATACCAACCCCAGTCATTTCATCTCCCTCACCCACCCCAGAAGCGTCGCCAACCCCATCCGAACCCACACCAACCCCCGAAACGACCTCCACGCCTACACCCACCCCAGAAGCCTCGCCAACCCCATCACAACCCACACCAACCCCCGAAACCACCTCCACGCCCACACCCACCCCAGAAGCCGCAGCAACCCCAACGATAGAAGCATCCCCATTACCCAATCAAGTCAATCCAGAACCCGCAGCAACAACAGAGTCACATTCGCAAGAGCAAACAGAGATCCAGCCATTACCAAAAGCACCCGCAACGCCTTAGTCGAGCAGGTGTGCAGGTGTGCAGGTGTGCAGGTGTGCAGGTGTGCAGGTGTGCAGGTGTGCAGGTGGGCAGAGGAGAAGTGAAATCTAGATTCTAATTACCTCACCTGCTCCCATGCTCACCCGCCCCCCAGCTCACCCGCTCACTAGCGCCGCATTAACCAGGGCGACGGGTTGTTACCCATGTTCACCAACTTGCCAAGAATTTGGTTGTAAGTACGATATAGTTGTCTACCTGCCTCAAGCTCTAGGTAGTTAGATTTAACGGCAAACTGAATCCATGTCTGAGTTTCTGCTGCTTCAGCTTCCGAGTCGCTGAGTTTTGAGACAAAAGCAGCTCTATAACCACGTTTGCGCCACGCTTCTGCTAGGTTGGCACATACCGAGCGCGACGAGCGACGAATTTGATCGGTTAGGGAATATTTCTCCTCTACAGGAAACTTTTTGCTTAGCTCAAAAATCAGCATCGCCGCATCAAACGCTAATTGATATACTTCCAATTCTCGATGAGTCCGAATTGGTTTTTTCTCGTTCATCGCTTCTGGTCTTTTGGTTCATCTTTTTTGTTATTCTGCCCACCTGCTCATAGGAAGTTGCGCTCCACAGGCAGCAATCTTCTGCTCACCCGCTCAAGAAGCTCACCCGCCCCCTTGCTCACCTGCTCACCCGCACACCCACTCTCAGGGCTGAAGCACCAAAGGAAAAGGCAAGTTATAATTCAGGCGGAAAGCCCCGAAATTATTTATGAGCAATCCCCTGATTCATGCCTTTTTTCTCGGTAGGGCAGTTGCCGATCTGCTGTACGAACAACTCGAACACACTTTAACCGACGCCCTCTCGGAACTCGGTAAATTTGATGCCGAACAACGAGAACGCTTGCGACAATTTACCTCTGAAGCGATCGCTCGCGCTCAAGCTGCCGAAGCAGCTGCCACCGAGGGAAGAACCACTACAACGGTTGTATCCGTAGGTTCCTCCAGCCAAGACCTGCAAGCAACAATCGACGAACTCAGAGCAGAAATTGCTCAGGTACGCTCCGAGTTGCAACGCTATCGCAGCCGGTCTGTATAAACAAAAACATTTATTAAACTCAACCACCGAATCGGAGTGTCTGTCCTGCCTGATAATGATGTCATGCCCAAGCGATACGCGGAGCGCCCGCCAAAAGAAAAGCTCTCCAGCGACTCAGACCGCCTTTTAGCTGTGGGAAAACCCTACACTGATAAAGCCTACCGTTGGAATCGAGAAAATTACTCGCGTCACCGCCGCTTTGTAGATATTTGGGCCTTCGTCTTGACTTTACTGTTTGAGCTGTGGCTCGATAGTAAACCTTGGAGCTATCCAGGAGGTATGACGGAGGCCAAAAAAGCTGAAAGACGCAAAAAGCAAGCGATCTGGATTCGCAATACGTTTCTAGAACTGGGGCCAACTTTTATCAAGGTCGGGCAGTTATTTTCTACCCGCGCCGACCTCTTCCCCAGTGAATATGTCGAGGAACTCTCCAAGTTACAAGACCGCGTCCCGGCTTTTAGCTACGAGCAAGTCGAAGCCATTATCCAGCAGGATTTGGGGAAAACAATCCCGGAACTCTACCGCAGTTTTGACCCGATTCCCCTAGCCGCAGCCAGTCTGGGACAGGTACACAAAGCCCAGTTGCATTCGGGGGAAGAAGTTGTCGTCAAAGTGCAGCGACCGGGATTGGTAAAGTTATTTACCATCGACTTGGAAATTCTCAAGGGAATTACTCGTTACTTCCAAAACCATCCCGATTGGGGCCGCGGTCGAGATTGGCTGGGAATTTACGAAGAATGCTGTCGCATTCTGTGGGAAGAAATCGAATACCTCAACGAAGGTCGCAACGCCGATACGTTTCGGCGTAACTTTCGCAACGAGGATTGGGTAAAAGTCCCGCGAGTATACTGGCGCTATACTTCGCCCCGGGTGCTAACCCTGGAATACCTGCCGGGGATTAAAATTAGCCACTACGAAGCCATAGAAGCCGCTGGATTAGACAGAAAAGATTTAGCCCGCAAGGGAGCGCAAGCTTA
>DNGG01000575.1 GCA_003486675.1 Cyanobacteria bacterium UBA11372
TGATAGGAATTAGGCGCTTTACCGACAAATCCTATTTCTGCCAAGTAAGGACGGGCGCAGCCATTTGGGCATCCGGTCATCCGCACGATAAAGTGTGAGTTTTCTAAGCCGACTTTGACCAATAATGCCCGAATTCGCTGTAAAATTCCGGGCATTGCCCGTTCTGATTCGGTGATGGCTAAGCCGCAGGTTGGTAATGCTGGGCAAGCCATTGAATACCGCAGCAGTGGGTCTATTTCTGTTTCCATCTTGATGCCGCAGCGGTTTAAAATATTTTGGATTTCTTGCCGCTGTTCCGGTTCGATGTCGCAGAAAATTACGTTGTGGTGCGGTGTGAGTCGCATGGTTAAATTAAACCGTTCTACGATTTCGCGCAGGGCGGTTTTTAGCTGCAAGGAACCGTCATCTTTAATCCGCCCGTTTTCAACGGAAATACCGAGGAAAAGTTTACCGTCTCCTTGTTCTTGCCATCCCAAGAAGTCTTCATATTTCCACTCTGGCAAGGGTTTTAATGGTTGCAGTTTTTTGCCAAAATAACCTTCTACGGTGGTGCGGAATTTATCCACCCCCCAATCTTCTAGCAAATATTTCATCCGGGCGTGTCGCCGATTGACGCGATCGCCATAATCTCTCTGAGTCGCTACAATCGCTTTAACTAAGTCGTAAACATCTGCTTTTTCGACGTATCCAATCTCATCGGCTAGACGAGGAATGGTTTCTTCTTGGTTGTGGGTACGTCCTAAACCACCCCCGGCAAATACGTTAAATCCCAGCAACTCTCCTTTAGTATCGGTGATGACGACTAAGCTGAGGTCTTGGGTAAACAAATCAACCGAATTATCCCCCGGTACGGTGACGCTGCACTTAAATTTCCGGGGCATGTAGCGATCGCCGTAGATCGGTTCTTCTTGATCGTTGACAATCGTACCGTTGTTGTGGCGCTGCCTTGCGGCTTTGACTTCTGGGTTTTCTTCGGCTGAGATGGCTTTTTCCCCATCTAGCCAAATTTCGTAATAGGCACCCGTTTGCGGTGTCAGCAAGTGGGCGATGTTGTTGGCGTATTCCCAGGCGTATTCGTATTCTGGGCGGTTTTTGAACGGTGCTGGGGGTGCCATGACGTTGCGGTTGACGTCGCCGCAAGCACCCAAGGTCGAACCCAGGTTGCGGATGATGGTTGCGATCGCGCTAAATAAATTCTGCTTTAAAATACCGTGCATCTGAAACCCTTGTCGCGTCGTCGCTCTCAGGGTGTGATTCCCGTATTCGTCTGCTAGCTTGTCCAGGGCTAAATAAAGTTGCGGTGGAACATATCCCCCTGGATTGCGGGTACGCAACATGAACTGATAGTCTTTTTCCTGCCCTTTGACTCGGTTATCCCGGTTATCTTGCTGGTAAGACCCGTGAAACTTGAGAATCTGAACCGCATCTTCGCTAAAGTGGGTTGTATCCTCTAATAGCTCACTAGCGACGGGTTCCCGCAAATAATTGCTGCGTTCTTTTATTCCTTCTACCTTGGAAAGCTTTGCAGGTGAAATCGTTTGTGTCGGAGACTGGGTCATGGGGTATACCAGGGCTTGCATAAAACAATTATTTTCAACCAGGTGCCCTTGCGATCGCTTTTGGATGCTTGAACCCTGTTTTCCATAATTCCCATATTTCGCTCGGAATTATGTATTATTTCACTATTTTAACACGGTGCCTGGAAGCGGTCTTGGGTCGTGGGTCGTAGGTATTTATTCTTAGATCTTGCACCTTGGCTAACACCTTAGTTTCTGGCAAAGAGCTGCTGCTTGAAAGCCTAGATTTTTCGTCAAGAAACAAGGGTTTGAAGGCTTGTTGATCGTGGTGCAAGATCTGAGTATTCTTACTTTTCCGGGCATGAAGATTTTCTCTCAGTAGTAAAGATTTACTACCTGCCGACTAGCTTTTACCTTCTCTTAAAATTCTTAGAACTTTGTAAAGGTATGCAAAGGAAGCGTTGCGCGATCTTTCCCGAATCGTTTAACAGCTAGCAGGTATCGCTGTATTTTTAAATTTTGTTAAGAAAGATCAAATTATCTTGCAATAATGCGCCATAAACTTATAATTAAACCTGATGGCACTAATAATCCGCAATTTGGGCGAGCCACAGAGATATCCCAGGAGAAGTTATAATGTTCGGTTTTCTCAAAAAGAGTAATTCCAAAGACGCATCTAAAGCTCGTAAAGGCAGCAATGGCTTTTACATGGAATTAGACGAATCTAAGGCGTCAGCGTCAGAGAATGGCAAGCAACCGGCAGCTGAACCAGTAAAAGTCGAGACAGCACCCGCACCCGCACCAGCGGCTGAACCGGCAAAAGCGACCAAGCCAGCAGCCAAGTCCAAACCCGCTAAAGCCAAGGAAGCAGCCGCCGCCGCACCCGCCGCCGCACCGGCTAAACCCGCCGCACCCGCCGCCGCTGCTAACGGACAAGTTCAACCCCAGGCGATCAAAACGTTTGCTCCCGATTATTTGCTGACGCTGACCAGCACAAACGGGCGTCGTCGTCCGGGTGCGAATATGAACTCGTACCTGGAAATGGCTCGTCAGATGAAAACAAGATAGGATTTGAGATTTGAGATGCGTGGATGAAATTCCAATTCTTCAATCTGCAATTGGAGCAATCTGCAATTACAGCGGATTGCTTTTCGAGTGAAGTCAAGCCAAATGGCGCAAGAATGCAATAGCGGCAAGCATTAATGGCAGCCGCTATTGCATTCCTTCGGTGTACCTCATGCGCCTGCAATCTGCAATTAATTAGATGGAATTCCCATCTAAAATATGCAATTGGAGCAATCTGCAAGGGGAAATTACCCATTACCAGCAACTGATAGATGCTTCAGAAAAACCAGCCCGCTGTACAGCTGAAAAGCTGGGTCCCAGTGGCTTTCATGGCGGCGAAACAGGTGCATGTGGGATTTAATCCGGTCGAGAAGTTCGGTCTGATCTAAAGCTGTTTCGGCAAAAGGGGTAAAATCAGACCAAACTTTTGCATTTGGTAGTTGATGATTCAGGAATTCCAGCAAGCGGTTCCAGTTTCTGCGGATGGTATCTTTATCGGGTTCGGGTGTCAGGTGAATTCCATTTTGAAACTGGTAACCGCTATCGTAAAGCCGTAAAATAGAGCGCCTGTTGGGAAGGTGTAGGTCGCAAAATTGGGCGTAGTCTTGGGTTTGGACTTTGCGTTGCAGTTTTTTGCGGTAATCGAGGTCTACGACTTCCTCAAAGATGGGGAGGAGTCCGTCTACCCGGTGGCTGACTTCCGACCAATCAAAGGTTAAGCAACCGATGCGATCGCTCTCATCGCTGCAAATAACGGTAGCCTGGGGAAAAGCCGTCTGGAAATAGCTGACGCGAAAAACATTGATTTTTTCAATTTCCCCAATCGCAACCCAAAAACAAGGTATCTTGGCTTCCCGCAACTGTTGACCAAAAAATTTCAGTTCCCCAATCGCCCCCGTGCGGTATAAACGCCAACCTCGACTTTGCAGCAGCAGGCGCGCGGTGTAGGGGTCGATATTCATAATCCGGGCAAAGTTTTGAGCGGCTGCGGTTTTGGCTTCCGCTGCTACGGGTTCTAAAATTAACACGCCAAGTTCAGAACTTCCTGGATCGGCTTTGGCTATTGCGATCGCTGAAGCACGTTGTTCTTTTTTAATTGTTTCCAGTCGCTGCAATCCTTGACGTGCAGCAGTGACGATTTTAGGGTTGGTAGTGTCCCGCAGCAGTTGGCGATACACTTTTTCTGCTGCTTCCAACTTTCCGGTTACTTCGTGCAGGCGTCCGGTATAAAATTGCACCGAAGGGTTGTTAGGGGAAGTTTTCAGCAACTGTTTGAGTAATTGGGCAGCTTCCCGATAGTCTTTACGTTCAAATGCGGCGGCGACTCTTTCTATCATTGGTAATGGGTAATTGGTAATGGGTAATGGGTAATGGGTAATGGGTAATTGGTAATGGGTAATTGGTAATTGCAAGCTTGCTAATTGCACCTCTGCTCACCTGCTCACCTGCTCACCTGCTCACTTGCTCACCTGCACCTCTGCTCAAGAAGCTCACCTGCTCAAAAGCAGCTGATATCAAAGATAAAGCAACTATAGGGGCGGTGACGGCGCGGAGGATGCGTTTTCCCAGGGAAACGGGTTGAATTCCGGCGGCGCTAGCTTGCTCGACTTCTGCGGCTGTCCATCCCCCTTCTGGGCCTGTGGCAATTGTAATCGTGGTTTGGGGGGATTGATTGGCTATTTTTACTGTATCCTGCAAGCAACTTAGTAAATGGGGAAAGTCCCCGCGTCCTTCGCAGATATAGCCATAGTTTTTTTCCCCTATTATTGATAATGCTTGAGAAAAAGGAATGGGGTCGAAAATTTCGGGGACGATGAGGCGTTCTGATTGTTCGGCTGCTTCTATGGCAATTTTGCGCCAGCGTTCTAGTTTTTGGGGACTGGGGTGAAGTAGGGTGCGATC
>DNGG01000489.1:0-1435 GCA_003486675.1 Cyanobacteria bacterium UBA11372
TGACGCAGGATCGCTTGTCTGCTCATTCCTTCTAGCTCATCTACAATTGCCAAAGCGTCTGTATAACGTGCCTCCAAGATACTATTTCTGAGATCGATCAGTTCTTGAGTCATAAATTGATTGACAAATTCAGCACATTATGATTATACAAGGTTCTAAATAAACATAACACCAAGATACCCGACTTGTTAGAGAAGTCGGGTATCTTAGCTCATCCTACTGCCTTGGCGTTACTTTGAAGGCTTGTTGATAATGGTGCAAGATCTGAGTAATGCTAAATTGCACTGAAATCGGCACCAGAGATTAAATTAGCGGAAACTCCATTCAAAACTGCTAACAATTCACCGCTGCTGGCGATAGTAATTAAAGCACCAGTACCACCTTGAGTAATACTCAGCGAGTTAAAATTCAAACCTCCACCTAATGCGATAAAATCTTGACCATCTTGGAAATCGAGGATAGTATCGGTGCCAAAAGTAGGTGCTAGGGCAAAGCGATCGCTCTCAGTCCCTCCAATCAGCGTATCATTACCCAAATCCCCGCTGAGGAAGTCATTGCCGCTACCACCAATCAGACTATCATTGTCCCTGCCGCCGTAAAGCGTATCGTTACCGATGTCGCCGGAGAGAAGATCAAATCCTTGATTGGCAGATATTAAATCATCTTCCATGCCGCCATACATTGTATCATCGCCCAAGTCGCCATAAAGCGAATCAAATCCTTGATTGCCAAACAGCAAATCGTTATCTCTTCCACCCCAAACAAAATCATTTCCCTTATCTCCATAGAGGGTATCATTTTGCTGATTGCCATAAAGTAAGTCGTCATCTTGCCCACCAAATAGCAGGTCATTATTATCGTTACCAAATAAGGTATCCTTCCCTGCGTTGCCGTACAAAGTATCGTTGCCCAAATTGCCTAATAAGTTATCGTTTCCACCTACACCAAAGACAAGATCGTTGCCTGCCAAAGCATCGCCGACATCATTGGCATCGGTTAAAGTGACAACATCGTCGTTAGGAGAAAAGCTATTAGAAACAGGCGCAACAAATTCAAAGGCACCGATATCGATTCGTCCATCTGTACGGGGTGTGCCGCGCTGATCTGAATTCAATCCGGCGACGCTTCCACCTGCGTTAATTGCCGGACTTCCTGGTAATAAAGCGTGGGTTAGAATGCCGTTGCCATTGTTTTGTAAGGGGCCTAATAATGGATCTGCAATTGTAACACCGGCAGTGATGTTGGTGTCGTTAGGATCGTTGGTTAATTTACCTTGGAATTGGATGTTATTTCCCCGGTCAATTAATTGACGGTCGGTGTGTTGCCAAATTCGGGCTGGATTTCCGGCTGTATTCTTGGCGAAAATCGAATTTTGTGCCGAGACGGGTTTCTGTCCGCCGGTAAAAATTCCTCCGCCATATTCACCGGCGAAGTT
>DNGG01000489.1:1615-19631 GCA_003486675.1 Cyanobacteria bacterium UBA11372
ACGGTCGTGTTAATAATACTGCTGGTCGAGTAATTCGCCATGCCGCCACCCCGACCGGATGTGCCGTTTGCCGCTTGCGCCCGGTTGCCAGAAATTGTACTGTTGATAATCGTCGTGGTTTGGGTTGGGTCGTTATTAACTAAGAATAAACCCCCACCTTGAGACTGGGCGTAATTGTTGGCAAAGGTGGAATTTTTGATTGTTAGTTTGCTGTTATCGTGCCGCAGTCCGCCGCCTTTTCCTAGCCCACCTGTGGGAATATCCAAGGCACTATTATTGATAAAAGTGCTACCTTCAATAAACACTTCATCGGGTGGATAGGCATACAAATATGCCCCGCCTCCATCTAAACCCCGGTTACCTTCAAACCAACTATTGCGAATCAAAATTGTACCGGAGTCGGGGTCATTATCGTGGGAAGCACCGTCGGTTAAAATTGCACCGCCGAAACCAAAGAAAGGTGTAATCGTACTGGTAGTAACTGCCTCGTTATTAATAAAAACTGAATTGTCTACGGTTAAAGGGCCTAGAAGGCTGTTGATTGCCCCACCATTGACGCCTTTATTATTGGTAAAGCGGCTATCTCTTACGGTCATACTGGCTTCGGTATCGCCAGCGATCGCTCCCCCACCTCGTTCGCTTCGCGCTGCGGTTCCTTCGTTGTTATCAAAGACGCTATTTACGAATGTACTCGTACTACGATATCCGGTAAAAACTGCCCCGCCAAAACCGGCAAAGTTATTCTTAAATTGGCTATTTTCAACGTTTAAAACGCTTTGATATCCGGTTAAAATTGCCGCCCCTGCACTGGTGGCGCGGTTGTTCGGATCTGCTGCCAACCTGCCATTAGCTAAGGTGAGGTTTCTCAAGGTAAAATTAACGCCATTTTGCACGTTAAAAATGCGGCTGGCGTTATTACCGCTGATGGTTATATTGCTAACCCCAGCGCCGTCAATTATCAAGTTTTTATCCAGATTAAATTGACCGCTGGTTAGGTTAATTGTCTGATTCGCTAGGGTGGGAGAAAATCGAATTGTGCTTCCCGCAGCGGCGGAGAGAATCGCTTGCCTTAACGACCCAGCACCGCTATCATTCGTATTGGTAACTTCGATCAGGTTTAAAACGCTGTTGTAGGCTGCGATCGCTTCCATTTTTAACGGAATTTCAGCCGCTATTTCTCCGGTTTTAAACTCTAAATTCCAATCACCATCTAAAGCAGAACTTCCGGTTAAATTCGTCGATGCGGCAATATTTGCCCCTGTTAACTGACTAAGTTCCGCAACAAACGCCGTTCCATCCCCGGCGGCGACGTTACACCCATAAAGTAAAATATCAGCTGTTTCGGTCAGTGCCGTTCGCCACTGCTGCAACTGACCTTGGTAGTGCTTTAAAGTATCAATGCTGAGGATAGTATTGCCCAGATACAAGTGTCCGGGACTACCGTGGGAAAAGATATGGACTGCTTCAACTTGTCCGTCCTGAGTGGTAAATGCTTTTAGTGCGGTTGATATTTGCGCGATTCCATCGAGATCGCGCTCTATAAAATATACTTGCACCCCTGGTAAAACCCCTGATGCCAAAATTTGGGAATTTTCTATGCCAAAGTCAATAATGACAAGGCTTTTGAAAGTTTTTACCTCAGTATTAAACTGAGTAGTTGCAATGGCTATAGTCATTATGAATACTCCAGGTGTACTTACCCATTTATTCGGGTCTGGAGCCAAGCCATCGGGAATGCAAGTCAGGAGATTTGTCAAGGTTATTATGTGATTTTAATCACAGCAAAAAAATCAAACCCGCAGATGCGGATTTTCGGGTAGAGACACGGCGGGGATAAAATTTGCACAGCACTTACGCTTGGAACCTAGAAACCAGACCTCGACCATATTTCTTGTGGGGTGGGCAGCAGCAATATGAGCCGCCAAAGAGCGTAGTTATTGGAGAAGTGTAATAGACTGCTCCAGCAACTCTTGTGGGGTGGGCAGCAGCAATATGAGCCGCCAAAGAGTTTCTTTGTTGGAGAGGTCTAATAGACTTCTCCAAAAAACAAATTATCGGATAGGGCGTGTTCGGAGATCCTGGGGAGGGTGAAGCAAAAGGAGATGAAATCTTGGGTTTTCCAGATAAATTGTCGCCCTTTTGCTTCACCCCTACATAGATAAAAGATCTGGTAAAGTTGTATTGGTTGTTGACCCGTCTGACTGTCTGGAACATACAGGCTAACTTCAAAGTAGCGGTTGATCCGCTTGCCGAAGAAACAGCAGAGTTCAGAGAAAGAACGTCTCCCGCTGGTCGCCATTGCAGAAATCCATGAGACGTTGTACGAACAAAACTAAACAACCTGTGGAAGACGGGTTGCTGCCTGGGTAGTAGAGCAGTCTACTACGAGAGTGAGGCTCACAGCTCGTGTCGCCAACCTCTGGAGGACAAGTAAGACCATCATCGTACTCGGTACGAACTTCTTCGGAAGTCCCTAACGTGGCATTGACCGATGAAACAGGAAGCCCCATCCGCCGGGAGCGGTGGGGTACTTCACAATCGCAGTCTGACCCTAAAAATTCCTTCAACCCGTCCGATGGCAGAAACTCTTTTTTTCAATGCATTGCGCGAAGCTATTGATGAAGAAATGGCACGCGATCCTTCTGTATTAGTCCTTGGCGAAGACGTGGGACACTACGGCGGTTCCTATAAAGTGACAAAAGACCTGTACAAGAAATACGGCGAACTGCGGCTATTAGACACCCCGATCGCGGAAAATAGCTTTACGGGGATGGCTGTAGGTGCGGCAATGACGGGATTGCGCCCGATTGTAGAAGGCATGAATATGGGCTTTTTGCTACTGGCGTTTAACCAAATTTCCAACAATGCCGGGATGTTGCGCTATACTTCCGGAGGTAATTTCAAAATTCCGATGGTGATTCGCGGTCCTGGTGGTGTGGGACGCCAGTTGGGTGCAGAACACTCGCAGCGCCTAGAAGCATACTTCCAAGCGGTTCCCGGCATCAAAATTGTCGCCTGTTCGACGCCTTACAATGCCAAAGGGCTATTAAAATCGGCGATTCGCGACGATAACCCGGTGCTGTTCTTTGAACATGTGCTGCTTTATAACTTAAAAGAAAACCTGCCAGAAAAAGAATACCTGCTGCCTTTGGATAAAGCAGAAGTGGTGCGAAAAGGGAAAGATGTGACGATTCTCACCTACTCGCGGATGCGCCACCACGTGATGCAGGCGGTGAAAACTCTAGAAAAAGAAGGGTTTGACCCAGAGGTGATTGACTTAATCTCGCTCAAACCTTTGGATATGGAAACCATCGGCGATTCGATTCGCAAAACTCACCGGGCGATTATTGTGGAAGAATGCATGAAATCCGGCGGGATTGCAGCAGAATTAAGTGCTTCGATTACCGATCGCTTATTCGACGAACTCGACGCCCCCGTGTTGCGCCTATCTTCCCAAGATATCCCCACGCCATACAACGGCATGTTAGAACGCCTGACCATCGTACAGCCAGAGGACATTGTAGAAGCCGTACAAAAAATGGTAGCGCTGCGCGTTTAAAGTAGGGGCGCACTTTAACGAAATATCTCGTGCCCTCCACAGATTGGGCAGGTATTACCCGCCCCTACAACGGGCATGGGTCAAGTGTAATATTGACGGGCGAGGGGCGGGTTTATTGAAATTGTCTGTTGGAGCTTAAGCATGTTTGGTAAAACCCGCCCCTACATTGCTCCTGTGTCCCTCATTTCCCTTGCCTGGGGATGACGCGATCGCGCACAAAACGATATATCATATCATTTGTCGCGGCGGGTTGTTGTATGGGAAAACAGCGTTCCTTGTTGGCTCTGATTTTGGTGTTGCTGATTGCGTCTATTGTAGCGATCGCTCAATTTCCCCTTAAGTTGGGTTTAGACTTGCAAGGCGGATCGGAAATCACTTTGCAGGTTAAGCAGTCTGACCAAGGTAGACAAATTACACCAGAAGAACTGGACGCCCTACAAAAGGTGATCGAAAACCGAGTCAACGGTTTGGGCGTATCGGAAGCAGTGGTGCAAAAAGTCGGCAATAATCAACTATCGGTACAATTACCGGGAACGAAAGACCCCGCCGAAGCTGAGCGGATTTTAGGCGGGACGGCGCAGCTGGAGTTTCGCCAGGAAGCAAACAAACCGGAAATTGGCGCCCAACAGCAGATCAGACAGATAGAACTGCAACAGTTGCGCCAAAAGCAAGCAGAGTTGGAGAAAGCTGGGGATGCTGCGGCGATCGCTGCCAATAAAGCCGCAATTGGACAAAAAGAACAGCAAATCGCCCAACTAACTCAACAACTGTTTGAACCCAGCGGACTCACCGGCAAAAACCTGATCAATGCCTTCCCAGAACCCGCCCAGACAGGTTCAGATAATTGGAATGTGGCGTTTGAATTCGATCAAACTGGGGCAGATTTATTCGCCCAACTCACCAAAAACCTCGCCGGAACTAGGCGCAGTATTGGAATTTTCCTAGACAATAAACTGATTAGCAGCCCCATCGTCGGCGAAGAATTTGCTCAGACTGGGATTACCGGCGGCAGGGCGCGCATTGAAGGGCGCTTTACTTCTAAAGAAGCGTTTGAACTGGCAGTGCAATTGAAAGGCGGGGCGCTACCTTTTCCAGTAGAAGTAGTAGAAAACCGCACAGTCGGTGCAACTTTGGGACGGGATAGCGTCCAGCGCAGTATCTACGCCGGAATTGGCGGTTTGGTTTTAGTCTTGGTGTTTATGGGAGTCTACTACAGGTTACCCGGAATTATTGCCAATATCTCCCTGATTATCTATACAATCCTGAACTTGGCGGTATATGCGATCGTTCCGGTTACTTTAACCCTACCGGGAATTGCCGGGTTTATCCTCAGTATCGGTATGGCGGTGGATGCTAACGTGCTGATTTTTGAACGGACGCGGGAAGAATTGCAAGCAGGTAAAACTTTATATCGCGCCGTCGAGTCGGGTTTTTATCGCGCCTTTTCCAGCATTCTGGATAGTAACGTCACAACTTGGATCGCCTGTGCGGCGTTGTTTTGGTTGGGGACGGGGTTGGTCAAAGGGTTTGCCCTGACGCTAGCAATTGGCGTGGGAGTGAGTATGTTTACGGCAATTACTTGCAGTCGGACGTTGTTGATGTTGGCGATTGGCATTCCCCAACTGCGGAAACCCCATTTGTATGCCCCGAAGCTTGAGGTAGTTAAATGAAGTTAGCGGTTAATCAACAGCGATCGCTTTGGTGGATTCTTTCTGCTGCTATTCTATTCAGCGGCCTGGTCGCAATCCTAATTTCCTGGCAGCAAATTGGCGCCCCCCTGCGTCCGGGTGTGGATTTCATCGGCGGTACGCGCTTACAATTCGCACGGGATTGTTCTATACCCAATAATTGCACTCAACCGATTGACCCCACCCCAGTCCGGCAAGTCTTGGATCGGCTAGGTTTAGGCAACAACAGTATCCAAGTCGCAGGACCAGACAGGCAAGCGCTGTCCCTGCGAACAAAATATATCGATGTGGAGCAGCGTACCAAGCTCCAAGCCGCGTTGCAAGAAAAAATCGGCACTTTCGATCCGACAAAGACTCAAATCGATACCGTTGGTCCTACAATCGGACAGCAGTTGCTCAGTGGCGGTTTATTAGCCTTACTGATTTCCTTTGCTGGGATTACCGTTTATCTCAGTATGCGGTTCAAGTTAGACTACGCCTTTTTTGCACTGGTTGCCCTATTCCACGATGTTTGGCTAACCGTTGGTGTTTTCGCAATTTTGGGCTTAGTATTGGGCGTTGAAGTCGATAGTTTATTTATCGTGGCGTTGCTGACCATTATCGGGTTCTCGGTCAACGATACTGTGGTAATTTACGACCGAGTACGCGAGACATTGAAGCTAAATCCAAATCGCGCGATCGCAGATATTGTAGATGATGCGGTCAATCAAACTTTGACCAGATCGATCAACACTACCTTAACCACGCTGCTATCTTTGTTCAGCATCTTTCTATTTGGCGGAGAAACGCTCAAATATTTCGCCCTCGCCTTAATTATCGGCTTCACCACAGGTGCTTATTCGAGTATTTTTATCGCCAGTACTTTACTAGCTTGGTGGCGAGAAAGGAACGGTGAATCGATGGCAATTTCTACCTCAGAACCCAAACCTTCCGATGAAGTCTAACAGGCAAAAGGCAGGTGTCGATGGCGAGGCGTCGAGACGATAAATTTAAAAACAGCAACGACGAGGAAAAATCAAAATCAATTGATACTTCATCGTCGATTTTTGCTGCTGTAAACGACCCCCATTTCAAACACCAAGTGCGAAAGCTACATCAGCTGACAATCTACGGCAGGTGGTTGGTTGTCGCGCTGCTTTGGCTAAGCATTGGTGCTTTGAGTCTGTGGGGTTTGCGTGCAGAAATTGCATTATGGCAGCAACATTTTACTTGGGCTGCCCTGCGTTACGGCTTAGCCTACAATAGACTACCAACCCTCGGTATTGGTTTATGTATCGGCATGACAACTGCTGTTTTAGTTTGGCAAAGTCGCAATATTCTCTGGGGAATTTCTCAGGAAGAACAAAAGCGTCTAGAAAAACAAGTCCGCCGCATTCGCCAGCAAGGATCTAGTCATCCGCTGTGGAAATGGATTTGTCAGTAGTTATCTCTCTGCTTGGGGCTAATGGCTAATGGCTAATGGCTAATAAGCTGTGGGAGCATTTAAATCCAATAAAGAGGCAGGCGAATCTGCCCACCCCACAAGAAGAAGGGAAAATTTGGCTCTCAAATTAGGTGCTCCCGCAGCTTACCAAGAAAAATGTTATATTAGCAATTAGCAATTAGCAATTAGCAATTAGCAATACCCAAGTTTATAAATAGCAAATTGAGTTATTTAGATAATTTTTGGATTGTTTATTCTTAAAAAGGAAGTAAAAAAATGACGACTCAAGCAGAACGTGCCGCCCATCCTGTAGAGCCTTCAATGCTGGAAAAAGGGCTAACAAAAAGAGAATATATCGCCGCACTAGCTTTGCAAGCAACCAGCATTTCTGCCAGCCCTCACGAACGCGCCAAAGAAGCTGTAATCTTAGCAGATGCTTTACTTGAGGTTTTACATCCGACGACAACTCATACGTAACAGTTGACAGTTGACAGTTGACAGTCAGTCAACAATCTTAGAAGGACGAGGCTTTCAATCCAATTTTTGTTGATAATTGTCCGCTGTTCACTGTCCACTGAAAAACCCTAGTCTATGAATAAAAAACGTAAAGTTCAAGCAACTATTAAATCAGAACCTAAAGCGATACGGAATGAATACGAAGAACACAGCGTCAAAGGTTTCTATGAAAGATGCGGCGATGAATATAGAAACCCTCACGAGTCTGCTATTAGAAAAGTTATACAATTAGCTGCTGCTAAATGGTCTCTGGATTTTAGCAAAGTATTAGATTTAGCTTGTGGTAGCGGTGAGGTTACCCTAGCTTTGAAAAGTTTGGGTTGTTCTAATATTGATGGTATAGATCCTTACACTGGTAAGGCTTATTTTAACCGCACAAATCAAGTCGCCGAAACTTACACTTTTGAGGATATTGCTTCTGGAATGATCGGCGATCGCTCCTACAGTCTCATCGTTTGTAGTTTCGCCATGCATTTGGTAAATTCTTCCCGTCTCCCCCTATTAACCTACCAGTTGAGTCTAATTTCCCACTCAATGATAATTGTTACACCCCACAAGCGACCCGAATTAAAACCCGAATGGGGATGGATGTTCTTAGATGAGATTGCAGTTGACCGCGTGCGCGCAAGGTTTTATAATTATTCATGATATCGCGTCTGGTAGTATCAGACTCGTACAGTTAATAGTGTTGTAGGGGCGGGTTTTACCAGTAATCTTTGATCAAAGGCGAATTGTATTGATAAACCCGCCCCCCGCGTGCGATGCCAAAGCCTCTCGGACATAATATGAGTTAAGAAATAATAACAAATAATTGATAAAATATAAAAATATAGCTAAAATTGACCTCAATACCATAGGATAAATATAAAAGAGAAAATTTACATAGGTTGTGTAAAAACTAGGCAATTTTTTAGAGCGAGTTTTTACTATAGTCGATGCCCCATGTCCACTTCTAAATCCATGTGCCAACTGCTGGGAATGAATTGCAACGTACCCACGGATATTTGCTTTTCTTTTGAAGGCTTTTGTTCGCGGGGTGGAAAGACAGACGAACATCGCGATGGGTGGGGAATTGCTTTTTTTGAAGGATTGGGATGCCGGATTTTTTTAGATAATAAACCTTCAGTTGTTTCTCCGATTGCCGAGTTGGTGCGGCGCTATCCGATCCACTCTACCCACGTAATTTCCCATATCCGTAAAGCAACTCAGGGTAAAATTGCCTTAGAAAATTGTCATCCTTTCCGGCGGGAGTTGTGGGGAAGGTATTGGGTATTTGCTCACAATGGAAATTTGCTAGATTTACATCCAGAAAATGGAAATTTTTATCAAGCAGTAGGTCAAACGGATAGCGAAAAAGCTTTTTGCTTGATACTGAACGCTTTACGGGAACAATTTCCCCAAGGTAAACCCCCAATAGAAAAACTGTACGCAGTATTAAAAGAAATCAGCGATGCTTTGGCAGAAAAAGGGGTATTTAACTATTTACTTTCGGATGGGGAACACTTTTTTGCCCACTGTTCAACTAAACTCACCTACATTGTCAGGCAAGCGCCTTTTGCGGCTGCCCACTTAATTGACGAAGATGTGACGGTAGACTTTCGGGAGTTAACGACTCAAAGCGATCGCGTCGCTATCATCGCCACCACTCCCCTGACGGACAACGAAGTCTGGACGCCGATTAACCCAGGAGAATTACTCGTTTTTCAAGATGGTTTACCCCTGAATATCGATCGCAAAAAATTAGCAATTAGCCATTAGCAATTACCAATTAGCAATTACCAATTACCCATTACCAATTACCCATTACCAATTACCCATTAGAATATCCCAGGTCTAAATGCTGATGGTGAGAAAAAGGTGGAATTTTCAGGGAGGGGATTATCGAACGCTCGCCACTGAACAGTTTGCTGCACGGGTATCTCAATAATAAACTCGGTACCTTCACCGGGAGAGGAAACGCAGTGCAAGCCGCCGCCGTGTTTTTCAACCACAATTTGGTAGCTAATAGACAAACCAAGTCCCTTATTCTTGCCTAAAGGTTTCGTCGTAAAAAACGGGTCAAATAACCGGCGGCAGACTGCTTCCGTCATACCGGGACCATTATCGGCAATGCGAATGATTATATAAGGATTGGGAATCAGGGATTGGTCGGTTGATAGGATAGAATCGCCGTAGTTGATCGCCAAATCCCGCATTGCCAGTTCGGTGCGAATCGTGAGAATTCTGGGATCTGGATGATTTTCCAAAGCGTCGATGGCGTTACTGAGGAGATTCATAAATACTTGATTGAGCAATCCAGGGTAGCATTCTACCAAAGGCAGATCGCCGTATCCTTGAATAACTTGAATTCCTGCTTGTCCATCACTTCCCTTAAGGCGATGTTGCAACAATTTGAGCGTGCTATCTAATCCTTCGTGAATATCAACTCGCTTCATTTCCGATTCGTCGTGACGCGCAAAGTTCCGCAGGGATAAAACAATTTGGCGGATGCGGTCGGCTCCCATTTTCATCGAAGATAATAGTTTGGGCATATCTTCCATGACAAAATCGATATCCATCGCTTCGGCTGAATTTTGAATCTCGATTGGTGGGTTGGAATAGTGTCGCCGATAAAGGCTAAGTAAGTGCAGCAAGTCGCGGATATAATGACTAGCATGGTCTAAATTGCCGTAAATAAAACTGACGGGATTGTTAATTTCGTGAGCAACACCCGCTACTAATTGTCCCAAACTCGACATTTTTTCAGTTTGAATCAGTTGTGCTTGGGTGCGATGCAGTTGGTAAAGTGCCTCTTCTAACTGTTTAGCTTGTTCTTTTAAGCGTGCTTTAGATTGGCGCAAAGCTACTTCGGTGCGCTTGCGATCGCCGATTTCTTGTACGAGCATTTCATTAGCAGCTTTTAACTCAAAAGTCCTCTCCTCCACCCGTTTTTCTAACTCGCGATACGCTTGCTCCAGCGCTTCGCTTGCTTGCTTGCGTTCGGTAATATCCCGCGTTACCGTTGCATAACCCCGCAACTGTCCGTTTTCGTCTCTTAACGCCGTTACATCCACATTCGCCCAAAACTGCGATTCATCTTTACGCAAGCGCAAAGACTCGTATTCGTACCCACCCAATTGCGCTGCAATTTGCAATACTTCTTCGGGTCTACCGCTTTCTACCTCTGCGGGGGGATGAAAGCAGGAAACATGCTTACCGATCGCCTCTTCTGTGCGATACCCGTTGATTCTTTCTGCGCCTTGGTTCCAACTCACAACCCGTCCATCGGGGTCGAGCATGTAAATCGCATAATCCTTCACTCGATCGATTAACAAGCGAAAGCGTTCTTCACTTTCTTTGAGCGCCTCTTCTGCTTGTTTGCGCTCGGTAATGTCGCGAGCGGCGGCATAAATTAATTTATCATCTTGGCAGGGCGCAGCGTTCCACAGCAGCCATTTATACGACCCATCTTGGCAACGGCAGCGGTTTTCAAACGTCACGGTTTCGGTGCTGGTCGCCAATTTTTCCAGTTGAGCGACAGTCGATTCCCGATCTTCGGGATGCACCAATTCCAGCAATGGTTGGGCTAGCAATTCTGCGGAGGTTAACGCGAGTATTTTTTCGCACATCGGGTTGACTTGCTTTAGGTAGCCGTCAAAACCCAAGATGAAAAACATATCCAACGAAAGGGTGAAAAACCGATTCTGTTTTGCTTGCAATTCCTTTCGACTGCTGGTGGAAATTTTTGCCGTTTGGGTTGCCATTGCTCACCTACTCAGTTATATTTACTACTGCGCGATCGCCGAAATGCCCCTGAAGTTAAAACTATCCGCATCACCATTGCACAAGCTTGCGTCGATTTGAGCCAGAGGCGAGCGAGTGCAACTCTTCATACCTGACTGATAACACCGCGTTACACTACCGACGCGAGTGGACTTGTGATGATATTCTGTGAGTTTAATTTTACATCTTCTTCACACTTTATAAACTTTGTATAACATATCTTTAAAAAGATTAACTTTTTTTATCTATTATATATTTATACATAAAAAGTAAAATATAGTTCGATCTCGCTCCCAGGCTTTGCCTGGGAGCGAGACGATCCAGGCTTTGCCTCGGTTGGCTAATGGTGCAAGATCTCAATGGAACATTAGATTGGACTCAATGGTTCGGTCAAAAGCAGCCGTGTTTTAAAATCAGGTGGCGATCGCAGTCAAAGACAATCTTCCCTTCTTGCTGTAACCCCAGCAGCAACCTAGTCATAGTCACCCTAGTGGTACAGCAGGTGTTGGCAAAATCTTCGTGAGTCAACCGAACTTTTAGACGAGTTCCTTCCCTATGGGGTTCGCCAATTTCCTGTTTCAAAAGTAGTAATAGATGCTGCAAGCGATCTTGCACGCGCCGCTTGGCAAAAATGGCTAAAAGCAATTCGGTTTGCTTCAGCCGTCGATTAATTTGATCGAAAAAAGTTTGAGATAAATGTGGGTTATTTGCTATCTCTGCAAGGGAAATTTCTACTAACTGAACTTGCTTGGACATAGCCGTTGCTTGGTAAGTTTTCAGAGCAGTTAAACTCGATCCAAACAACATTTGATCCCCTACCAATCCTACCAGCACCTCTTCGCCAGTGTCGCAGATAGTTGTTAGCTTGACCAAGCCTCGCTCGACTTGCCAAATTACTTGGGGATTGAGGGGGATATTCTCTCCTTTAGCATAAACCTCTACTGGGCGGTCAACGCTTTTGGTGTCGTTATTTGTTTGGTGCGCGATTTTAATTGGCGCACTGGTGCCGATCTGACGCAGTATCCAGCGCAGGGAAAGCGGCATACCTTCGCGATCGCGCACCACAGACACTGTCAGCATTGCCTCAAATGGCTCACCCCCACGGGGTTGCAGGCGGACTTTCCAGTCTTGGATGCGCGAGTTCGTCTGCTGTCGGTTCAATTCGTTGCGAAAGTTCCAACGCTCTTCCGATGCCACAAACACAACCAGCGGTTTACCGATCAAATGCTGCTCCGAGATATTGAGCAAAAGGGCGGCGGCGCGATTGGCTTCCCGGATTTTACCAGCTGCATCGGTTACTAAGTAAGCTTCCGGTGCCAATTCAAACAGATCCTGGTAGCGCTGGCGTTCGGCTTGTAACTCGAGTTGTACGACTGCCAGTTCCTCATTTTGCTGACACAATTCTTCTACAGCCACCTGTAGTTCTTCCGAAACAATACCCAATTCCTTGAAAGCAACGGGTAGTAGATGCTCTATTGGAGGAGAAGGCGATGCGTTAGCACCTTGGTAAAGCTTGTTCAATCGCAAGTTGAGGGCTTGCATTTGTCGCGCAAAGATGTCTACGTTCATGTCAATCTCCAAACCCTGTTTTAGATCAAACACGCCCAATGCTTGCATCGAAAGCAAATCCCCGCAAATGATTTTAGCAGCGCCAGAAAGATTATCCTTTCAGGACTTACCCGCGACGATCTTAGAAACCGGGTTTCTGGCTGCAATCTCTGGTGACAAAGCGACGATTTTCCATAGAAACCCGGAATATGAGCGTAAGTCATGCCTTTGCAAGTAGGCGTGTATGGTACTAGCTACAGAAGCATACAAAATTCTCTGGCACAGTGGCATTCACCTATTGATAGATTCTGGGAAAATTATACTGGAAGATAGGTATCTCAATGATAAATTCTGACCCTTGTCCAGGTGCGGAAATGCATTTTAAATTCCCCTTGTGTTTTTCCACAATTTGTTTACTAATTGACAAACCCAAACCCGTGCCTTTGCCAACTGGTTTTGTAGTAAAAAAACGGTTAAATAGCTGTTCTTGTACTTCTGCCGTCATCCCCGCTCCGTTATCGGATATGCGGATTTTCACCCAATTATCGTTGATAACTTCTGTGGAAATGCGAATAGTCGGTAATTGGTAATTGGTTTCTTTTCCATTACCAATTACCCATGACCCATTACCCATTACCTCTTCTATAGCATCAATCCCATTGCCGATCAAATTCATAAAGACTTGGTTGAGTTGTCCGGCATAACATTCTACAGGTGGCAAGTTGCCGTATTCTTTAACGAGCTCAATTCTGGGAAATTCTTGTTTGGGTTTGAATCGATGGTGCAAAATCAGCAGGGTGCTTTCGATTCCCTCGTGGATATCTGCGGGTTTCATTTGCGCTTCATCGGTGCGGGAGAAGTTTCGCAAGCTGCGGGCAATCTCGCGAATGCGCTCTGACCCCTGCTGCATTGCCGATAAAATTTTAGGTAAATCTTCGATGATAAATTCTAGGTCTATAGCTGCTTTTTCGGCTTGAATTTCTGCGGGCGGTTCTGGATAGTGTTGAGCATAAAGCTGCAACAAATTTAACAATTCTTGTATATAACGCTCCGCGTGGGGAAGATTGCTAGAAACGCAATTAATTGGGTTATTAATTTCATGGGCAACTCCAGCAACCAATTGCCCTAAACAAGACATTTTTTCTGATTGAACTAGCTGGGCTTGAGTTTGTTGCAATTCTAGTAATGCTGTTTCTAACTCAGTTGTTTTTTGTTTTAATTGCGCTTCCCTTTGCTTTTTCTCGGTGATGTCTTCAACGGTGCCTTCATAGTAGAGTAAATTACCGCTATCGTCTCGGACGGCGCGAGCGTTTTCTCTAATCCAAATAACGCTACCACAGAGGCGATAAACTTGCGATTCAAACGCGGATACGGCATCGTATTCTTCCATCGCGGCAATGAATTCAGCTCGCCGCTGCGGGTTAATATAAAGTTGCTTTGCAATCTGGGTACAATTGTTTATCAGTTCCGTTGGCGATTTATAGCCCAAAATCTGCGCCATTGCGGGATTAGCACTTTTAAAGCTGCCGTCGGGTGTAGTTTGAAAAATGCCATCCATCGCATTTTCAAAAATATTGCGATATTTCGCTTCTGCTTGCTTGAGTGCTGCTGCTACTGCATCTTGAATTTGGCACTGTGCTAACAGTAACTGATGCACGTCCAATAGGGAGTAGACTCCCTGCCGGTTTTGTACAACAATGGGTTCGTAGATCAGTTCCGGCTGACGCTGCAAAGACAGCCTCGCTGCTGCCACAATTTCAGTATCGCTCGACAAGGTTAAAATTTCCGTTTTCGCCAAACCATAAAGTATCTTCAAAGGTCGTTTGGCAAATAACTCTAAACTGTAGGGACGACTGAGATATTCAAAAGTTCGCCGCCGCGACAGCATCCCGACGTACTTGCCTTCGCTGGCGATCATGATGCCCGGAAGCAAAGGATTTTCGTTTAAAATCTGAATGACTTGGTTGGTGGGACGGGAAGACTCGACGCAAACGTCATAAAGCGTTAATTCTTGCAGCGTAGAGTCCAAACTGAGTTTTGGTGTAAAACTATTCGCCTCAGTTTTCGCCACAGCTGGTAAAACTATGGTTTTAGCGGGTATGGCGTCGATTTGCGGTTTGCGATCGCTACTTTTCAGGTGTACGTCGCGTTCGACCAAGCTCTCTGGCTCTGTTTCCGAACACTCCACCCACCGATCGGGGTCGATCAAACAGCCGTCACCTACCCAGTCCATAGCATATCCGCAATTTTACTGAAGTTCCAAATCTAGTATGAGGTCTTTTAGTTAGTGCTTGCGTGATGCGAATCTCCTCGATCCCGTGACGCTTGTTGTTGGTTGGTTGTGATCTGGATCAATTTTTTGCCTAGATTCTTTTCTGTATTTTAATGCCGCTATCCTAAACCGCATCTACCTTCTGAGGGATTTTACGGAAACTTTAATTAAAGTTTCCGTGTAGGCGCGTCGTTTGCTCCGCGTTTCTACGGAACTAACCGTGTCATTAGCATAAATTCAATCAATAAATGTATAAAAAACCACATAAAACACCCGTTCTGGCATCATTTGACCAGCAGGGGGATAGATGGGGATGCCGAATCGCCAATTTTTCCCAAAAAATTTGGCAATATTTCGGTATCATATAAAGCTGAATTGTCTAAACGACGGAACTGCTGAGCTTTTCACACGTCACGGAGATACCGTATGATCGCACTCAAAACCACTGTCTATGTCGTTGTTTCGTTCTTTGTTTTGCTGTTCGTCTTTGGGTTCTTATCCAATGACCCCGCTCGCAACCCCAAGCGTCGCGATTTGGAATAGGCAACGATTTAACGATTCCTCAGGCAGTCTGGGCGGGGGATGCCTCGCCCTTACAGCCTCAAATGCGGTTGAGGTTTTGCGTCTGGGTTGTTTGTTCGCTTCGGTGTACTAAAAGATGCCCTACCCAGTTACGCCTCCTGAACCGCCAGCTATTATTCAGCCGGTACCATCCCCCCATTTGCCTTCTGCTGCTGGGGAATCGCCAATTGTGCGATCGCACTCCGATTCAGCAACAGGCGACTCGAAGCACATTGCTCGCAAAAGTGACTTCCAAACCGGCTCTGCAACTGCGGCAGATTTGGGTTCACCTCTGAGCGTTGGCGTCCTAGAAGCAACCGCCGACTCGGAGTTAATATCGGTGGTGGAAGTAGATCCACAAGACGCGGCGATCGCCCCTGAAGCAGTAGCTACCGATATTTCCACTATCATTGCCGAGCGGGCAGAGCAGCAGGGGGGCGATCTTTCCGGGGCAGGTACTGAGTTAGAATCAGCACCTAAAATTAGCGCAGAATCCGCAGAAATACAGAGTTGGACGGCAAAGGATGCAGGCCAGGATGGGTGGCTGTTGAATCGCTTGCTCCAACTGGCAAATACTCGAGATGGGACGGTTTCCCAGGCGCAAGAACCGCAACAAGTGCCAGAAACTCGTCAGAGGTCGCCGGTTCCTGCTCCCAGAAGCCAGAATAACCAAACACCTGCAACGCAGCAACAAGAACAGCCAACTAGGGTTAATACTTCGGCGGGTGTAATAGAAGTTACATCTGACCGGCAGGAATTTGACGAACGGCGACAGATATTCACCGCGGAAGGCAATGTAATCATGCGGTTTCAGGGGGGGATACTGGATGCCAACCGGGTGCAAGGAAATTTACTTAATTTTATTGCGATCGCAGAAGGCAATGCATCGTTGACGCGGGGACAGCAGGTGTTTCGCGGCTCGCGCTTTGTCTATAACTTTGTGCAAAACAGCGGTACGATTCAGAACGCTAGCGGCATAGTATTTTCACCGACTTCTGGGACGGATTTAACCTTTGAGACGGGGACGGGTGGATTGACTAACCCTAGCCCGGATCGACCGTTGAGCGATCGCTTAATCGAAAATCAACCACCCCAACAAATTACCAACCCAGGCGGTGTCACCGTCGAACTCGGTAGGAGTGGACTCTCTAACATCGGTCAAATCAATCGAGTCCGCTTTGAAGCCGAGCAGATTGAATTTTATCCCAGAGGCTGGACTGCTACCAACGTGCGCCTGAGCAACGATCCGTTTTCGCCGCCAGAATTGGAATTGCGCGCAGATCGAGCCGTATTTACCCAGCTTTCACCTTTGCGGGACGAAATTAGGCTCACCAACTCCCGCATCTTCTTCGATCAAGGTTTTTCTATCCCCACGTTCCGAAGGCGGATAGTTATCGACCGCACCCCAAGGGAAGCACCGATAGTGCAAATTCGCTACGATGCGAGGGAAAGAGGTGGTGTTTATGTCGAGCGAAGTTTTGACATTATTAATACGCAACAGGTGCAACTGAGCATCACGCCGCAGTTTTTAGTCCAGCGAGCCATAACGCAACACAGCGGTAACATTTTTAACCCAGACTCTTGGGGTTTTAGAATGCGGTTTAATGCTAACGTCAGCCCGCGCACCAGAGTTGAAGCTTCTGCGGTGACACCGACTTTCTTTTTAAACGAATTACCCGATAGACTTAGAGCGAGGTTGGCGGCGACTCAGATTATCGGTACTCGTTTACCCCACACGCTTACCCTGGAATACAGCTACCGCAATCGTTTATTTAATGGCTCTTTAGGATTTCAAACCGTTCGCAGCAGTTTGGGCGCTGTGATTACTTCCCCCGTTATTCGTTTCGGGAGAACTGGTCTTAACCTCACCTATCAAGGTGGCGTTCAATATATTAATGCCGAAACAGACCGAGCGGATTTAATCGATTTTGACCCCTTCAACCCCGAACCGCAAGATAACCGCGTCACCTTAGCGCGCTTCCAAGCTAGCGCCGAACTCGCACGTCCTACCTTACTCTGGCGCGGGCGACCTTTACCAGCCACAGCATCGGAGGGTTTGAGATATACTCCAGTTCCTGTCGTACCTTTCCTCCAGCTGGTTCCTTCGGTGCGGGGTACGACGAGTGCCTACACCAGCGGCGATACCCAACAAACCCTCAGCGGTAGTATCGCCTTACAAGGACAATTCGGTCATTTTTCCCGACCTTTTCTCGACTATACCGGGTTTAATGTCGGCTACACCCAAGTTTTGAAAGATGGTTTATCTCCCTTCTTTTTCGACCGCGTTGTCGATACTAGAGTGCTTTCTTTTGGTATCTCCCAGCAACTTTACGGGCCATTTCGAGTTGGGTTTCAAACGGGGATTAATTTAGATACGGGGGAACGTTTCAGCACCGATTACTTTTTGGAATACAGTCGCCGCACCTACGGTATTATTATCCGTTTCAACCCGGATCGGGAACAAGGTTCGATTAACTTGCGAATTAGCGACTTTAATTGGACTGGCGGCGATGAAGTCTTCGGCGGCTCTGGTGGGCGCTTTGTCGATACGGGTGTGATTCAGGAGTGACCAAGAAGACAGAGGGAAGCGGAGACACACGCCTTCGCGGGGAGTTTTTGATCCCACAGGACTTATATCATGTCCGGTCGATTACCCACGATCAAAAGCCGGGACACGGCAAGATTAA
>DNGG01000489.1:19890-26379 GCA_003486675.1 Cyanobacteria bacterium UBA11372
GCCGTGTCCCTACGCAACAACTGGGTGAGGTTTTTTATTACGGGCAATTCAACCGACATGATATTACGCAAAGAAACCGGGTTTCTATGCCAGATCTAGATCTCGACCTGCTTAATTCCTGTGGCAGTCTCCGCGTCTTCTTCAAAGTTGGAATCTCCTACCATCGGGTGTCCCCGCGTCACCGTGTCCCGATGTCACCGCGTCCTCTTCAAATCACCTACAGCGACCCAAATTGCTGTCTATTTGACTCTTAATTCAGTATATTTACGTATTTTGGCCGAAGCAAGTAGCCAGTTGATTGGTATATCGTTCAGTGTAGAGAAGTAGAACGATTAGATAAAGTAGCGGTGTCTGTCCAGGATGCAAGTCTGAATCGAGTTGGGAAACTAGAGGGCGTTTGCCTTCCAGTCAGTTTTTTTAATTTATCTAACAAATGCAACTATTATCAATGAATAAAAACGATGAAGCGGCGCGGCTCGCAGCCCTTGCTAGGTATGAAATTCTCGATACTCCAGAAGAGGGGGAATTTGACAATTTAACGGCAATGGCGGCGCGGATTTGTGGCACTCCTATTGCTTTAATCGATATAGTCGATGCCTCAAGGTTGTGGTTTAAATCAAAGGTGGGAGTTTCAGTGAGGGAAATTCCCAGAGTCGAGTCATGTTTTTGCAATCATGCGATTGGGCAGCCTGACGATTTGCTAATTGTACCCGATGCGTTAGAAGACGATCGCTTTAGCTGCTGTCGGGTAGTTATTAATCAACCATTAATCCGGTTTTATGCGGGCGCGCCTTTGGTGACACCCGATGGCTTTGTGCTTGGCACTCTTTGCGTTTTGGATACGATTCCCCGCGATTTAAACCCAGAACAGATCGAGACTTTACGGATTTTGAGCCATCAAGTAATGGTACAGTTAGAACTGCGGCTCAATCTAGCTAAACTGGAACAAACCAAGACACAACTTTTAGCAAGTCAAGAGCGATTTGAATTAGCGCTCAAAGCGATCGCTCAAGGTTTGTGGGAGTGGAACCTCGTCACCAACGAGGTGTATTTTTCTCCTCAGTGGAAAAGTCTTTTGGGCTACGAAGCGGAGGAGATTAGGGATTCCATAGAAGAATGGCAACAACGGATACATCCCGACGATCGCGATCGCGTCACGGCAGCTTTGCAGAAACCAACCTATCAACTCGAATATCGGTTACGGCACAAAGACGGTTCTTACCGCTGGATTCTGTCTCGTGCTACTTCTGTGCGCGCCCCAAATGGTAGGGTTGAGCGAATTACAGGTTGCGATGCAGATGCGATCGCACGGGAAGCCGAGTTGCGCGATCGCAAGCGCGCCGAACAGCATCAGGCGGTGCAATATGCCACAACTCGTATTTTATCAGAATCTGCGACGGCGGAAGCGGCTATACAAAATATCATCAAAGCGATTTGTGAAACTCTAGAATGGGATTTAGGCGAACTTTGGACGCCAGAGTACGGGGAATCGACACAATTTTTAAGCTGTACAAATATTTGGATGAGTCCAGCAATTGAACTGCCAAATTTTATCGCCGAAATTGGGGATATTACCTTTAATCTTGGGGAAGGATTGCCCGGTCGCATTTGGGAAAGTGTTTCCCCGCAATGGGTTACTGATGTCCTCGATGATGCCAACTTCCTGCGAGTAGAAAGCGCCCGTGAAGATGGACTGCGCGCCGCATTTGGTTTTCCTATAAAAGGTGATAAAAATGTGCTGGGTGTGATGACTTTCTATAGCAGTTATGTTCGGCAAACCGATAGAGAACTACTCGATAAAATGGCGGATATTGGTCGCCAAATCGGTCAGTTTATTCAGCGCAAACAAGCTGAATTCAAGCTGCAACGAACTCAAGAAAGACTGCAAGCGGTAATGGACAACAGCACGGCACTGATTTTTGTCAAAGATACCGCTGGTCGCTTCCAGTTTATTAACCGGAGATTTGAAAATATATTTAACATTACCAACGCCGAAATTCAGGGCAAAACCGCTCGGGATTTATTCCCAGAAGAGGTGGCTAATACTATTCGCAAAAACGATCTTAAAGTCCTCACAAGTGGGGTGCCTTTAGAAATCGAGGAAGAGGTTGCCCAAGCGGATGGATTGCATACCTATTTGTCGGTCAAGTTTCCCCTAAAAGATCCGCTGACAAATCGTACTTACGCCGTCTGTACCATGGCAACTGACATCACTTTCCGCCAGCATCTGGAAGAATCGCTACAAGAAATCATGCGGCTGCAACAAGGGATTTTAAACAGTGCTAACCATACTATTATTTCCACTAATTCTGAGGGCATTATTCAAACCTTCAATTCGGCAGCGGAACAATTGTTAGGCTACAGTGCTGAAGAAGTCCTGGGCAAAACTACTCCAGCGATTTTTCACGACGCAGAGGAGGTGGTGCAAAGAGCGGGAATTCTCTCCCAGGAACTCGGCATAAAAATTGAACCGGGATTTGAGGTTTTTGTTGCTCAGGCACGCCAGGGAGTCGCTGATGAGAATGAATGGACTTATATTCGCAAAGATGGCAGCCGCTTTCCGGTACGACTATCAGTAACCGCGCTGCGCGACGAGGCGGGAAAGATTACCGGATTTTTGGGCATCGGCAGCGATATCACTCTCGCCAAGCAAGCGGAAGCCGCACTCAAAGAAAGCGAAGAACGATATCGAGATTTGTTTGAAAATGCTAACGACTTAATTCAGTCGGTTGCGCCGGATGGGAGTTTTTTATATGTGAATAAAGCTTGGAAAAAGACGCTGGGATATAACTGTGCTGAAGTGGCCAACCTGATGCTGTGGGACATTATACATCCCGATTGTCAAGCACACTGCATGGAGATTTTTGGGCGCGTAATGTCTGGAGAAAAGATCGATCGCCTGGAAGCCCAATTCATCACCAAATCCGGTGAAAAAATCTGCGTCGAAGGTGGCGTAAACTGTAAAATAGTTGATGGGAAGGCAGTTATAACTCGCGCTATTTTCCGAGATGTTACCGAGCGCAAACGGCTGGAAGCAGAGCGGCAAGATAGTGAAAATCGACTGCGAAAACAGCGAGAGGCGTTGATGGAGCTATCAAGGTGCAAGCCACTCTACAGCGGCGATCTGGCTTATGCTTGGTGGGAGATTGTTGAGAGGGCTACACGCACGTTGGGCGTCGAACGGGCGAGTGTTTGGCTCTACAATGAAGAGCGATCGCAAATTCGCTGCGTTGATTTGTATCAAGCGAGTCCAAACCTGCATACAGCAGGTATAGTGTTAGCTGCAATTGACTATCCATGTTATTTTGCAGCTCTCCAAGCAGATCGAGCGATCGCCGCCGACAATGCCCACACCGATCCGCGCACGCAAGAATTTTCCCTTCCCTATCTCACTCCACTGGGAATTACATCGATGCTAGATGCGCCAATTCGCGTCGGTGGGCAAACGGTGGGCGTACTCTGTCTCGAACATGTAGGCACGCCAAAGCAATGGGGACTCGAGGAGCAAAACTTTGCTAGTTACTTGGCTTATATGGCATCTTTAGCCATCGAAGCTCACGCACGCAAAAGCGCCGAAACAGCTTTGCGTGTCGAACAAGAAAAAGTCGAGCAACTGCTGCTCAATGTTTTACCTCCGCCCATCGTCTCGCGCCTGAAACACCAACAAAGCTCAATTGCTGATAGTTTCCCGGAAGCCACTGTCTTGTTTGCCGATATTGTTGGCTTTACCAAGATTGCCGATTTAATTTCTCCCACTACCTTAGTTGACTTGCTCAACGACATCTTCTCCAGCTTCGATTTGCTGACTCAAAAGTACGGCTTGGAGAAAATCAAGACAATTGGCGACGCTTATATGGTGGCGGGTGGCATTCCTACCCCTAAGAGCGATCATGCAGAAGCGATCGCTCTCCTCGCTCTCGATATGCAACAAGCGATCGCTCGTTTCAATACTCAACGCGGCAAAAACTTCAGCATCCGCATCGGCATCCACACCGGACCAGTTGTTGCTGGTGTAATTGGTATCAAAAAGTTTATCTACGACCTCTGGGGAGATACGGTCAATACCGCCAGCCGCATGGAATCTCACGGCCTCCCCGGTTCCATTCAAGTATCAGAAACAACATACCAAATCCTCCGGAATCAGTTTCTGTTTGAAGCGCGAGGCGCGATCGATGTCAAAGGTAAAGGAAAAATGCCTACCTATTTTCTTAAACGTAGAAAATATAGCCCGGTCTAAATGAAAATTTATCTCATAACTTGCCCGCTAAAACTGTTAAAAAAAAGTGAATTATTCAACCATAGATTGTCTGGTATGGGAAGATATAACATCATCTCAGAGCGAATTGGTAATTGGTAATTGGTAATTGCTAATTGGTAATGGTAGTTTGACGATTAGCGATTGGCAAAAAACAGCGAATTGCTAAATGCTAATTGGTAATGGCATTTTGACGATTAGCCATTAGCGATGAGCAATTAGCAGTTGAAATTAAAAATATTATACCAAACTAATCAGGGGAATAAAGCCGTGCAATTCGATAACTACGACCCAGGGGATTTTTACGACGAACTGTTTATCGCTCCAGGTAAACCCCGTCCTGAAGCAATGTTGTTAGTGGAAAAAATTAATTCCTTATCAATAGAGGAATTACTGCGAAGACAACAAGCCGCGCAGACAGCTTTGATCAAATTGGGGGCAACTTTTAACGTTTATGGGGATAGCCAAGGAACCGAGCGCATCTTTCCGTTTGATGTGATTCCAAGAATTGTTTCAGCACAGGAATGGAAGGTTCTAGAAACGGGACTTAAACAGCGCATCTATGCCTTGAATTGTTTTATCGCCGATATCTACGACGAGCAAAAGATGATCAAAGATGGGGTGATACCCGTCGAGATGATTAAATCGGCGAGTCGGTTTCTTTCTCCTTGTATGGGGTTAAAACCTCCCGGTGGGATTTGGTGCCACATTACGGGGACGGATTTAGTGCGCGATCGCTCGGGTGAATGGTACGTTTTAGAAGATAACTTGCGCTGTCCTTCCGGCATTTCCTACGTGTTAGAAAATCGCCAGGTGATGAAGAATTCCTTCCCAGAGTTGTTTGCTCAAATGGGAATTCAACCCGTGGATGGATACGCGAGTCATTTACTTGATGCTCTGCTGACTTTAGCACCAACGGTACCCGAACCCAACGTCGTAGTTTTGACACCGGGGATTTACAATTCAGCCTATTTTGAACATTCTTTCCTCGCCCAACAAATGGGGGTGGAATTAGTCGAAGGGCGGGATTTGGTGGTATCGGATGGCTACTTGCAAATGCGTACCACCAAAGGATTAAAGCGCGTCGATGTTATTTACCGACGTATCGATGACGACTTTATCGATCCGCAAGTTTTCCGTAGCGACTCGCTGTTAGGCGTACCGGGGTTAATCGAAGTTTACCGTCAGGGACGAGTTGCGATCGCTAACGCACCAGGTACTGGTATTGCAGATGACAAAGCAATCTACGCCTACGTACCCAAGATGATTAAGTACTACCTGGGAGAAGAACCGATATTGCAAAACGTTCCCACTTACATTTGTGAGGATGAAAAAGAGCGCACCTACGTGCTAGAAAATCTCGACAAGCTCGTCGTCAAATCGGCTAACGAGTCAGGGGGATACGGGATGTTAATTGGCTCTCACGCCACCCCAGAAAAACGCCAAGAATTTGCCCAATTAATCCAGGAAAACCCCCGCAATTATATCGCCCAGCCTACCCTATCGCTTTCGAGAGTACCGACAATTGTAGGCGATCGCTTTGAAGGTTGTCACGTAGATTTGCGACCTTATATTATCTACGGTCAAGATATCTACGTTCATCCAGGTGGACTGACTCGCGTAGCGCTCAAAAAAGGTTCCTTAGTCGTCAACTCTTCCCAAGGCGGCGGTAGCAAAGATACCTGGGTGCTTGCAAATTAGCTAATGGTAATTGGTAATTGGTAATTGGTAATTGCTAATTGGAAGATAAAAATTTAATCAGCGATCGCCAATTACCCGTTACCCATTACCCATTACCCATTACCCATTACCCATTACCCATTACCCATTATGTTAAGTCGCGTTGCTAATTCCATTTACTGGCTGAATCGTTACGTAGAACGAGCGGATAATGTAGCTCGTTTCATCGATGTGAATTTGAATCTAATTCTGGATTTTCCCACAGGGGTAGCCGAACAGTGGGAGCCTTTAGTATTAACGACAGGCGACACCCCAATATTTAAAGAACGCTACGGTCAAGCTACCGCAGAAAACGTGATTCAATTCCTAGCATTTGACAGCGAATATCCCAATTCAATTGTAGCTTGCTTGCAGCGGGCGCGGGAAAATGCCCGCTCGATTAGAGAAATAATTTCTTCGGAAATGTGGGAGCAAGTTAATGCTTTTTACCTGATGGTAAAAGAAGCAGCAAAAGAACAAACCCTGGCTGAATTGCACGAATTTTTCACGCAAGT
>DNGG01000489.1:26512-27538 GCA_003486675.1 Cyanobacteria bacterium UBA11372
GAAATGTGGGAGCAAGTTAATGCTTTTTACCTGATGGTAAAAGAAGCAGCAAAAGAACAAACCCTGGCTGAATTGCACGAATTTTTCACGCAAGTCAAACTATCTAGCCATTTGTTCGCCGGAGTCACAGATGCCACGATGAGTCATAACGAAGGGTGGCATTTTGGACGCATGGGGAGATTTTTGGAACGCGCGGATAAAACCAGTCGCATCCTGGATGTTAAATACTTTATTCTGTTACCTTCAGTGACAGATATTGGCACTCCCCTAGATGAAATTCAGTGGATGGCTTTGCTGAAATCTGCCAGCGCCTACGAAATGTATCGCAAATCCAAGCAACATCGAATTATCCCAACTCGCGTCGCAGAGTTTTTAATTTTAGACCGCGAGTTTCCCCGGTCAATTCATTTTTGTCTGTCGCAAGTAGCAGAATCTTTGGAGCGAATTAATGGAACGCCAGAAATTAATTGCAATACAACAGTCGGCAGGGCGTTAGGTCGCTTGCGAGCCGAACTAGAATATACAACAATGGAAGAGATTATGGAGATCGGTATGCATCAATTTTTGGATAACTTGCAGCGGAGAATAAATGAAGTAGGCAAGAAAATATTTGAAGCGTTCTTCGCACTGCAACCTGTTGGCTAATAGGTAATGGGTAATGGGTAATGGGTAATTGGTAATAACGCAAGTTGCTAGTTATGTAATATTGGTTTTAGATCCCCCCCAGCCCCCTTAATCAGGGGGGGAAACTTTCAAAGCCCCCCTTGGGAAGGGGGGTTTGGGGGGATCGGTTTACCAATTACCCATTACCAATTACCAATTACCAATGCGTTACCAAATATTACACACAACCAGATATACTTACGCTCCGGCGGTGGTTTTAAATCCTCATGTAGTGAGGTTGCGATCGCGCGTAGACGGAAACCAAACCCTGCACTCTTTTTCCCTAGAAATTAGTCCAGAACCCGCCGGAATTTCTCAGGTGCTGGACTTAGAAGGAAATGCCATCACTCGCATGTGGTTCGT
>DNGG01000653.1:0-1578 GCA_003486675.1 Cyanobacteria bacterium UBA11372
ATAAACCCGCCCCCCACCAGTTGTTCGCCAATTACCAATTACCAATTACCAATTACCAATTCATAAAATCTTTCTACCCGTCAATAATCCTCGCACTTCTAACATGGCTGAATAGGTGGGGAGAATGTGGAGGGTTTCGCCTGCGGGAGTGCATTCTAAGGCGGTTGTAATCGCTTCCTGCAAGTCTTCTTTGATAATTAGGTTGATTTTGTCATTTTCCTCGGTCTGGCTGTAGCGCAGGCGTAGAGCCATGTCGTAGACGCGATCGCCACTCACTACAATCGTTCCTCCCGAGGCTACCAATTTTTCTGTATCTACGTCCCAAATCCACGATACATCTGTACCATCAGGCGTGCGATCGTTCAGTACGACTAAGCTTGTCGAGGCTTTTCCGGCAAGTTTGATTTGATTCACGGCGCGGATGGTTTCGTTCATCCCTACTGGATTTTTTGATAACAAAATCCTGACGTGCTTTCCGGCAACTTCTAATTCTTCGGCGCGTCCGAATGCGGCTTGGAAGTTTTTAATTGTATCGAGGATTGTACTTTCATCGATGCCGATTTCTTGGGCGGCTAATACGGCTGCGAGGGTGTTGTATTTGTTGTAAAGTCCGATCAGAATTTGAGGCCATTGGGGGCTATTAATCGATACTTTACTTTTGCTAAAGCCGCACTTGGGACAGTGAAAATCGCCTAAATGGGAGAGATAAACGCCTTGATAATCTAACGAGTGACCGCAACTGGGACAGTAAATTGAGTCAACGGCGTGGGGAATTTCGTCTAGATATTGGTCGGGTTCGCTTAAACCAAAGTATAAGACTCGTTGGGGTAACTGCTGACCCAGGTGGGAAAGCGTGGGATCGTCGGCGTTGATGATAATAGCGGTGTCTGGGGAAAGGGGTGCGATCGCTGCCATCCATCTTTGGCTAATTGTATCGACTTCCCCGTACCGATCCAACTGGTCGCGAAACAAATTCAAACACAAAATATATTTTGGCTGGATTTGCGGCAGCACTTTCGGCAGAATATTTTCATCGATTTCCAGAATCGCGTAATCGGCTTTGAGATTTCCCGCCAAATTGGTATTTTCTAGCAACGCCGCAATCAATCCATTGACCAAATTCGCACCCGTGGCGTTGTGTACCACCCGCCAACCTTTGCGTTCTAGCATAGTGCGTAACAGCAGCGATGTGGTGGTTTTGCCATTCGTCCCGGCAATTAAAATTGTGCCGTACTTCACCTGACGCGCCAGCAACGAGAGAATTTTTGGTTGAATGCGACGCGCGATCGCTCCCGGTAAAACGCTCGCAGCACCCAGCCGCAGCAAGCGCACTAGGGATGTAATCGTACGTGCAGCTGTGACTGCAAGGCTTAATCGTAGTTTGTCTACCAGTTGAATCGCCACGCTGAAGTCCTTTAAAAATGGGCAAGAGGGCAAGGTTGCTTCAGTTTGATACTATACAACTAAAAATTGGACTTCTGGCAAAAATAGCAGTGGACGGGCAGGATGCCCATCCCACAAGAGATATTTATTTTGTAGGGTATTAGCAGTCGAAGGGCAGGATGCCCATCCCACAAG
>DNGG01000653.1:1892-4087 GCA_003486675.1 Cyanobacteria bacterium UBA11372
GCAGGATGCCCATCCCACAAGAGATCTTTTTTCTTGTAGGGTGGGTGTGGACGGGCAGGATGCCCATGCCACAAGAGATCTTTTTTTCTTGTGGGGTGGGTGTGGACGGGCAGGATGCCCATGCCACAAGAGATCTTTTTTTCTTGTGGGGTAGGCGTCCCGCCTGCCCCAGAATATAAAATAATGCCGCCTACAGAAAGTGGCGGCATTATCTCTGTTGCGGATATCTGTGAAAAAACTAATTTTACCAGAGCGCTCGGATCGGACGGCGCGGTTGAGGTTCCACTTCCGTTGTCTCTTCCACCGGCTCAATTGTAACGGGTGCGGGTTCGACTGGCGCCGGTCTGACAGGTGCTGGTCTTTCTTGCGGGGGTGGTAACTCAATGCGTCTGGGTGTGCGTTCTACCTGAGTTATCGTCTCAATCCGCGTGACTCTGGCGACTGTAACGGCTTCTACTGGGGGAGCGAGGGAAACTATTCTCCGCCCGTCTACCATTCTGACGGCAATTCTCATGCCGGGGACTAAACCGATTCGTCCCTGTTCCAATCGATTTAAGCCGATTTGTTTAGTGTCGCCGTTGGACAGTTCCAGGGTGACGATGTCGCCAACGATACTTCTGACTGTGCCGGTGTAATAGTTGGAGTCCGATGCTACAGCTAATCGATTGTCTTGGAGGCGATCGCTCATTTCGGTTGCGATCGCCGGACTGGTTGCGATCGCTCCTAACGCCACCACGAGCGCCGTCCCCGTCAATATTTTCAGATTTTGAAGACGCATTTTAACCTCACTTTGATATCGTTTGCTGACTATACCTAGCTCTTGCTTCGCAAAGCTTTCTCTGTTGCCTTCGTTTCTTCCAAATTCTAACTTTCACCTTTTTGGCGGTAACTCTACCTATAGGTATGAGTCGTTTGGTTTATCACAGGTTTTCCAGCTCTGCTGTATAGTGACTGACAAAACAAGTCTGTTTTTCTGCCTCAGCTTCAATATAGCTGTTTCTACTGAGGAAAGTTTAGGTAAAAATACTACAATAGGAACGAGTTTGAATACGGAACCGATAAAAATTATCAATATGTCAAGGTATCGGTAATGGTGCGAGAAAAATCGATAGCTGCTATGAAACGGCTTTGGTTGAGTGTAATAATTTTAACAATATCAGTTGCGGGGCAGGCTGAAGCTATTGAACTCTTGCCGCACATGTCAGCGCCTTCGGTTGAACAACCCCCAGTAGCACCTAATACAGAGCAACCCGCTCCGGTAAATGCTGCGGTTGAGATTGGTTTAGTCATAAAATTGAGCGAGCGGCGGGTTTATGTATATCGGGGCGATCGCATAGAAAAAAGTTTCCCTATCGCCATCGGTAGGAGAGGCTGGGAAACGCCGACAGGTAAGTTTAAAGTCCTCCACATGGAACGCGATCCAATTTGGGAACATCCTTTAAATGGGCAGGTTATTCCACCGGGGCCAAATAATCCGTTAGGTGCGAGGTGGATCGGATTTTGGACGGATGGCAGAAATTATATTGGCTTTCACGGCACGCCGAATGAGCGATTAGTTGGACAGGCTGTTTCCCACGGCTGTATCAGAATGCGAAATCGAGATATCGAAGCGTTATATGAAATGGTTAAAGTAGGAACGCCAGTGACTGTAGAACCATAAGAAATTTTAGATTTGAGATTGCAGATTTTAGATTGATCAACCAAAAGATTTGCGAAATGCCCAATAACCAATTACCAATTACCAATTACCCATTACCAATTTCCGCGACGGGTTCTAGAGCGCGATCGCCGACGATATTATAAATTATTGTTTCTTGCTGGCGTCCTCGTAATTGGATGGTGGCAACTTGTTCGGCGTCGTAGCGATCGCTCACATAATCAAACGTTTCGCTGGTAAGCAATATTTTATAAGGTTTGTCGGTGGTTAATTCTTTGTTCATTGCTTCTATCCGCGCGGTGACGTTGACTGTATCTCCCAAAACCGAATAATTTAACCTTCGAGAACCCCCAATGCTACCGGCGACGAGGGTTCCCGTGTGAATGCCAATGCCAAACTGAATTTCTGGTTTGCCTTCTTCTCGCAGTTGCTGATTCAGTTCTTTTAATTTTTCATGCATGGCGATGCTGGCTGCGATCGCATTGATTGCATCTTGCTTTATTTCTTCCGATGTGGTACGCGCTTGGGGAATACCAAA
>DNGG01000653.1:4311-11799 GCA_003486675.1 Cyanobacteria bacterium UBA11372
ATATATTTATCGATCACGCCGCCATAATTCATGATGCAGTCACTCATTACATCTAAATATTGGTTGAGCCAACTGAGTAAATCGCGGGGCGGTAGTTTTTCGGAAATGCTGGTAAAACCGCGAATATCCATAAATAGAACCGTTGCCACCATTTCTTGTGCTTCTAATTCCCCATCCTGGATAATTTCTTCTTTGTGTTCCCAAATTAGATTGGCGGTTTCGGGGGCAACGTGTTTTTCAAACAGTCCCATCAATTGTTGCTTTTCTGATTGCTCTCGCAGTTGGACGCCAACGGCAGTTAGCAGGATAGTGGCAATTGGTGCGGCAATAGGAAACCACCAATGATAAAAACTAAAAGCGATCGCAGCAACTCCCATGTAGACTAACGGCAATATGAAAGTAACAATTAACCGCCCTCTAAGATTGAGTTGCAGTAAAATGCCATTCGTGATTGGCCCCAGTAGCAGCAATAACAGAATTGTAGATGAGTTTGGCAGCCTTTGCAGCAGTCGATGATTGAGCAAATTATCGATGACGGCTGCATGGAAATAAACCCCCGATATCGGGGGGTCTAAATTGAGCGGCGAGCGCAGCTGGTCTTCTAAACCTTTAGCCGTGTAGCCAACTAAAACAATCTTATTGGCAAAATCCCTACTTTTAAACCTACCTTCTACCACATCAACAAACGAATAAATGCGGGGAGAAACTTCCGGAAAATTGACCAGTGAATAATTATTTTTTTCAGGCCAATTGAGCCAAACATTCTGCATCTTTAAACTGGGAATTGCTTGGGGAATAGCCACTGGATTTTTGGGTTTATAAGCGTTGTAGACTTCAATTAAAGCCAGACCCAAACTGGGGATGGAAAAGTCAGGACTGTTGACCCAAATTGGGGCTTTGCGGGTAATCCCATCCGAGTCAACTTGCTTTAAGATATGTCCTTGATTTGCTGCAAATTCCGCTAATATTGGCACGGGTTCTAGTACCTGTCCCCGCTCGTCCCAACCTCTGGCTAATACGACATTGCCTGCATCAGCGATCGCTTTGGCAAATTGAGCATCTACTGGACTGGAATCGACAAATTTAATATCAAAACCAATCGCAGCCGGACGCGATTTTTGCAACGCTTGCAACAGTTGGACGTAGCGATCGCGCGACCAAGGAAATTGACCGTATTTTTTCAGACTCGCTTCGTCAATTGCTATTACCGCTAATCTTTCGTCCCAGTTTGGGCGAGGCAGAACGTTGAAAAAACGAGTTTTAAACAGGGCAACATAGCCCATCCTTTCCAAATATTCCCAACGACCAAAGTTCCACATTCCCACAGATAAAAGTGCAACCATTGCCCCTGGAATCCAGGGATAAGTAACAGAAAGAGAACGTTGAAGACGCTGAATCAAGCTTTTCGCAGCCATAGTAGTGCCCCTGTTTGTGTTATGCGATCGCTCTTTTGTTTTTTTCTTCTGTTTCAGGATCGGGAGCGGCTTGCCACTCTTTCCTCTGACCTGTCTATATTTCCCCTCTCTGGGGGAATTTTAACAAATTTAAACTTTTTTTTAGTTTTTAACTCTGAGCCTGGTTTCCAGGGGAGTAAAACGACATTTTTTGTTTAAAACAAAGCATTATACAATCCTAACTTCCCCCACTGGTGGGGGAAGCTAGGGAATGATTTTATTCATTAAGAAGATAAAGATTGATTTTTGTTTTGAAATAGAACAGGAGGGTTTGATCGGTTCTTCCCTTTTCCTTCTCCGTCTTGATTTAGGGAATCACCAATTCATATAGTTGCTCTTCTCCCAAAGGCGTGCGAACTACTAAAGTTAGACGGCGGGTGGGTGCAATTGTGGCAATGGTTTCAAACTCGCCTGTGGAGCTGAGATCTAAAACTTGACCATCGAGAACAACCGAATTGAGCGGATTGAGTGTACCGCTCACCCGAACTTTTCCTTCATCTGGTGCGGGCAGAAGTTGTAAGCTGATTCGCGGAGTTGGAGTGGCCAAATTTGGTTGTGTGGGGGGTTTTCCGGGTGTCATGACGGAATAATAGCCCCCAGTGACTCGCTGAGTTTGACTTGCGGCTGCTACTTCCACCTCTCCGGTGGCGGTAAAAATCCGCGTTTCGGTGCTAGGCAGCACGAGGACGGTAAAGTCTGTTCCCCGCACTCCGGCGATACCCGTTGGGGTTTGAATGGTAAACCGAGATTGGGGGTTTTTAAACGATCGCACTCGCACTCGGTTTCTGCCTCTATTCATTGCCAGCTCGGTGGTTTTAGCGCCATTGGGCAGCGTTGCCAAACCCTTGACTTGCAGGTTGGTGTTTTCTGAAACGTCGATGGTGCCGATGCCGTTATCGACGGCTAACTTGGCGCTGGAGTTACTGCCGGTATTGATGGCTTCACCCGATACCCGCAAGCGATCGCCCACTTTGGCGGCTCTTCCCTGCTGTTTGAGCGAGCCAGTTTCCACAGTGACAGTACCAGTAATCTCGGCAATTTCCAAATAGCGCTCCTGACTCTGTTGTCTATCTCTTGGCGCTCCACCAGCAACAACCGGCAAGCGAGTGCCGATCAAACTACCTGCTAACAAAATCGTCATTCCAGATGCCCCTAAACAAAAGGCGAGCCTATTAATGCTTGGCATATACAGATCGTGAGTAATTGTTCTTGATTACTACGCCAGACTTGGGAGACGCAGAGACGTTCTTAATTTTTCCACAACTGCGACGTTCCCATTTTGCCCATCTTCCTAGCAACAACAAGGGTCACTACACCCGTAAGTTAACAATCCTACCCGTTTAAGAGGTGAGAGTGTCAAATTGGTAGAAAGCGACACTCTCGTTTATGTCAAACGACCCTGACTTGTCTCTTGAGCGAGCCATTGACCGCCATCCCCTGACGGTATCTCCTGACACGCCAGTTTCTGTTGCGATCGCCCTGATGGGTCAGAATCGTTCCAGCTATGTCCTCGTGGTTAAGCCTCAGCTACTTCCAGGAAACCCGCCGCCTTATCTTTTAGGCATATTTACTGAAATTGATGTTTTAAAAGTAACATTTGAAATGAAAAATTTAGCAGAGATAGCGATCGCTCAGGTGATGACGAATCAGCCCATCACCGCGAGGGAATCCCTGATCTCAGATATGGCAATGGCGATACAATTGCTGCGCCAGCATCGGGTTCGCCATCTCCCCATCGTAGATCGAGGGGGTTTTTTAGTCGGGATTGTCACCCAAAGCACTCTGCTGCGAAGTCTAGAGTCGTTTGAAATCGGCTTGACGCTCGATAGCTTGCAACAATTAGTACAGGCTCGAACCCAGCAACTGCAACAATCCCAAGCCAATTTAGCTGGCATTCTCGATATTGCCGACGATGCGATTATCTCAATCGATTCCACTCAGCGGATTCAAATGTTCAACAAGGGTGCGGAAAGAATCTTTGGCTATACCGCAGCGGAGGCTTTAGGGCAGCCAATCAATATGTTATTGCCTGAAACGTTACGGGCAGTGCATCGTCAGCACATCCAGAACTTTGCCCAATCCGCCGATATCGCGCGGAAGATGGGAGAACGTCGGGAAATTGTGGCCTTACGCAAAGATAAAACCAATTTCCCCGCCGAAGCATCGATTTCTAACCTAAAACTGGGTGAAGAAACTATTTTGACAGTAATCCTGCGGGACATTACCGAACGCAAACAGGCAGAAGAAGCGCTGCGAAATCAGATTGCGCGAGAGCGACTGATGGCAGCTATTGCCGCACGCATCCGCCAGTCTTTAGATTTAGAAACAATTCTCAACACTACGGTAGCAGAAGTGCGACAATTTCTGGGTTGCGATCGCGTGGTGATGTACCGCTTTTCCCACAATTGGAGCGGCACGATCGCTGTAGAATCGGTAGGCTCAAATTGGATGCCGCTCTTGGGAAAAACGATCAAAGATGATTGCTTTTCTGAAGATTACGTCCATCTCTATCAAAACGGTCGCATCAAAACCATTGACGATATCTACAACGGTGAAACCTCTCAATGTCACGCCGATTTGCTCACCTCCCTGCAAGTAAAAGCTAACTTAGCAGTTCCGATCGTGACTGCAACTCCCACAACACCAGAAGTGGAATTTGGATCTAAACTCGCTTGCACTCATCTGTGGGGACTGCTGTGCGCCCATCAATGCTCTGCCCCCCGTCATTGGCAAGCGTGGGAAATTGATTTTCTCAAACAATTGGCAACTCAGGTAGCGATCGCCATCCAACAAGCCGAACTTTACCAGCAGTTAATCGCCGCCAATCAACAGTTACAGCAATTAGTTTGTTTAGATGGCTTGACTCAAGTCGCCAATCGCCGCCGTTTTGACGAATATCTTGACAATGAGTGGCTGCGTATGGTAAGAGAAAAACAACCGCTGTCGTTGATTCTCTGCGATGTAGATTGTTTTAAAGCCTACAACGACACCTACGGACATATAGCGGGAGACACTTGCTTGCAGGAAATTGCCAATGGGATTCGCGCCGCAGTTAAACGCCCCGCCGATTTAGTAGCGCGTTACGGGGGTGAAGAATTTGCCGTGATTCTGCCAAACACCACGGCTGAAGGAGCAGCAAAGGTAGCAAGTGAAATCCAGTCAAAATTAAAATCGTTGCAGATCGAGCATCGCCAGTCTGGAGTCAGCAAGTATGTCACCGTCAGCTTGGGAGTGGCGAGTACGATTCCTTCGGCTGGCTCTTTTCCGGAAATGCTGATCGATGTAGCCGACAAAGCATTGTATCAAGCCAAAGCCGAAGGACGCGATCGCTATATCGTCCAGCAATTAACCGATGAGTGTTTCTGAAGTGGTAAAATATCCAAGCTTGGTCGGTTCTGGCGGGGACCAGCCGCCAGAGGTAACGGGGAAAGTTTGGTGCAAGTCCGACACTGTCCCGCAACTGTAAATCGATTTTGGATTGGGTAATGGGTAATAGGTAATAGGTAATAGCAAAAAAGAATGACCAATTACCAATTACCAATGACCAATTAGCAAAATCTAGCAAGTCAGGATGCCCGCCGACGTTCGATAAATAAATCTGCGAGGTACAGATCGTGTCAAAAATAGCAGTTTCCCGTCCTCCGTCAGAGCGTACAGGTATGCCCCAGTTGGGAGGGCGACGCTTTAGCGCTAGCGTATTTTTGGTATGTGTAGGACTGTTGAGTGCGGCTTCGCGCGCGATCGCTCATCACGCCCTTGGTGGTAAAATACCCAGCAATTTCTTTGAAGGTTTTGTTTCCGGATTAGCCCACCCAATTATCGGTTTAGACCATTTTGCTTTTATCGTCGCAGTTGGATTGCTCGCAGTGGGATTATCGCGAGGCGCTTTAATTCCAGCCGGATTTATCTTGACAGCATTGGCAGGAACGGCAATTCACTTGCTGAAACTAGACTTACCAGGGTCTGAAATTATTATTGCGGGTTCTGCGATCGCTTTTGGCGTCATGCTATTACTGCAACAGCGTCCCAACTTCATCGCCCTGACAGCAATAGCCGCTTTCGCAGGTGTATTTCACGGCTACGCTTACGGCGAATCCATCGTCGGCGCACAAATGACACCGTTAGTTTCTTATTTGTTGGGTTTTAGCTTGATTCAGTATGCGATCGCTCTGCTGGCTCTTTTAATTGGCAACTGGACGAAGAAGAAATTCACCCGCCCAAATTTCTCACCCATGCAATTCGCTGGTTTTGTCATCTGCTCAATCGGTACTGTTTTCCTCACTTCTTCCCTTTTGGGTTAATTGCATATTCCCCAGGACGATAAAATCAACAACCATGAACGCGCAACACATTCTATTTGTGTGTAAAACCTGTGCCACCGTTTGGAAAGATGGTAAGCCACAAGGTAAAAGTGGTGGTCAGGAACTAATCGAAAATCTCAGCCAACTCCACCAAAATTGGGAATTACGCGATCGCTTTCTCCTGCAAGAAGTTGAATGCATGAGCGCTTGCAGTCATTCCTGTGCTGTTTCATTCGCTGCCCCAGATAAATATACTTATCTGTTTGGCGATTTACCCCCCCAAAATAGCGCAGCCGCGGTGCTAGAATGTGCCGCTCAATATTATGCAAAACCCAACGGCCTTTTACCCTGGGCAGAACGACCAGAACCCCTAAAAAAAGGCGTAATCGCCCGCATTCCACCCCTGAAATAATTTAAGATTGTAGATTTTAGATTTAAGATTTAATTCAATATACAATCTGCAATTAGAGGATAATTTAAGATTGTAGATTTTAGATTTAAGATTTAATTCAATCTACAATCTGCAATTAGAGGATAATTTAAGATTGTAGATTTTAGATTTAAGATTTAATTCAATCTACAATTTGCAATCTACAATCTGCAATTTTAGGATCTTTTATGGCTGCAAAAATTCCCGTTACTGTGATTACTGGCTTTCTCGGCAGCGGCAAAACAACTCTGATTCGCCAGTTACTACAAAACAATCAAGGCCGTCGCATCGCCGTTTTAGTTAACGAATTTGGCGAATTGGGAATCGATGGCGAATTGCTGCGATCTTGCCAAGTTTGTGATGAGGATGAAGATCCAAATACGAACATAGTTGAACTAACCAATGGTTGTCTTTGTTGCACCGTTCAGGAAGAATTTCTCCCCACAATGCAACAGCTACTACAACGGCGAGAAAATTTGGATTGCATACTAATTGAAACATCCGGATTAGCATTACCAAAACCTTTAATCCAAGCCTTTCGTTGGCCTGAAATTCGCACAGGTGCTACAGTCGATGGAGTGGTTACTGTAGTAGACTGCGAAGCAGTAGTATCTGGAACCCTGGCGGCAAATTTGGATGCTTTGGAAGCCCAAAGAAAAGCTGATCCCAATCTAGACCACGAAACGCCAATTGAAGAATTATTTGAAGACCAATTAGCTTGCGCTGATTTAGTGCTATTGAGTAAAGTTGATCGAGTAGACGATCAAACTCAAACTCAGGTACAGAATTGGTTAAAACAGCAACTACCTGAAAGCGTCAAAATTGTCCCTTGCGAAAGCGGTGAAATTAGCGCCGATGTTCTATTAGGATTTAATGCAGCCGTTGAGGATAATTTAGAATCTCGCCCCAGTCACCACGATGAAGAAGAAGACCACGAACATGATGAGGATATTAATTCAGTTCACTTTGTTTTAAACCGAGAATTTGAACCTCAAGCTTTAGTTGATTCGCTGAAACAATTAGTACAACAGCACGAAATTTATCGAGTTAAAGGGTTTGTTGCAGTTCCGAATAAACCCATGCGTTTAGTATTGCAAGGAGTCGGTTCGCGCTTCGAGCATTTTTACGATCGTCTTTGGCAAGGAAACGAACTGCGCGAAACTCGTTTGGTGTTGATAGGGCGCGGTTTGGATAAAAGTAAAATTGAGTCGTCGTTGTGCTAATTTTTAGATTTGTAGTAGCGCTTGAACGCTAAAAGTGGCACAAACACGGATTTTGAACACGGATGCACGGATTTTCACGG
>DNGG01000683.1:0-5357 GCA_003486675.1 Cyanobacteria bacterium UBA11372
AAAAATCTAGGCTTTCAAGTTTAGCTATTTGCCAGAAACTAAGGTGTGAGCCACGGTGCAAGATCTGAGTCGGCAAATCTCCGCGTCCTCCGAAGCCTCTCGCCTTTTGGCGTCTTCTTGTTGATAAAACAAGCCCCAGCTACCCACTAAATTAAGGCATCTGGGGCTTGTTTTTTTGCCAGCAAACTGCTAGGATTTACCGCCTTCACGGCTAGCGGTTTGAATGTACAAAATGATTAAAAATGCAGCCGGGACAAGTACAAACAAAAGACTTGCAACAAACCCAAGATCGTTAACTTGCATGGAAACAGTGCCTCTATCAAAATCGCAAATCAATACGCCTAGAATATCATTATTCGCGATCGCAAGAGCAGGAGCAGTTAGTTGTCACCCATAATACAAACAACTGACCTCCTGCAAAGAAACATTTGTCAAGGCTTCGTAGCGACGATAACTGGCCCGTTTACCAAGGTTTGACAAGCCAGCCGGTAATTTTCAGGCTTTTTCTTCAGTTTGCGGTTTTCTACTTCGGTACGGGGCGAAAGATTTTCCATTCCTTCGACGATCTGCACAATACAAGTGCCGCATTGACCATAGCCACCGCAATTCATCATCTTGCCCGTGAACGTGTAGAGGTCGATGCCATTTTGCAGCATTTTTTCCCTTAAATTAGCGCCGTCGGCTGCTACTACTTCCTTATTTTCTTTGACAAATTTGATGTTAGCCATTGCCAGTCCCTTGTTGACCTAACTTTCCTTCCTTATGGATTATGTTACTTTACTTTTTGTTAAGAAGTATTGCCAAATTGACGGGCGGCGCGCGCCAGATGGGTGGAACGGCGCCCAAGCGCCTACTACAAACGGGGAGCGTCTTCTTGGTCAGGAGCGTCAGGAGCGTCACCCCGTCCCCGTGTCCTCTTGTCTTCTAGCGCATTTAAATGCATGGTTATGGCGCCGTCGCGGAGAGATTGCTAACGGCGCGCTGTAGGGTTGCCAGCGCTCGATTGTAGTTGAGAATGGCGGTGACGCGATCGCCTTCTGCCCGCGTCAGGTCGTTTTCGGCGTCGATGACTTCAGTTTGAGTGCCCACGCCTGCTTGGAAGCGCAAGCGAGCTAGGCGCAAGGCTTCGGCGGCTTGTTCTAGAGCCACGCTGGCGGTTTGAATATTTTCCAGATTTGATTGCAAGGTGAAATAAGCTTGTTCTACCTGGAAGCGAATCTGATTGCGATCGCTGGCAAATTGAGTTTCGGCGATCGCAATATCGGTTTCCCGTTGCTGCGCCTGTGCATTTGCCGCCCCGCCATCGAAAATACTCCACCGCAACCTCGCTCCTGCCGAATAGCCATCGGCAAGCCCTAAACCATCGTTAAACACATCCAACAAGTTGTAATTGAAAAATAAACTCAGTTGGGGGAATCGGTCTGCACGGGCGATGCGTCGTCGCTCCCTGCCGATGTTCCGTTCGGCTAATCGCGCTTGCAACTCGGCGCGGTTTTGAAACGCCAGTACGATACTTTGTTCCAAGGTGGGATTCCACAGCCCCGCCACTGCCACCGGATCGGCTGCCACCATATTTACAGATTGAGGCAAACTCAACAACCTCGCTAAATCTCGCCGTCTAGTTTGCCGATCCGAACGGGCGCGAATCAAGTTTTGATTTTCCCTCGCTAACTGCACTTGGGCGCGCAGAACATCAAATCTGGTTCCCAATCCTGCCTCAAATAGGGCTTGAGCATCTTGCAAACTCCGCTGGGCATTTCTCACCGCGGATTCGGAAATTCGCACTTGCTCGTCGGCTTGTTGCAAGTCGTAGTAAGCAACGCTGACATCTAAACGAGTTTGCTCTCCCAGACTCTCTATCTGCAACTGATTGCGCCGCACCTGTTCTTGTGCTGCCCGAATTTGAGCTTGTACGCGCCCGGCGGTAAAGATGTCGTAATTAATCCCTACCGCCGAGTTCAACGATGTGCTAGTTCTTTCATCTGGGGCGTCCGGGATCTCCCGCCGCTGTGCGGGTGGTAGATTGCGTTGGGCTTCTCGCTGGCGCTCGACTTCTGCACGAGCAGCCTCGATCTGAAACTCGCTTCCAGTTGATCGCCCCCCAGAGAACTCCACTTGCAAATCCACCGTAGGAAACAAACGCGCCCGCGCTTCGCGCTCGGCAGCTTGGGCGCTTTCCAGCTGAAGTTGAGCCACCTGTAGATCGCGATTGTTGCGCCGCGCCAGTTCGATCGCTTGTTGTAGCGTTAAAGGCTGAGTCACCTCGATATCGACTTCTTCCGGGCGGGTGGGAAACTGTAAAGGGTTGGGGTTGGGTTGTAAAAACCCAGGAATTGGAGTCCTTCCCGAGGGCTGTATGGGTGTAATCACCGGCTTTTGAGGGTTCAATTCTTGTGCTTGAGCCAAGGTGAAGGCGCTTGGCTCAAGCACTTGCTGCACAGAGTTAGGAGCCAGAAAACTCCCGCCGTCGCCCATTTTGTCCATCTGGGCATTCTCCCCTGGTGGGTGATGCTCGACGGGGTAAGCTTGATTTGCCTTGTCCAGGGCAAACCCTGATGTATTGGGAATAGCGATCGCATTCCCGTTGGGGATTGCGATCGCCGCACTCACACTCACAACCACAAAATTACGAAACGTAGACATATATTTTTAAACCGTCTGCTGCCTTGATTAGCTGAAGGTTCAGGCACTACAACCTAGTGCAGCATACTCGATAGTTGGGCATGGGGCATAGGCTATCAAACTGGAATCTCTACAATCAACTCTGTACCTTGCCCTGGGGCAGAAACACAACGAATTTGACCCCGATGTTTTTCTACCACAATTTGGTGGCTGATAGATAAGCCCAATCCCGTGCCACTTCCGACAGGTTTTGTGGTAAAAAAGGGGTCAAATATTTTCTTTTGCACTTCCTCAGTCATACCAGGGCCATTGTCAGCAATTCGGATCGCAATCCGGTCATTTTTCTCTTTCTCGTTCCCAGGTTCAACCTGGGAACGAGATCCGGGAGGTTTCTCGTTCTCGTTCCCAGGTTCAACCTGGGAACGAGATCCGGGAGGTTCTACCTCCCTAGGTACGAGGTGGGAGTTATTGGCGATCGCTAGCTCTTCCCCCCTGACAACTGAAGTACTAATCCTAATTTTTCCTGGGTAAGATTGAGTTTCTAGGGCGTCAATCGCATTGTTGAGCAGATGTACCAGCACCTGATTTAACTGATTTGCATAACAGGCGACTGGTGGCAGTTCCCCATATTCCTTAATCGCCTCAATTTCTCTGTTTCTCAGTCGGTGCTGCAAAATTAGCAGCGCATCGTCTATGCTTTCATGGATATCTACTGTTTTTAGCTCGGCTTCATCTAGTCGCGAGAACAGCTTTAACGATTCAACTATTTGCTGAATCCGCTTGGCTCCCACTTCGATCGATACCATCAATTTTTCCCAATCTTTTATGACAGATTCCCACTTATAATACTCAATTGCATCCTGAATTTCTTTAGCCAAATTGGGATAATTATTTTGATAATATTCAACGCTCTGTTTGAGCGAGCGTAAATAGTCAGTAGCCGGTTTAATTTTGTCTAAAATCAAGGCAACTGGATGGTTTATTTCCTGGGCAACTCCCGCCAATATTCGCCCTAAGCTAGACATCTTTGCGGTTATAATTAGTTGGGCTTGGGTGCGTTTCAATTCTTTCAATGTCAATTCTAATTGAATTGCTTTTTCTCGTTCTCGCGCTTGACTTTGTCGCAGTGCCTCTTCGACTTGCTGGCGTTGTTCTATTTCTTGATACAGCCGTGCATTTTGTTCGGCTAGTTGTCTTGCTTGCGATCGCAGGCGCAATTGATTCTCTACACGCGCCAATACTTCTTCCACGTGAAACGGCTTGCTTATGTAGTCCACCCCGCCAACTTTAAAGGTTTTCACGATATCAAATGTTTCACTCAAAGCGCTGATGAAGATAATGGGAATATCCCTGGTTCGTTCATCTGCTTTTAAGATTTTGCAGACTTCATAACCATTCATATCCGGCATCATAATATCCAGCAAAATCAAGTCTGGAGGATTGGCTAAAATAGACTGGATCGCTAGTTTGCCGTTGGGTGTGATTCGCACTTTATACCCCTGCTTGGATAACACCTCGCTTAACAGATGTAAATTCGCCGGGGTATCATCCACCGCGAGGATATTTCCTTTGAAGCAGGTTATTGATTTTTGGCTGGTTTCTGGGCTAGGTAAAAATGGCATCTTTGATCTCTGAGTTACTAACATTGAGTAGATTGGGAAATAAAAATATTTTATTTTTCACCCTTATGGGTATCTGTCAAGTTTATTAGCGCTTCAAACTCGAAGTTTTGAGTTAAATTAGTCAGCGTATTCGCTAAAAATTGGCAATCCGAAGGGATTTGGTCGATCAGCTCCAGCATTAAATCAAAATCGCCTTCAATTGTAGCTTGGTAGAAAGATGTCAACCAATCATCTGGTAAAACGGCAAGATCTTCCCTTGTCAAAGCCAGCACCTCATTTTTAGTTGAATCTTGCTTAGAAATCGGTTCTTCATCAACAAATGGCACTCCAATATATTTGTTCATTGCCTCAAAAATATCGTTTGGTCGAAAAGGTTTTATCAGATAATCATCACAACCACTTTCTATAGCGATCGCTCGCTCATTTTCTGAACTAATAGCCGTCAAAGCAACGATCGCAGTAGCTTTTGAATCCTTCCCAGTTCCCGATTGATTATTTTCCCTGTTTCTGATTTCTTTGGTGGCTGCATAGCCATCCATTACAGGCATTCGCAAATCCATCCAAATTAAGTGGGGTTGCCAACTTTCCCAAACTTCTATTGCTTCAATCCCGTTGCTAGCTTCCCGAATATCAAAGCCAAACTCAGAAAGCAATTCAAACAGCAATCGCCGATTTTCTGGCAAATCATCCACAATCAATATTCGATAATTTTCTTGATTATGCTCGAGGGTAAACCCGGGACGATGAAACTGTTTTTCATCTAGATTTTTAGCTTCACACACATTAACTTTTATTTCAAAATTGAAGGTGCTTCCCTTGCCAATTTGGGAACTTACAGTTATTTTACCGCCCATTAATTCCACAAACTTTTTGCTAATTACTAAACCTAAGCCGGTTCCCTCTTGAGCTTGTTTGCCGCTTTGGGTTTGCACAAAAGGCTGAAAAATTGTTTCTAATTCATCGGCAGCAATCCCGCAACCTGTGTCAGCAATTTCAAACTGTAATCGGTAATGTCGTTCCCAGGCAGAGCCAGGGAACGAGGGGTTCCCAGGCAGAGCCAGGGAAATGGCGTTCCCAGGCAGAGCCTGGGAAATGGCGTTCCCAGGCAGAGCC
>DNGG01000683.1:5619-5976 GCA_003486675.1 Cyanobacteria bacterium UBA11372
GCATTAGAAAGCAGATTAATTAATACTTGGCGTAGTTTGAGTTCATCGGTTTGGATGTATTGAGGAACTTCGGGCGATCGCGAGAAAATCAACTGCAATCCTTTATTGTTCGCTTTGAGGCGAAACATATCTAACAAACCATTGAGCAAATCGTAAAGATTGCAGCTACTTTCGTTGAGGGTAGCACGTCCTGCCTCAATTTTAGATAAATCTAATACTTGGTTAATTAAAGCCAGCAAGTGTTCTCCACTGCGGGTAATAATACGCAGATATTCCTTGTGTTTGGGTGCTAGTTTTGGGCTGTTATTTATGAGTTGAGAAAAGCCCAGAATTGCGTTGAGGGGGGTACGCAATTCG
>DNGG01000133.1:0-4760 GCA_003486675.1 Cyanobacteria bacterium UBA11372
TTAACTCGCAACGCGGAGCGAGCGAGGCGGGTTTTTAAGAGCAGTGCGTTTCCTCTTCTGGAAATAGTTACCTATGCGCCAACAGAATACGGTGCTTGGGAACAAAGTTTATCGGGTTGCGATCGCGTAGTCAATTTAGCAGGAGAATCAATTGCAGAAGGTCGCTGGACACCAGAGCGAAAGCAGGCAATTATCGATAGTCGTAAGCTCGGCACCCAAAGATTAGTCGAAGCGATCGCACAAGCAAATCCCAAACCTTCTGTATTGGTAAATGCCTCTGCTGTTGGATATTACGGCACTAGCGAAACTGCCACCTTTGAAGAAAATAGTTTCCCAGGCAGCGATTTTCTAGCACAAGTGTGTCAAGCTTGGGAAGCAGAAGCCCAAAAAGTTAAAGATGCAGGCGTCCGTTTGGTGATTATCCGCACCGGGATTGTTTTAGGGATGGGCGGTGCCCTGGCTAAAATGCTACCACCATTTCAACTATTTGCCGGTGGCCCAATTGGTACCGGGCGTCAGTGGTTTTCCTGGATTCACCGGGAAGATTTGGTCAACTTGATTCTACAAGCTTTGACTCGCGAAGACATGGAAGGCGTTTTCAACGGTACTGCACCCAATCCCGTCCGCATGACAGAATTTTGCCAAACTTTAGGACAAGTTCTCAATCGTCCTTCTTGGTTGCCTGTACCCGATTTCGCTTTAGAATTGCTGTTAGGCGACGGCGCCAAGGTGGTGTTGGAAGGTCAGCAGGTTTTACCCAAACGCACGTTAGCATCTGGCTTTCAATTTCAATATCCGAATTTGAAACCAGCTCTAGAATCAATTTTGAGCCAAGGGTGAGAAAGCTCTTGTGCGGGTGTGCAGGTGTGCAGGTGTGCAGGTGTGCTGGTGTGCTGGTGTGCTGGTGAGAATATACATTCAAATTCCCCTCTGCCCACCTGCTCCTGAAGCTCACCTGCTCCTGAAGCTCACCTGCCCCTGAAGCCCACCTGCCTATACTCGATTCATTCGTTTGGAGATCCAACTAATTAGGCCGCTGAGAATAGCTCCAGCCATTAGAATACCGATAGCTGGGGTAAATACGGGTTCCCAGAGTTTGTACCATAGATCGAGTCCCAAAGGAATGTTAGCTGCCCTACCAGCGACAGCGATCGCTAGCCACGCAAAACTAAGTAAAACCAGGAACGTATCGAACACCAAAAACGAGTTTAACCAGCCAAGAATTTTATCTTTCATAGGGATTGGTAATTGGTAATTGGTAATTGGTCATGGGTAATGGCAGATTTTTGATTGCAGATTTCAGATTTAAAGTCAATCTAAAATCTAAAATCTAAAATCTAAAATTCTCCATCACCCATCACCAAATATAAAAAATCTGGCTGCACCTGAAAACAGGACAGCCTGGTCGATTAAGTATGATACAATCTATGAAGTTGGATTAATCGAGGGCAATACCAGAAATATCCGGCAATTGCAAGTCATCTGGATCTACGTAGTGGCACGTGGCGTCATTCAGACAAATTAGCGCCCATCCAGACTGATCGACACCCATCAGTTTGTAGGCCGTTTCGTGGATAAAAAAGCCTTTGCGATCGCGAGTTTCTGGCTTAACTGCAACGATGTCCATATTTTCTGCACCTCAAATCCCTGTTAAAAATAACTCAACGATTGGTTATTAGGGCAACTAATCGTTGAGTTCAAAAAATAATATCATGCCAGTTTCTCTTTCTGGCATTAATTTATTAAAGGAATCGTTACGAACTGAAAAGTTTTGTCGCAGCCGGGAAACGATTAGCTGAGTAACGACTCAAACATCAAACAACCAGGTTTTAATCCGGTTTAAACTATCCCAATCGGGTTTTCTGCTGAAACCATCTTTAAGGCTTTCCTCAATGTCTGGGCGCAACTCGGCATCGAGGAAGAGCATTTGGCGGACAATATCGATATGCTGCCGCACGCCGGTTTGCTTGGTTTCCAGCATGGCAGTTGCCAGGTTAATGCGTGCTTGGGGATCTTGGGGGTTTAACTTGACAGCTTTTTGGGCTGCTTTATAAGCTCGATCCGGTTGATTATCGAGCAGGTACAACCAAGACAAACAAGTCCAGGCAGCGCCGGTTTTAGGAGAGCGATCGCAAATTTCTTTAAACACCGGCAGCAATGTTTCCGGCGCTTCCCCGGCTTTGTAACGTTCGATACCCGTATCAAAAAGAGTTGAAACTGATTCAGTCATTGGTGAATTGGTAATTGGTAATTGGTAATTGGTAATTGGTTGCATGATGACCCATGACCGATTACCCAAAAAAATATACCAGACCGCGGTTAGGGATCGGGTCTGGCGGGGGTGTGGCTGATATGAGTTTTTGCCTATTTAGACGGCGAAAGACTTGCCGCAGCCACAGGTTTGAGAGGCGTTGGGGTTGGTGAATTGGAAGCCACCGCCGATCATGGCATCACTGTAATCTAGCACTAGACCGTAAAGGTAAAGCAGGCTCTTGCGATCGCACACGAGTTGGAAGCCATCGTAGTTAAAAACTTCATCGTCCTCTCTAGCAGCACTCGGATCGATAAAATCCATCATGTAGGACATCCCAGAACAGCCACCTTGGCGGACTCCCACCCGCAGGCAGAGGTCTTTGCCTTGTTTCTCGCGCAAGAATAAAATTTGACTTACGGCAGCATCGGTCAGCTGAATCCCCCGTAATTGCGACTGAGTAGCTGATGTCATTTTTGCCTCGACTCCTTATACCAGTTGTATTAAACTGGTGTTTCCTGTAAGTCTATTTTATCGGCGTTCTTAAATTTCTTAGCGGCTGCGAGGCGAACAAGGCAAAACCTTTCTATCCTGGTAATAGTCGAAACTCTATACTTTACTTGCAAGCCACTAACGTAGGAAGAACCTTTTTTGAGCCAAACCAGAAAAGCAACGGTTGCCAGTCAAAGCGGTCTTTTAAGGGTTAGTGTTGATCTGAGGTTTGCTCGTTCGACCCGCAAGCCCAATTTTTCTTTTGTTCCCTTAGTCTATGACAGCTCTCAATCGCTCTACCCGTCGTCGGTTACAACAGTTACAGCAAATTCCCAGCGTGTGGGAGGGCGATCGCCGTCCGCTATCGGCGCCTGTCGAGTTGGAAGACGAAGCCAAAGGCGACTGTATTTTATGGGTAGATGGTTCCCAAGGTGTTGTCCGGGGGATGGATATGGTAGCGCCAGACACTGGGCCGGAAGCGGTTGTACGTACATTGCTGCGGGCAATGGAACATCCCCACGGCCCGGTGCCACCCGGACGACCGCAAAAAATAGTCGTGCGCGATCGCGAAATTCAGTTCTACCTGCGGGGCGTCCTCCAAGATTTAGGTATTTCTATTGACTACGCACCGTCGCTGCCTTTAATTGACGAACTGTTTCGCGAATTTGAAGAAAGCGCTTATGCCCACCCTCCCCAGTTACCTCCCCAGTACGCGGAAAAATTGGTGGAAGAAGCGTATAAAATTTGGCAATCTGCCCCTTGGGAATACCTAGCCGAACATCAAATCCTATCGATTGAACTCAATCAATGGGATATCGGCACGCTTTATGCCTGCGTCATGGGAATGTCAGGGATGGAGTACGGCATTTTGCTGTATCGTTCCCTTGAGTCGCTCAAGCGGTTTCGCGCCGCAGTTATACACCGAGACGACTCGATCGAAAGCCTGGAAGAAGCCTTTTTGGGTCAAGATTGCTTGTTTATAACTTTTGAGCATGAAGGGGATGAAGATGAAGATGAAGATGAAGATATCGATTTAGCTGAATTACCGATGGCGCTGATCGAGCCAAGCTTTGGTAACATTCATCCTTTAGAAGGGCTGCGGTCTTCGCTGTATGAAGAAGAAGCAGTCGTAGTTTTAGTAGCCCTAGAGGCTCTCAATCGCTTTTTCCGCGCCTCGCGCCGCAAACTGGCAGGGGAAGATTTTCCCAGCATCACCAGTCGCTATCGCATTCCCTCTCCTGATGAACCTGAAGCCACTGCCCCTTTGTCTGTGAAGGTGGCAACACTACCAAAAGTAGCAAAGGAGCTTTACGATATGGTTCAACTCGACGAGGAAAGCGATCAAAAAGCAGTGCCACCCCTGCGGGATGACCTGGTGCCGCAAAATTCTTTCCTCAGCATTGGCATGGTGCCTTGGGAAATGGTGGAATATTTGCGGGCGTCGGGGAATTACCAAGCCGATATGAAGATGCAGGCGGCGGGAGATGGACTGCCAGTGATTTTGATTCAAACTTCCCGCCCCAAAGCCAAGATGCTGATCGAAAAAATCCAGGCGTCAGGCGGACTGAAAGGGATTTTGTTTAATCCGGGGGAAGATCCATTTGAGGAAACTCGCTACGATATCGGCATTATCCAAACTAATAATGGAGAAATGCATCTATTTGGCGAGTTTGTCAAAGATGAACCAATTCACGTCGAAGCTCGTAAGCGCTGGGATCAGCGGTGCAAGAAAACTAAGGGCTACTGCGGCTTAGTGATTGCTAAAGGACTGACGGGCGCTTCGCGGGGAAATCCCCAACTGCCAGATATGATGGCGTTGTTTGAAGCGCGAAGTCTTTCCGGTAAGGAATTGGGATTGGGTACGCTACAACGCATCGTTCAGCTTGATTTTGAGTGAATTAGCTATATCTGCCTTCATGTAGGGTGCGTTACCAGGTTAACGCACCGCTATATCTGCCCTCATCTAGGGTGCGTTACCAGGTTAACGCACCGCTATATCTGCCCTCATCTAGGGTGC
>DNGG01000133.1:5085-7077 GCA_003486675.1 Cyanobacteria bacterium UBA11372
AGTACGGCACCGCCAGATCTGCCTACATACAACGGGTGATGAAAACCGAGTTGATATGATTTGGATCGCCTTAAGCATAGATGCAGATCGCATCAAAAATCAGATTGGCATGAGGTAATTACGGATAGATAAATAACAGAGTATTTTTACTACTTAGCTTCTATATTTTTATTTCTGTGTAATATTTGCGTAAACTTCATAAAAACTTAAAATAAGTTCAAATGGGTTCAGCAAAATCCACATTGTCAAAACCACGGTTGACAACATACCTTTAAGATAGGTGGTAGGAAAAGACCCTAACTAGAAAAATGGAGAAAACTTTAAAATTATGAAGCAAAATCCAAATCAGGGTGAAAAAAGCATCAATCAAACTCCGATCCAATCCCTGGCGAAGTTATGGGCTAAAAAATACATCCAAAATTTAGAAACCAAGGAAGCAGCGACGGGAGAAAAAGCCTGGGTAAGTGCTTACGAGAAAGAAAGGTCTGAGATTGCTGAAAAGTTAATGTACTCGCTGCGATATACGAGCCTTCAAGCTTGGCAAAAAACAGAATACCTGATTGGTCGAGAAATTCAGAGACATCAAATCAATCCCAGATTAATCGATCCCTGGCAAATCTCGGAAGATGCGTTTGAAATATATGAAAAAGCTTTAGAAAGCTACGCCAAGATGATTGCCCCGCAGCATCTGGCAAGAATTGTCGGCTCATACCTGGGACAGATCCGCGACAAATATACTTCTGCCGATCCTAGAACCATCGGGTTTGTTGCGTTGCAGTTCCACTACACGGGACAAATGTTGTTGTCTGAAGTGTCTAGTGTGTGGGAACAGAACCAGTTGTTGGCCTATTTCAAAGTAATTGATGACCATTTATATATGCCGCTGCAAAGAGCTTACGATGCAGCAGCTAGCCAAGATTACGACTCGCCAGCTTTGTCTGTTGTGCAGATGCTATTGCCTTGCAGTACTGAGATTGCGCGGAATATTTGTCAGCGAACGATCGAATTATATCCCCGGTACTTGAGCCACAGCGGTTCGCTACATCATCCAGTGGTTAAGACTTCCAGCATCCGCGATGTGGAAATGTTCCAAGTATATTTGTGGGTATGCGTTCTGGAAAATAACATCTCCGCAATTCAACAAGAACTGTTCCCCTTGTGCGTGATGCTTTATCCTGCCCTAAAAGTACACTGGGAGCTAGTGCGGCAAATGATCAATTTAATGGGTAAAGAATTCAGCAGCCGCGTTGAGCCAGAACAACGACAACTATTCGTACCCTATTTTCAGGCATTGCGGGAAATGTTCTCGCCCGAGGTGTTCCCGGAAAGTATCGACGATGAAATGTGGCGGACAGCGCGGTCGATGGGTGCAACGTTGTAGTAGAATATCTGGCTGGACAGCCTCCCAATATTCTCAAAACGTTTAGCCCCTGTCTAGGCGTGGAAAAACCCTTATTTGTTTACAATATGTAAAGAAATTGAGCAGGAACAGGGAATGCGCGTTGCAATCGTGGGAGCGGGGCTGGCTGGAATGGCTGCGGCTGTCGATTTAGCTGATGCCGGATGCGAAGTGGAAATCTTTGAGTCCCGTCCTTTTGTGGGGGGTAAAGTCGGTAGTTGGGTAGATGCCGATGGTAACCACATCGAGATGGGTTTGCACGTCTTTTTTGGTAACTACTACCAGCTACTAGAGTTAATGCATAAAGTGGGGGCTGGTGGCAACTTGCGCCTGAAAGAACATGTCCACACCTTCATCAATTCTGGGGGTAGGACGGGTGCGTTAGATTTTCGGTTTATTACGGGTGCGCCGTTTAATGGGTTGAAGGCGTTTTTCACTACCTCCCAACTATCGCTGCAAGATAAACTGCAAAATGCGATCGCTCTCGGCACCAGTCCCATCGTTCGCGGTTTGGTAGACTTTGACGGCGCCATGATGACGATTCGCGATCTCGATCGAATTAGCTTTGCTGACTGGTTTCGCAGTCACGGCGG
>DNGG01000253.1:0-3655 GCA_003486675.1 Cyanobacteria bacterium UBA11372
TTGTAAGCATCCCAGATAAAGAAACCAATTCCTACACCGCCGACTAACATTTCAGCCGCAACAATTGCCAACCAGGATAAACCAATGCCAATTTTCAGCCCGGTAAAAATGTAGGGAACCGAAGCGGGCAAAACGATCTTCAAGAAATACTTATGAGTTTTTAGACGCAAAACCCTGGCGACGTTTCTGTAATCTTGCGGAATGTTCTGTACGCCAACGGTTGTGTTAATTAAAATGGGCCAAATCGCCGTAATAAAAATTACAAAGATTGCGGAAGGATTGCTTTGTTGAAACGCGGCGAGAGAAATCGGCAACCAAGCGAGGGGAGGAATGGTCCGCAGCACTTGAAAAAGTGGGTCTACGGCGCGAAAAACAAAGTCATTAACGCCAATAAAAATCCCCAAAGTGATACCAACAATTGCCGATAAAGAAAAGCCAATTGCTACCCGTTGCAAGCTGGCGAAGACTTGTAAAGCCAAGCCTTTATCCGTGCCGCCGTTATCAAAGAAAGGATTGATGATGTAAGGGTCCCACGTATCGGCGATGACTTGCATCGGCCCTGGTAAGCCTTTAGAACCGGGAGGACAGAGAAGTTGCCAGACAATCGCAAAGAATGCGATCGCTACAATTGGCGGCAGTACATATTTATTATTTTTCTTGAACCAACTACCCAACAATTGCTGGGGATTGTTATTAGTTGAATATCTGCGATCGCTCCGAGCCGTCATGAAACCCTCCAAATTATCAGCCGTCAATTCATACTTTGTCTTCCTAGTTCCCAGGCTCTTGCCTGGGAACTCTATCCTAGAGGCTCTGCCTCGGGTACTTTAATGACCAATCAAGCCTTCTTAATCTTCAGACTTGCCAAATAAGCTGCCGGGTTTTCCGGATCGAAAGTAACGCCATCAAAGAAAGTTTCGACGCCGCGAGAAGGACTGGTGGGAATTTCTGCTGCCGGTACGCCCATTTCTTGAGCGGCTGCTCTCCACAAATCTTCCCGGTTTACTTTATCAACCAATTCCTTAGTATTAGTATCCGCAGGAATATTGCCCCAGCGAATATTTTCAGTCAAGAACCACAAATCGTGACTCTTATAAGGATAGGAAGCATTATCTGCCCAGAACTTCATCCGCAAGTCGCTAGCTTGCAGCGCGGGACGACCATCGCCGTAATCAATGTTGCCTTTAGCGCGTTCGATAATATCTGTCGCGGGTACTTTAAACCACTTCGCTTGCGACAGAATTTGGCACATTTCTTCTTTATTTTCCGGCTTTTCGCACCACTGCTGCGCTTCCATGACGGCTTTTAAAATTGCCTTCGCTGCTTTGGGATTTTTATCCACCCAATCTGCCCGCATGGTGAAAGCTTTTTCGGGGTGGTTTTTCCACAATTCTCCCGTTACCAATGCGGTATAACCAACTTGTTGGTTAACCAGTTGCGCGTTCCAAGGTTCCCCTACACAAAACGCTTCCATATTCCCCGTCTTCATATTCGCCACCATTTGGGGCGGTGGTACGGGAATTACCGAAACTTCTTGGTCTGGATTAATGCCATTAGCTGCTAACCAGTAGCGCATCCACATGTCGTGAGTACCGCCGGGAAAGGTAATCGCGACTTTCAGTTCGTCTTTACCGCTGGATTTAGCTTGGGAAAATGCATCTTTGAGAGCTTTAGCTTCTAAGCCAATCTTGGCCTCTTTGTAGCTATTGCCAACAGAAATCGCCTGACCGTTTGTATTTAACCTTGCCAAAATGTACATCGGTACAGCTTGCTTGGTTTTGGTTTGACCCATGGTCATAAAGTAAGGCATCGGGGTTAAAATGTGCGCCCCGTCAAGACCGCCGCCTTGGGAACCAATTTCTAAGTTATCGCGAGTCACGGGCCAAGATGCTTGCTTGGCGACTTCTACATCTTTCATCCCATACTTTTCAAACAACCCCTTTTCTTTGGCAATAATTAGGGGTGCAGAGTCGGTCAGGGCGATATATCCTAGTTTGGCTGTCGTGACTTCTGGGGCGTCGGCGGCGCTGACGTTGGTAGCTACGACTGGGCTGGAAGTTGCAGCCGGTGTAGTGTTAGCAGCGGGCGTATTGTTGGCGGTAGTATTATTCCCCGATGTACAGCCGTGGGCAAACAGAGTCCCTGCTGCGGTTGCGCCTGCGGTGATGATGAATTTGCGTCTAGAAAACTTGCTCATTTTCTCCTACCTTTGCGATTGTTGGTTTCTTTCCGGCTTAGCTGTTTTGGCTTTCTGCAAGCGGGTAATACTTTTGCTCTGCATCATAGACAAATTAAATCGATGGATGGGGTATTACCTTTAACAGAAAGCATTGTATTTGTAAATACTTTTGCTAGTAGATTGCGTTTAGATACGTTATCACTTGGGGTTACCCTTACTGAACAGCTATTGAGTTTTGTTAAGTAAAACCGGCTGCGGCTCGTCCTTGGTGTCTAATTAAGCCATCGCTGAATTGATTGTTTCGTATCTTTAGTTACAAATTATTGCGATAAATGAAGTTTAGGCATATATGTTATGCAACTTTGACATACATCCGGCTTCAGAAAGATTGACCGAAGAGGCAGAGGAGAAAAGGGGCAGGTGAGCAGGTGGGCAGGTGAGCAGGTGAGCAGGTGGGCTTATTAGGCAGTGGGGCAGGTGGGTAGAGAGGCGGAGGGGAATTTGAATGTACATTCTCCCCATCACCTCAAGTTCCCCCGCTCACCTACCCGCGCACCTGCTCACCTGCTTCTTTTTCATCCAGGGAAATTGGTAAAGTTGAATTTAGAAGCGCTGAGAGTTTTTTATGGATCGTCGTGCTTTTCTGGGCTGGGTGGGTGTGGGTTGGCTAGCCAGTTCGATGCCGGTGGTACTTGCGGCTTGTGCCTCTAACAACACCGATACTCAAGCACAAACAAATAGCACTCCTGCGGACACACCCGTCGCTAGTTCTCCTCCCAGCGATCGCTTTGTCGTTGTCGGTACGGTTGCGGATTTAACTCAGAAAGGTCAAATCCTCAACAAACAATCTGCCGTTGGCGCAGTTTTGGTCATCCGTAACCCTGCTGCTGCTAACCAACTGGTGGCAGTTAATCCCACCTGTCCCCACTTACGCTGCACAGTAGATTGGAAGTCGCAGACAAAGGAGTTTGTCTGTCCTTGTCACGGTTCTAAATTCGCCACCAATGGGACTGTTGTCACTGGTCCAGCGGATAAGCCCCTAAAAACTTACCAAGCCAAGATTGAAGGTAATTCAGTTTTGGTCAGATCCAGCTAGTTGAAGGATTAAATATGATCAAACAGCATGGTTTCGATGCATAATAAGAATCGCAAAAGCGATTCAGTAGTAAAAGCTACAAAAACCAACTTGGAGAACCGAATATCTTGTTGGCAGTAAAACATCGAGTACGTCGGGCAACAGCGGAATTAACGCCTGTGGACAAGAAGGAGCCGACTCCCTTGGCTGAAGCAGGAAATAAACGTCAAAGCAAGCGAGTTAGATAGCTATGCGTGTTTTGAGTCAGTTTTGTGTTGCACCTACTCCAAGCCCTCCGATTGACAAGGCGATCGCCTCCTATGAAAGGGGCGATTTTTTGTTAAAATCCAACTCGCTCAAATAACGATTATGTTGAACGTTCTAGAACAGGCTGCTTGTGC
>DNGG01000253.1:3854-5485 GCA_003486675.1 Cyanobacteria bacterium UBA11372
GTTCTAGAACAGGCTGCTTGTGCCGTTGAGCAAAAGAATTGGTCTTTGCTTAACCAATGCCTGCAACAACTGCCGGTGAAGAGAAACAGTGCAGGCGCACCTGGGGGAAAACAGCCAGCCGATCCGGATATAGATTTAGTTTTAGCTTTAGCGTTAGAAATTCTGGAAACCGGGGATTTTCACCAACGTTGGGAAGTGGCGAAGGTTTTCCCTCGACTGGGAAGTATTGCGATCGCTCCGTTAGTGGCTATTTTGGCAGATGAAGCCGAGGAAGATCGCGAGTTACACTGGTTCGCTGCTCGCATTTTAGGCGATTTACACGATCCAGAAGCGATCTCGGCTTTGGTAACCGTTCTCAAAACCAACAAAAGCGAAGATTTAACCGCAATGGCAGCAGCCGCCTTAGCCAGTCTCGGTGCATCCTCAAAAAATGCTACCGCCTTTCGCTTAGCAATCGACGCTTTGACGGATATGCTGAATCGAGATGCAACCAGATCCTTGGCAGTGAAGGCACTTTCCCACATCCGCCACTCGGAAACCATCACACCCCTACTCAGTGTTATCCGAGATAAAGAGGTAACAGTTAGAACAACAGCTATAGAAGCGCTCGCCAGCTTTCAAGACGATCGGATTCCGCCGGTTTTGTTAGACGCCCTCAAAGATACCGCAGCGCCAGTGAGGCGAGAAGCTACCATGGGGTTGGGTTTCAGGCCACAATTGCAGGAAGAATTAGAATTGGTGGCGCAGTTGACCAAGCAACTTTGGGATTTGAATCTGGAAGTTTGCAACGCTGCTGCTATTGCCTTGGGGCGCATGGGGACAGACGCCGCTGCCGATGCTTTGTTTGCCGTGTTGCGAAAGGGAACAGCACCGATCTCGTTACAAGTTCAAATTGTCCGAAGTCTCGGCTGGATCGAAACACCAAAGGCGCTAATTTATTTACAAAAAGCGATCGCACAGCAAAATGGCTCCCAGGAGTGCAGAAAAGACGCGGAGAATGGGAGACAAGGGAGAGGGGAGAGTTTTTCTCAAACGTTCACCGCTCTCCCTTGTCACCACGTCACCACCTCCTCTTCGCTTTCGATGCGCCACGATCCAGAGAAGATTGACTTAGTTTGCCAGGAAATAATTGCGGTTTTGGGGCGGGTACAAAAGCCAGATGTAGTACCGCTGGCGGCTAAAATTCTGCTCGATACCTTGAATTGTAACTATCCGACAATTCAACATCCTAGAGTGAAACAAGCCTTGGCAACGAGTTTGGGACATCTGAAAGATCCGGCGGCGATTGATTCGTTAATTCAAATGTTGGCAGATGGAGATGAGGGGGTAAAATGGCACGCGATCGCAGCGTTAAAAAAGTTCTCAGGGGTGGCGCCAAAATTAGAGGCTCTGGGCGCTAATAAGAATTTGACCCCCGCGCTGCAACAAGGGATTGCGATCGCTCTGGAAAATTTTAGATTTTAGTGCTAATTGCTAATTGCTAATTGCTAATTGTTAATTGACGCCATTAGCGATTAGCAATTAGCGGTTACACAACTGGTGCTACTGGACATAATATTAGATGCAATTTACAGCAGATTGCTTTTCGATTCAGGTAAAGCCTTGTGGCTTGATATCATGTCCTTAAGATT
>DNGG01000636.1 GCA_003486675.1 Cyanobacteria bacterium UBA11372
GCAGCGATCGCCGCCATCTTAACACCAACAGAAGCAGAAGAAGACGCGGAGAGTGAAGAAGTACCCCCCGCTTCTTCTTCCCCATCTGCCATAACGCTATATCGGGATGCGTCGATGCTGGATTTATTTCGTCAGGAAGTCGAAACGAATTCAGCAATCTTAAACACCGGATTAGCAGCGTTTAAAAATAATCCCAATGCCGCGATAGATATCAGCGCTTTGATTCAAGCCGCCCATACTATTAAAGGGGCGGCTCGCATCGTTCAAATCGATGCTGCTGTTAGGATTTCTGGCTCCCTAGAAGATTGCTTCACCGCCATCGTGCAAGGAAAAATTACCCCTGAAGTCAATCTCGTTGATATTCTCCAATCGGGTGTAGAAATGCTGTTGAGTATCGTTTATATTCCGGAAAATAATCTGGCAATTTGGACGGTAGAACATGAGGCAGAAATTGAATACTTCGCAGCAACAATTTCGGCAATTTTGGTACGGGGAAACCGAGTAGCCGACACCAAGATCAACCCCTCAACGGCTAAGGTGAAAGCAGCAACTACAACAGAATCCCCCGCCGTAAAACAGAAACCTAGAGGGGAAATCGTTCGATCTAAAGCCTCAAAACAAGAAGCTTCTGAAGTAGCCAAAACTAAACCGATTTCCACGGCACCTTCTGCCAATGAAAAAAGCCAGAATGCCCCATCTACCGAGCGCGTAGTGCGAGTCAGCGCCGAAAATTTGAATCGTTTGATGGGACTTGCCGGGGAATCTCTGGTGGAAGCAAACTGGCTACAACCGTTTGCCGATTCTTTGCTAAAACTGAAAAATACCCAGACAGAATTGTCTAAATTGCTCGAACAATTGCAAGAATCGCTTAACGAACAAAAAATGAGCGATCGCTCTTATACCAAGCTCAACGCCGCAAGGCAAAAAGCGGGGGAATGCCGTCAATTTTTATCCGAACGGTTGAACGAACTGGAACTATTTGCTCGTCGTTCTGCCAATCTTTCAGATCGGCTTTATCGCGAAGTCATTGCATCTCACATGCGTCCTTTTGCCGATGGCGTACAAAGTTTTCCCCGCATGGTACGAGATTTAGCCAGACAGCTAGGCAAGCAAGTAAAATTTGAAATTATTGGTAAATCAACTCAAGTCGATCGGGATATTTTAGAAAAGTTAGAAGCGCCTCTAACTCATATTTTGCGAAACGCCATCGATCACGGTATCGAGTCGCCCCAAGATCGTCTGGAAGCCGGGAAACCTGCCGAAGGAATCTTGCGCTTAGAAGCGGCACATCGAGGGGGAATGCTATCAATTACAGTTTCAGATGATGGTAAGGGAGTAGATCTAGATAAACTGCGCCAAAAAATTATTAATAAAGGCATGGCGAGTGAGGAAATGGTGGCTCAAATGAGCGAACCAGAATTGTTGGAATTTCTATTTCTGCCAGGTTTTAGTACTGCTAGCAAGGTGACAGAAATTTCTGGTCGCGGCGTTGGTTTAGATGTCGTGCAAAGCATGATCCAGGAAGTGGGAGGGATTCTGCGAGCCATTTCTGAACCGGGAAAAGGCATGAGTTTTCACTTACAATTGCCCTTAACTTTGTCAGTAATTCGCACGCTGTTGGTGGAAATAGCGGGAGAACCTTATGCATTTCCCCTGACGCGGATCGATCGCATCGTCATGGTAAATCGAGCCGAGATCGAAGTTGTGGAAAGCCGTCAGTATTTTAAGCTGGATGGGCAAAATATCGGACTGGTGTCAGCGCGTCAAGTATTGGAGTTAAAAAAAGCCGAACTCAACGCAGAAGTTTTGCCAGCGATTATTTTAAGCGATCGCTACAACAATTACGGCTTAGTCGTAGATCGGTTTTTAGGCGAACGCGACTTAGTAGTTAGACCACTCGATCCCCGTCTGGGAAAAGTTCCCGACATTAGCGCCGTCGCCTTAATGAGTGATGGTTCTCCCGTCTTGATTATGGATGTCGAAGATATTATTCGTTCGATTGATAAACTACTAATGGTGGCGCGCTTGCACAAAGTTAGCAAAGCAGCAGATGGCAGCGATTACAAAAAACGCAAGCGCATTCTAGTAGTAGATGATTCAATTACCGTGCGAGAAGTAGAGCGTAAATTACTGGAAAATAACGGTTATGAAGTCGAAATTGCCATCAACGGAATGGAAGCTTGGAATGCGATCCGGACTAACGAATACAACTTAGTAATCACCGATGTCGATATGCCCCGCATGACCGGGATCGAGCTAGTAAGTAATATTAAGAGCAATCCCAATCTCAAGTCAATACCCGCGATCGTTGTTTCTTATAAAGACCGGGAAGAAGACCGAATTCGCGGTTTAGAAGTGGGCGCAGATTATTATTTAACTAAGAGTAGTTTTCACGACGATACTCTATTAAATGCCGTAATCGATTTAATTGGTTACAGCGAATGACGAATCACCAATTACGCCCGCGGCGCTCTAGACAAACGCGGTTTCTTGGCGTAATACACAACCGCTCAATTACCAATTACCAATTACCAATTACCAATTACCAAAAAAATGAGAATAGCCATTGTCGATGACATGCCAATTGCAGTGGAAGCAATGCGCCGCATTATCCTCACAGTTCCCAATTATGAAATTGCTTGGATTGCTTACAATGGGGAAGAAGCAGTTGCTAAATGCGCCCAAGATACCCCTGACTTAATTTTGATGAATTTAATCATGCCCGTCATGGATGGCATCGAGGCAACGCGCCGCATTATGAAGAATTCTCCCTGCGCGATTTTGATCGTAACATCTTCCATTGGAACTCATACAGCTAAAGTTTTTGAGGCGATGGGATATGGTGCTTTAGATGCTATCAATACACCGACTTTCGGTGCAAAAAATGCCCAAGGAGGGTCAGAGTTACTCACCAAGATCGGTAGAATTGCCCAATTAGTAGGCAAATCTAAACCAAATCGAAAAGCCAAAACCACCAAACTAACATCAACGGTTCCGCCTTTGCTTGCCATCGGTTCTTCTACCGGCGGTCCCCAAGCTTTAGCGGCAATTCTTTCGCTGCTTCCCACCGATTTCAAGGCAGCAGTTGCCATCGTTCAGCACGTAGATGCCGAGTTTGCTCCGGGTTTGGCGGAATGGTTAAATAATCAAAGCAAATTACCCATTAGTTTAGCCACTGCCAATACTCACTTAGAAGTAGGAAAAGCAGTACTCGCCGCCACCAACGACCACTTAATTTTGCAACCGAATTTGACGCTCAAATATACCCAAGAACCGCGAGATTATCCTTATCATCCATCTGTGGATAGATTTTTTACCAGCGTAGCCGAACACTGGGCTGGAAAGGGTGTAGGGGTGCTGCTAACCGGCATGGGTAAAGATGGGGCTAAAGGACTGTTGGCTTTGCGAAGGGCCGCTTGGCATACAATAGCCCAGGATCGCGCTAGTTGTGTGGTTTACGGGATGCCCAAAGCGGCGGTAGAGTTGAATGCAGCAGTCGAGGTTTTGCCATTAGAAGCGATCGCCAGATCCTGTGTCAAACATCTATCCCACTAGCTGATAGAGGTATTTATGTATTTTTGATGAAATTTCTCAGAGCGGATAAAAACATCTAGAGTCGCGAGATTGACGCATCACCTTTGTTTTTAGCCCCGCGTGCGTAAGTCCTTTATGTATTTGTGATGAAATTTCTCACATCGGGGAAAAAGATCCATACCGTGCAAACACTGAGCTAATTCTTTGGTAATCCTACGGTTCTCAATCCACCTCAGCCACTTTAAGATAGATTACTTACGCACCTAGTTAGTTTCCCCGATGAGGGGTGCGACCTCTCATCCATGAACCTATCAGATTCGTAACTTCTGGCAATTTTTAACCAGGTGTTCGAGTCAATGCGATCGCTCCAAATACCCGATTTTAGGGTTAAGACTATGACCACTCAGGTCGCCAACTGTATCTACATAGCGAGCCAAGCCGATCGCAAGCCGGGAAAGGCGTAAGGTCTATTATGTTAATAAAATTCGTGTTGCCTGGATCTGGATATGAGTCTGACCCCTTGCGAGCCTATCCATGCTAAAAATGGAAGAACTTTGACAACTTCGTTGGATTATCTGGACTTTAATCAAAACTCAGTCGATTTGATACCTGGGAGTTTGACCGATTTAAACCAAACCCACAAGCCAGTCAGTTGTAAAATTGACATAGATACCCCAGAGCTAGAAATTGGATGCGATCGCTCCTCATCAAATGACTCAAATTCAACCAACACAGAACTCAACCATTTAACCGAAGAAACCGTAACAGTTCTGCTAGTTGACGATCAACAAGTCATCGGCGAAGCAGTCCGCCGGATGCTCTTGTTGGAACAAGACATTAAATTTCATTTCTGTAGCGATCCAGTGCAAGCCATTAGCATGGCAGTGGAAGTGCGCCCAACGGTCATTTTGCAAGATTTAGTCATGCCCGAAATAGATGGCTTGCTATTATTGCGTTTTTTTAGAGCCAATAGCGTGACGCGAGACATCCCAATGATCGTGCTTTCCAGCAAAGAAGAAGCGCAACTAAAAGCACGGGCATTTGCATTAGGAGCCAATGACTATTTAGTCAAATTACCCGATAAAGTCGAGCTAATTGCTCGCATTCGTTACCACTCCAAAGCCTATATAAGCCGCCTGCAACGCAATCAAGCTTATAAAGCACTAGAAGATTCCTTAGAACAATTGAAAATCGAACAACAAAAATCAGAAAGGTTGCTCCTGAACATATTACCCAAGCCAATAGCCGAAAAATTAAAACAAGAACAAAGCATCATTGCCGAAAGCTTCTCAGACGTCAGCGTACTGTTTGCCGATATAGTTGGCTTTACCCAACTTTCAGCCTCAGTATCAGCCATAGAACTCGTACATTTGCTCAACGGTATCTTCTCTAAATTCGACGATCTCGCAGAAAAACATGGCTTAGAAAAAATTAAAACCATTGGCGATTCTTATATGGTAGTATCCGGACTCCCCACACCCAGAGCCGATTATGCAGAAGCAATGGCTGAAATGGCTTTAGACATGAAATCAGCCCTAGCTCAATTTAGGAAAGAACAAAAGCAAAACGTTAGCATTCGCATAGGCATTCACTCCGGCCCAGTAGTAGCCGGTATTATTGGCACTAAGAAATTCATTTACGATTTATGGGGCGATACAGTTAATACCGCCAGTCGCATGGAATCTCACGGCATTACAGATTGCATTCAAATCTCAGAAGCAACCTACAACTTGCTGTCAAACAAATATTTAATAGAAGAACGAGGTTTAATTTACCTCAAAGGCAAAGGCGAAATGCTAACCTATCTCCTACAGGGAAGAAAAAATTAACTAAGTGCAGATAATAGACTCCTACTTCCTTTACACCCAGAGCGGTCTAACATTACCGATCTCTTCTTTTCTCTTCCCTCTGCGTTCTCTGCGTCTGGAGTGGTTCGTTAATTAGATATTCTTCTGACGCGAAGGGAGTAAAAAACCGGGATTCTATTTGTAATCGCTCTAAAATTTTTTTGGCGGTGACGCAGGTTTTCACCTACGCCCCGCCTGCGAGATTTGCGGCATTTTCTTAGGAAAAGAAAAACGATAAACCTCAATTCGTCGGCCTTTTCAGGCAAAGTTATGAACTAAGGAATAGCCGCAACTTTAGTATAGCTCACAGTTGTATAAAGGCTCCGCTTCTTGTTAAGAATCAAAAACGGCGGGAGCGGGGGTCGAACCCGCAGACTCCGTTAGGAGCTTCAACTGATAACCCTCAATTCTACGGCCTGTTAAGGCAAAAGGCGAACCAGGGTATTCCCGCCATAAATCTGTATCTAAAGTTGAAGATTTATCGAATATTTTCATGGGCGTAGGGGCGGGTT
>DNGG01000635.1 GCA_003486675.1 Cyanobacteria bacterium UBA11372
AATGAGCGCGGACATCATATGACCCCACCCCCGCCTGTCGGTTCAGCACTGGGTTGACGCTATTTTGATAAAAACCGTAACACCGACCATCCCTGAATGTTTTAATACTTCACTGGACCCCAAACTTCTCCCTCTCTTTTAACAGTTGTGCCAGTGATTTGCACACCAGGGGTATTGCAAGGGATTTGTAAGACCACTGCTGCGGACAAGCTAGGAGATTGCCGCTTTAGCTACCCAAATTCTCGCAAACCAGACTTTTGCACCGGGTGTCTGGACAAGCTGAGAAAAACCGCGATCGCATCTTCTCCATCTGTGATGCGATCGCTGTCAATTATCGACTTACGGGAGAAGTAACACCAGGCGCTACAGAGGAAATCCGACCATCTAACTTACGAGCAACTTCGCTCAAAGATATCTTCGGCGGTTGACCATCAGGATACATCACAGCGGCGAGTGCGCCGTAACTATTGCGGCGAAAAGATCCGATATCGATCCGCATTGGTTGACCTGCCATTGCTATTTTTAGCGACATCCCCGTGGAAATTTCACCCATGTTATTAAGTTCGGGAATAGGATTAAATTCTTGAATTTGAATTCCCGCTGAAGTTTTTAGTCTCTCCCTAATTTGGTTAATCATTTCTTCCTGGACTTCGGGTTGCTGCATCTTTTTGATATAGTCATCAAACTGTTCCCGATCCGTTTCTTTCAGCGTTCCAGTATATCCAACCACAATTTGCGCGTTTTGCGAACTGCTAGTAGTTGGCGACGAGGGCGAACTGCTAGTAGTTTGCGACATGAACGCAAACAGATTTTGTGGATTTAAACTAACTTGCCCCAGTTCTTTTTTGAGCATTTCCACAAAATTAGCCGTCATCTGGGGCGGTACAACTTGAAACCCAGGCGGCAGATCTTCCAGCATCAGCGTCACTTTTGATGATGTAGGTGTCATCTGGGGTTCAGGTGTCACCTGGGGGCTGACTGATGGCTCGGTTTGGGCAATAATCGGGGAGATTCTGGTTGCGATCGCTTCTTTTACAGAACCACCCACGTAAATTGCACCAGTCAACAAACACAAAATCAAACTTAAACTTTTCTTCATTTTACGGTATAATTTAGGCTCGCTATTTTATGATACCCAGCAACATCAACCCAGCAGGGTAAAAGATAAAAAGATAACTCAGATCTTGCACCACGCCTAAAAACCGGGTTTCTGGCAAATAGCTCAACTTGAAAGCCCAGATTTTTCGTAAAGAAACAAGGGTTTCAAGGTTTGTTGACAATGGTGCAAGATGTGAGATCGGCGATCGCCCGCACCAACTTGGCAACAATCTTTTCCATCACCGGCGCTGCTCCAGGTTGGGTTGCAAGGACGAAGTTATCCAACAGTTGTGGTGACTCGATAGAGTCGGTAATTGTTTCCCAAAATCATTCAATTAATTTTGGCCTCTTAGTACCTACCTGTATAAACAAAAACGTCCGAACTCGGACGTTTTTGTTGGGGAAATATTAGCAACTTCCATCGCTAGCTGAGGCAATAATTCCTGCACTATAGACGTGCTGTAAAATTATTAACCTCAAACCGCAGGCAAACTTTTGGTTGCCTTTAAACTTTTGGCACGTTGCCCAATACTTGATTTTTCAGTCCTTTTAGCTCTTCGGACAATTCTTTGCGAGTCGAGGCACGGAGTAAATACCGATACACAAACCAACCAGCATACCCCATACCGACGAGTTCAAAGAAAGGCGACAGCAAAGGAATATCGTTAAGCGCATCGAGTACTGCCAGGGTTACCTTGACGGTGACAAAGGCAGCTACAATCAAGCCAACCGTAAGCAGGGGTTTTTGGTACTCGCCAAAAAAATCACCCATGTAGTCGGGCAGCTTAGACAGATACGAAAGAACCAGATCCACGTATTCCTGAAACTGATTCTCAGACTCGCTCGTAGGAGGAACTGTCGCCAAAGGAGCGTTATCCACCGTTTCCACGGTGACTTCTACTTTCGGCGTTTCAGGTTGTGGTGGTTTGGGTTGTTTAGCTTCCATGTTGATATCTCCAATTATGATAACGTTGCTTATGTTATCTAGGCAGCGCCCCTCTTTGCACCAAAACCTTAGCAGATTTACAGGATTTTTGTTCTTGGAGGCACATTTTTGACCTTAGACGGCAGTTATATCAATTGTTTCGGGCGCGATCGGCCTCCCTGCCGCTGCGCGAACGCGCTATTATCCTAGTGAACGACAATGGCAACAGCTTTTGCCTCTATCTGTGGAATTACTGGGTGACGAGCCAGGAAAAGCATTGGAGAGAGTAGGACAATGGCAGAATGGGACAATAGCGGTGTCTGGCGCAGTTGTGCGATCGCACTCGGTAGCAATCTGGGTGATTGCCGTACTACCCTTGAGAACGCCCTGAAAACCCTTGCCCAAACTCCAGGGATTATTTTACAAGCTGTCTCCAGTTGGTATGTTACCAAGGCCGTAGGGCCGCCACAGCCCGATTATCTCAATGGTTGTGCCTTGTTAGGGGTTCAAATCAGTCCAGAGGCGTTATTGGAGACGCTGCTGGCAATTGAAGCCAAATTTGGTCGAGTCCGCCGCGATCGCTGGGGGCCAAGAACCTTAGACTTAGATTTGTTGTTATTTGATGACTTAATCTTGGAGACACCATCGCTCCAGATTCCCCATCCGCGCATGAGCGAGCGAGCTTTCGTGCTGATACCCTTAGCAGAAATTGCCCCAGACTGGGTAGAACCAGTTTCGGGACATGCGATCGCCCAACTCGTGCAACAGGTAGACTGTTCGGGAGTTCAACCTCTGTGATAGTTTACCCAATACGTGCGATCGCGCCCCGTTCGTACTAGGCGCTTGGGCGCCGCCCCCGTCGGAGGCGTATCGCGCACCAAACCAGGTAACCAATCTTTGTAGGGGCGGGTTTTACCAACAATCTTCAACTAAAACAAACAATTCAAATAAACCCGCCCCGCCCCGCGAGCATGTGAAAATTATTCATGCCCCACGCCCCAATCTAAAATCCAAAATCTGCAATCTAAAATCCACATATGCCACAGGGTAAAGAACCCCCACAAATACTCAAACAACGTCTTTTTTACCACGGCCGCAAGTTTAATTATGAAGTCACCCGCCTCCGCCTACCCAACGGCGTCGAAGGAGAATGGGAATGCGTCCGTCACCCTGGTGGCGCGCTTGCCGTCCCAGTAACAAAAGAAGGCAAACTGATACTATTGCGGCAGTATCGCTTTGCCGTTGAAGGGCGAATTTTAGAATTTCCCGCAGGAACTCTCGAACCTGGGGAAGATGCGGCAGAAACAATCAAGCGCGAAATTGAAGAAGAAACCGGCTATCGCGCCAAAACCTGGAAAAAGCTGGGAGAATTTTTCCTAGCTCCCGGTTATTCCGATGAAATTATTTACGCCTTTCTAGCGCAAGATTTAGAACCCCTAGAAACGCCACCCAATCAAGACGACGACGAAGACATGGAAACAATTTTGATGACTCCCCAAGAATTAGAACAAGCTATTCACGATGGTGAACCAATCGACGCCAAATCAATTTCCAGTTTTTTCCTAGCGCGTCCATTTCTGCCATAATGTCTAAATGCTAATAATAGCTACAGGAATGACGCTGGGGCAACCTATCACCTTTGTTTATTGCTGCGTTCGCGTAGCGTGCCTCCAGGCATATCTCTAGCTGCCAAACCAACGGTTTTTCAGAGAAACCCGGATGGGTGAGCGTAACTCCTGTGCTAATCAAAAACTACCTACAATTAGCCATGAGCAATTAGCAATTACCCATTACCCATTACCCATGTCAGATTTAATTTTATTTTGGCATCGTCGCGATTTACGCATTTCTGACAATATTGGATTGGCTGCTGCAAGGCAACAAAGTCCAAAAGTAGCCGGGGTTTTTTGCCTAGATCCGAATATTTTGCAGCGGGATGATGTAGCACCAGCCAGGGTGAAATACATGATAGGCTGCTTGCAGGAACTCCAGCAAAGATATGCTGAAGCAGGTAGCCAATTATTTATTTTGCAAGATGACCCCAAGCAAGGGATACCTCGACTGGCTGCGGCTTTGAATGCAAAAGCGGTATTTTGGAATTGGGATGTAGAGCCTTATGCTAAAGAGCGCGATCGCATCATCGCAGACGCCCTCAAAGAAAAAGGCATCGCCGTCCAAAATTTCTGGGATCAATTATTGCATTCCCCTGAAGAAATCCGCACGGGTTCAAAACAATCATACACCGTTTACAGCCCTTTTTGGAAAAACTGGAGCGGCAAACCAAAAGCCACCCCAGTAGAGATATTTCAAAATGGAATAATTTTAACTGAAATCGAAAAAGAAGCCGCGCGTCAAGCGGGTGCAAAAGAATTGCCACAGGCTAAAGATTTAGGATTTATTTGGGATAAAGAACTGTTATTAGCACCCGGAGAAACAGCAGCAAAACAAAGATTAGAAGACTTCGGCAAATCAGCTATTTTTGAGTATAAAGAACAGCGGAACTTTCCATCTGTTGACGGCACATCTAGATTAAGTGCCGCCTTAAAATTTGGCGCAATTGGCATTCGTACTGTTTGGGCGGCAACCCTTGCTGCAATCGAACAAACTCCGACCGAAGAAGGGCAAGCAAGCATCCAAACTTGGCAACAAGAACTCGCATGGCGAGAATTTTATCAACACGCGATGTATTGGTTTCCAGAATTAGCAGAAGGTGCGTTTAGAGAAGCATTCAAGAACTTTCCTTACGACAACAACCCAGAACATTTTCAAGCATGGTGTGAAGGCAGAACAGGCTATCCAATTGTAGATGCAGCGATGCGACAAATGAATCAAATCGGCTGGATGCACAACCGCTGCCGCATGATAGTTGCCAATTTTCTCACAAAAGACTTATTAATAGACTTCCGGCTGGGGGAAAAATATTTCACCCAGAAGTTATATGATTGGGATCTTTCTGCTAACAATGGAGGCTGGCAGTGGAGTGCATCGAGTGGAATGGACCCCAAACCAGTACGAATTTTCAACCCAGCATCTCAAACCGAAAAATTCGATCCAAAAGCAGAATATATCCGGCAATGGATACCAGAATTGCAGTCAGTAGATACACAATCCCTCGTCACAGGTAAAATTGCACCTTTAGAACGGGAAGCACTTGGCTATCCTCAACCAATTGTGGATCATAGCAAACGGCAACGCGAGTTCAAACAGCGCTACAGTCAGCAAAAAGTAGGTTAGTAACAACTGGTTGAGGAAAAATTAAAACAGAGTTGCTTTTGTCAAGCAGTGAATATACTTAAAATTTCGTATCTTGCCGTGATAATTAAAACAAGGGTAGAGCAGGCAAAGGCAAGCTAACCATACCTGAAAGCAAGTGAGTCCAGCTACACCTGGGCATACTACTCTCAAGAACAAAAGCTGGGCTAAAAGTTGGCTTTAAAGGAACTAAGACGTCTTTTCCCTGCTCTTCTAAACGTGTGTAAACGTGTCGATTGCTTGGATTACTCCAAGTACACCGCAAACTGTTGCCAGTTTGTGTGGCGCGAGCCGCGCAAGGAACCGCAGTAGTATATTGATGGCAGAGTTAGTATCTCGATCCATCACATTACCGCAATGGGGGCAACGATAAGTACGTTTGTACAGGGGCATATCCTGTTGGTGAGAGCATCGCGAACAGGTCTTGGATGTATCTCGCTCGCTAATAATGTGTAAAGACTTACCAGCTAAGACACATTTATATTTGAGCAAAACCACAAACTGATACAATCCCCAGTCGTTAAACACAGCCCGGTTCCTAAACTTATTATTAGAGTTGCTCACCATCTGTCTTTGTGACAGTTCACCAATCACAACAGCACTTTCAGCCAGTTTATAAGCGATAAAGCTAGATGCTTTATGGAGAGAATCAACGAGTTTATTCCTTTTCTTTTCGGCTACGAGTTGATAGACTTTACTTAGGAAACAATAACGCCTTGAACCTTTTTTGCATGAAGACCTCCTTGAGCGAATTTTATCTAATTGACGGTTGAACCATCTATAACCCTTAAAGCCACCTATCTGATAAACTCTTCCTTGTTCGTTAACTCCGCTTGCTAGTGTCTTGATGCCTAAATCTATCCCTAGATATGTTGGGTTGTCACCTGGAGAATAACTATTGGTTTCATAGACAAAACAACAGTAGTAGCGACCACGACTGTCTTTAGTGACAGCTACTTCTTTAAAATTTGGTGGGGGAGTTTCTGTTAGATGTGCGACGACGTTTTCAAATTTTTTCCCCTTTCCCTTGCCGCCGGTTGGCAAAGTAATTCTCCCGCCGCTCACAGCTAGATAAGCCCCTGGATATTTGAGTGTAAAAAACTGATGACGGGGCTTAAATCTTGGGAACCCAGGTTTTTCTCCGGCTGCGACTCGTCGAAAGAAAGTAGCCATTGCTTTGTCTAGTCTGAAATCAACTTCTGCTAACAGCTTTCCATAGACGTATTTCAGTTCCAAATCGTACTGCTTGCTCGCAATTAAACTCTTTTTTGCTTGATACAGTTTCCAATGTTCACCATTTCTGAGGCCAGCTATCCACCAGTTATACAAACCACGACACTTGGCTTGCATAAACTCTAGTGTTGCCGCATCACTCCGACTGAGTCGGAGCTGAATCTTTTTGCAAAGCAGCATCTTTAATTGCCTTTTTGTAAGACCTCAGTCCGTAGAGTCGCGCACTGAAGATATGAACAATTGACAGTAAATCTTGCACCAGTTCTTGTTCTGGTGATAGCGGATCTCCGTTAATGACGATTACTTCAGCACCGTGTCTGGTGCAAAAACTCTCAAACCATTCAAAGCCAAAACGAACTAACCTATCTTTGTGTGCTATCACAATGCGACTTACTTGCCCCAGTTCGATTTCCTCAAACAGTTTGGAAAACTTTGGGCGTTTGTAGTTAAGTCCACTGGCGATCTCTTCTATCGACTCATCTACGAGGATTTTATGGTGAGTACAGTAAGTTTCTACCGCGGCTTTTTGGTTTTTCAAATCAGGCTTTTGAGCTGAAGTAGAAACACGCAGATACATCACCGTTTTACCTGCATTATTTGATTTTAATCCTTTATATTCTAGTAATTGGTCATGAGTGTAGTATCGGCGTCCCGTCGGAGCGCGGTGCGCTTTGAGTATTCCAACTCGATCCCACCGCTGCAACGTCGATACTGACTTACCGATTAGCTTGCCAAACTCCTGTGGTCTGTATGTCTCCATCATACAGACATATTAACACGTTTACCTATATTGTCTAGATATATCTAAAAGCTCCTGCTCCATATACGAGTAAATCTTGCTCGACTTGCGGGACATTGGGTAAAAGAAAAACGATGGAGTGTCAACTGTCAGGTGTTTGTTTGATTCTCATTATTATCAAGTCGTTAAACAATCAGAACCAGGGATGAGAGTGTCGGCGATACATCGTCAGCACTGAGATAGTTGAAGCTACTGGCTAGGTGGTAAACTCTAAGGGCTATCGTTGTACTTACTGCAAAGGTGTCTACTGCGACACCTTACAGACCGCAACTAAGCATAGATTCTTGTCTCGTGCTAGAAAAATTAAAAATTAAAAATTAAAGATGAAGCAAACCCCTCGTCTATTTTTTCATTCTGCATTTTTAATTGGCATTGGCCTGAGTGCCGCTCCTCTCGCAGCTCAAACTGTTGCTCAGGCTCAAGTCCCCTCGGATATCCTCATAACCCAGCAGCCACTTCCTAGCCCGCTGATTCCACGCCCTCAACCTTTACCAACACCACAACCGCCCACGCCTGCCCCCCTACCCCCACCCTCTGAACTCCTGCAACCAACGCCTCCAACACCAACAACCCCCCAGGAGGAACTTCCCAGCAACGTTCCTGGCACGTTCACCGTTGAGCGGTTCGAGTTTGAAGGAAATACTGCCTTCAGCGATCAGCAGTTAGCTGAAGTGACAAAACAATTCATTGGGCGTGCCCTGACGTTTGCCGAACTGCTGCAAGCTCGTTCTGCGGTTACCGATTTATATGTCAGAAATGGCTATATCACATCAGGCGCTTTTATTCCACCCCAAACTTTAACTGGCGGCGTCATCAGAATTCAGGTAGTTGAAGGCAGGGTAGAAGAAATTCAGGTAACGGGAACAGGGCGTTTGAACCGAAACTACGTGCGATCGCGCATCGCCTTGGGCACCAAAACCCCCTTGAACGTCAACCGCCTGCTCGAAGCCCTACAACTGCTGCAACTCAACCCCTTAATCGCCAACTTGAGCGCCGAACTCTCAGCCGGATCGCGTCCAGGATTAAGCGTACTGGCAATCCGCGTCACCCCAGCCGATACCTTCGACGCCCAAATCACTCTCGATAATGGTCGCTCTCCCAGCGTCGGCAGCTTCCGGCGGGGAGTGCAGCTAACCGAAGCTAACTTACTCGGACAGGGAGATAGCATCAGCGTTTCTTATACAAATACCGATGGCAGCAACGAGGTAGATGTTAGCTATACCTTTCCGGTAAATGCCCGTAATGGTACTGTTCGCTTCAGTTATGGTTATACCAAAAGTCACATTATCGAGCCACCTTTCGATGCGGTAGATATCGAAGCGAGTTCCGTTGACTATGACCTAACTTTCCGCCAGCCGATTATTCAAAGCCCCACCCAAGAACTGGCTCTTGGTTTGAGTGCTGTGCGTCGGGAAAGCGAAACATCCCTGTTGGATACACCCTTCCCACTATCACCAGGTGCTTCGGACGACGGACGCACCCGCATTACCGCCCTGAGATTTTTCCAAGAATGGACGGCGCGGGGAAGCCGACAAGTTTTTGCTGCGCGATCGCAGTTCAGCGTGGGACTGGGTTTGTTTGATGCTACCACCAATAACGACCCCCCCGATAGCCGCTTTTTAGCATGGCGGGGTCAAGCACAATATCTGCAACTGCTGGGTTCAGCAACTCGCGAACCCAACAGTTCGCCGTTGCTATTGCTGCGTGCAGATTTGCAGTTGGCAGACAGATCGCTTTTAGCGTTAGAGCAGTTTGGTTTGGGCGGGTTTGAAAGCGTGCGGGGTTACCGCCAAGACGCTTTACTAACTGATAATGGCGTTTTAGCTTCTGCCGAAGTTCGGTTTCCCATTTATCGACTTAGCAGCGTTGAAGGTGTTTTACAGGTGATCCCATTTGTTGATGTGGGCAGGGCTTGGAATAGCTCTGGAAAACAAAATCCTGACCCCAGCACCCTAGCCTCTGTTGGGCTGGGCGTACAGTGGCAGCAAAGCGATCGCCTCCGCGCCCGCATAGACTATGGCATTCCATTAATTGAGGTTGAATCGAGCGACAGAACGTTGCAAGAACGGGGTTTATATTTTTTCCTACAGTACAACTTCTTCTGATCCAGGTATAAACACCAAACAGCTCTCTTCGCTAACAAAGAGAGCTGTTTGGTTGATTAT
>DNGG01000380.1 GCA_003486675.1 Cyanobacteria bacterium UBA11372
GATAATCTATCTAAACCCGCCCCACCGAAATCTATGGCTAAAAAACCACAATTTCTCGCTAAATTCCCCTCCCCCGATGCAACGACTTTGGGGGCGGGTTTATGTAATTATTAGTCAAACCCAGAGATTATTGGTAAAACCCGCCCCTACAATGAATTATTTTTATATCGTTATCGTTAAAACTTGTGGTATTATAAGGATAATGGAAAAGCTGCGCCCATATATGCACGATCTGATTCTGAGAATTAAGGATTAAATCTTTTCAGCATGACCAAATAGCTACATGCGATCGCACGCCGATCAAGAAACCGGGTTTTTCTAAAAAACCCGGTTTCTTAAATTCTCGAGCAAAAGTGGTTCAGATAGCTAAAAAACAACAATCTCTCGCTAAATTCCTCTCCCCCCTATGCAACTATTTTGGTGGCGGGTTTATCTAGATTATTAGTGAAACCCATAGATTATTGGTCAAACCCGCCCCTACAATTAATTATTTTTATATTGTTATCGTTAAAACTTGTGGTACTATAAGAATAATGGAAAAGGTGCGCCCATATTGCTATCTTAATTTGGTGACATCGAAGTTTTCCCTGCAACTCAACCAACTTAAAATCAAACACTCGGCGCTAGAAACCGGGTTTCTTTAAGAAACCCGGTTTCTGAGAGTGTTTGTGCAAAAGGGAAAAGGGCTAAGACCTCGAAACCAAAACCAAACGAAATCCGAAATACCTAAACCTAAAACCAGGCGAGTCCCAGCGGCGGAAGGCACTGCGGCAATCGACCGCACTGCGACCCCAGGAACCTCCACGCTGCACACGACATTGATTATTTCCACCATACTCCCAAACACTGGCATCAGAAGGTGCGCCATTGTAATTATCGTGCCAAGGATCGGCACACCATTCCCAGACATTGCCGTGCATATCGTATAGTCCAAACGCATTCGGTAGAAAACTCCCTACAGGTGTTGTCTCCTGACGATAAGTTCCCTTCGGTGCAGAAGCGTAAGTTTTCCTGGCATCATAGTTAGCCAAATCAGCAGTAATTGTTTCGCCAAAGTGGAACGGCGTGTTTGTTCCGGCACGACAAGCATATTCCCATTCTGCCTCGCTAGGTAAGCGGTAAAAATTGCCAGTTTTTTGCGAAAGTTGGCTGCAAAATTCCACCGCATCGTGCCAAGATACATTCTCTACAGGTCGATTTTCCCCTTGATAGTGGGAAGGATTAGAATCCATTACAGCTTGCCACTGTTTCTGAGTTACCGGATACTTGCCGATATAGAAAGGCGCGACAGTTACCGAGTGCTGTGGTTTTTCATCATTATCGCCCTCTCCAACTGGCGAACCCATTAGAAAAGTACCACCAGGAATAGATACCATTTCCAGAATCGCATCGTTGCCTAAATTTTCTGTAAAAAATTTTGCTTGCTGGAGGCGGCGGTTAACTTTTTCCCCTTGAGCATTCACTGTAACTACATTGAACTGAAAAACCTTCAGAAACCTGGTTTCTTCGGAATTTCGTGCGTCTCGCGGTGTGAGTAATTCTAACCACTGTTGCACCGACTGAGGACGATCTGTTGCTTCTAAGGCCATTCCTTTAACAATAGCCTGATTTAATTGATCGCTAATTGTGGGATTGTACCGCTGTGGAGGTAATAATTCTGCACTGTCTAGCCTGCGTGACAAAGCAGTAATGGGTCGTTGTCCCGTAACAGCATAATATAGGGAGGCAGCTAGACTATAAACATCTAACCTTGGATGATTGCTGCTCCTTTGTTCGTAAGCTACGTAAGCTCTATTGCCAAAATCCTTGGAAAAAGAGCTTGGCGGGGTATCTTTAGCAATGCCAAAATCAATTAGCACTGCTTTACCGTTATTTCGCAGCATAATATTACCTGGGTGAGCATCCCGATGCACCAGGTTTGCTTTATGGACGACACTCAAAGCATCCCCAATTTGACAAATATATTCAATCGCCTCTGTTTCTGGTAAGGCTCCCTGGCGTTGCACTAAATGTGATAAACTTTCCCCCTCGATATAATCCATCACTAGGCAGTAAATATTTCCTTCTTTAAAGAAGTCGGTGACTCGTACAATATGGGGATGAGGGTCTGTAGAAAGCTTTGCCAGTATTTTGGCTTCGTTGATAAATCGGTCGATGTATTTTGGGTACTCTGGATCAATTGAGAGATATTCGTCGGGCGTTTTAATGACAAAATATTGCTCGAGCATTGTGTGCCTTGCTTTATAGGTAATGCCGAATCCTCCGCGTCCCAATACTCTCTCGATCAAGAATTTACCGCTGTGTAACTGCTGACCTTCCGCCCAGACCATAACTGATTTCCCAGATTGCTAAGTTGATATTAATCAAGCAACCCTGATATCTCTGAGCAAGTAGGTTGGGTTGAGATAACGCAACCCAACTTCGTCTTCTTAGATCTTGCATCCCTGGGGAGGCAGCAGCCCACCGGATCTCGTTCCCAGGCTCCTGCCTGGGAACGAGGTGAACGAGGCTCTGCCTCGTCAGGCGACTGGTGCAAGATCTCAGTCTTGAAATTTGTTGGGTTTCGTTACTCTCAACCCAACCTACGCCTACGCCTACTTATATTTTTACCTTAACGGAGGTTTAAAGTAAGCGATCGCTGCCAAAATCGCGCTTAAAAGCGTTGCTATTGCTCCTACTGCTGTCCAAAAAGTCACGGCATCCCACTTGAAAAAAGTGTAGGCTATCGAGGTAGCGATCGCTAATATTACTCCTATCGCTACCAATATCATCCAAACCGGAATAACAGGTTTTAATCCTAATAAGTTAAGCCATGCTCTCATTGTCTGGGGACGCGCTTCTGGTTCTAACCTCATACCTTGGAGAATTGCTCGCTCTACCCGATCTGAAATTTGAGGATTCAGTTTTTTAGGTGACTCTAATTGAGTACCATCTTTGCGATCTAAAGCACTAGGCGGCTTTTGTCCTGTTAATAATACATATAGCGTTGCTGCCAGGGAATAAATATCTGTCCAAGCGCCTCGTTTTAGCTTTTTGGAATACATTTCAATTGGTGCAAATCCGTCAGATTTTAATCCCCGACTCGTCAGCGGATTGTCAAAGTCTCGTGCCAAGTCAAAATCAATCAGTACAACTTCGTTTTTACCCGCCCGCACGATAATATTTTCTGGTTTGACATCTCGATGCACTAAACCTTGTCGATGTACTTCAATTAATGCTTCTCCTATTTGCTGGATGTAACCGAGAGCTTCTTTTTGTGGTAAAATTGGTTGAGCGCGATCGCCTAGGGTAACTCCAGCAATATATTCCATCGCGATGCCAGATTGTTGTCCCTCTTTGAATATGTCGTAAACCCGCACAATATGGGGGTGTTGGAATTCTTTGAGTTTCAATATTTCGCGCATAAAATCAGATTCTAGGCGCTGGCGATCGCTTTGACTCAGTTGGTTGAGTACATCTTCATTCAGGGTTTTGATGACAAAATTGTTACCGCTTCGATCTTTAGCCAGGTAAGTAATACCAACTCTTCCCCGCCCTAATTCTCGCTCAATTGTATATTTGCCGCCTAATTGCTGCCCCGTTACCCAAGTCATAGAAAAACAAATCTAAAAAACTTATGTCAATTTTGGCACAGAGCTAAATTACGCAAAAAACCCGATTTGTTTGTATAGCGGCACCCTT
>DNGG01000166.1:0-1665 GCA_003486675.1 Cyanobacteria bacterium UBA11372
TCTTTTGATCGAGATTTCAGACGGTTAGATATTCCTTGGGTAGAGCCAGAGTAGGATATCAAAATCAGCAAGGTTTTTTACGAACCTGAAATGGAACTGCTCACAGTCTTTTGGCAAGCTCCCAGAAAAGAGCAAGCGTGAGGTGGTGGAAATAGAGCGATCGCATCTAATAGTCGCAAGTCGCTTGTGCGATATGCCTCCGGCACGCTACGCGAACGCATCCTCCACAAGGCTAAAATGTAATCAATAGTATATCTTCTCTAATTCACCAATCAAACAGCACCAATGCTCCTCACAGAATTAAAAGCCCAATTACTTTCCTTGACGCCAGCAGAGAAAGCTGAAATCATCCAGCTATTATCCCAAAATCTGGCGAACGCTTGGCAAGGAATTAACAAAACTCCCGGTGTCATGGGAGGAGACGCTTGTATCAGAGAAACCCGTATTCCCGTTTGGTTACTGGTAAGTTATCGTCGTTCGGGTATGAATGAAGCCAAAATCTTAGATAACTATCCAACTTTATCTGCTGCTGATTTAGCTAATGCCTGGACTTATGCTGAAGCTTACCCCGACGAAATTGAAGCAGCAATTCAAAAGCATGAGGAAGCATAATCGATGGCACGTCTTTATGCTGATGAACAGTTTCCACGAGAAACTGTGCTGATTTTACGCACTTTGGGTCACGATGTTCTGACGGTTCAGGAAGCAGGAAAAGCTAACCAAAAAATACCAGATAACGTTAACAGGTAAACTGATTCGAGTTTACAAGTCACCCCCCTCAAAATCATAAATGCATGTTAAATAATAATGGTTCTAGACGAGCATCATAAACTTCGCCCCGCTTCATTCTGATTCCCCTAACTGCAATGCTTACCACTGTGCTGTAGCAAACTCAGCTTCCATTTTTAATACTTCCGCTTGATACTCAGGATCGTTTGCCATTTCTGCTAATGCTGCATCAATTTCTGAACGATTCTCCAAAGGAGATGCTTCGATTTCTTCTGTATTGGCATAATAATAAGCTAGCGCTGCATGAACTTGGGCTAAACTTAATCCTTCGTATTCTTGGGCAATCTCTTGCGGACTCAAACCTCGTTTATATAAAAGAGCAATCTTCTGCACAGATAGTCGCCTTCCGGCAATTCGAGGACGACCACCACAGATTCCAGGAGTACGAACAATGAGCTTACCTATGTCAACAGTTGTTGTCATATTTTTTGACGAGTTACCTTAGATTTCTAGTGTAGAGCGATCGCAACACCGATGGAGGGTGTCCATATCGCTCTCCATCATCACGCGACGTGGGAAACTGTTGTAGGTTCTGGAAGCGGATCTCCCGCAGCTTCGTAGGCAATAATCAGCGACTCTAATGCTTCAATTCCATTTTTTACCGCTAATTCGTAGGTATCACCATGAGTCCGCCAACGTTGTCCCGGTAAATCAGGGAAACCTACCAAGAAACAATCATCTTCTTCAGACCATTGAATCATCATTGGATACTTAATTTTCTTCATTTTCTTGGTTCCTTTCTACTTCCTCTATTGCTTTTTAAACTTCCTTTTCTTGATATGGTTTCGCGTCTGCTCCATCTTTTCCGGAAATCGTCAGCTTGCCAGCATAAAGTGGATGTACCCAGTTACTATGACTCCCTTTACCTGGAAGTTC
>DNGG01000166.1:1948-3079 GCA_003486675.1 Cyanobacteria bacterium UBA11372
TTTTTCTAGTTTACAAATTCTAAGCAGGTGAGCGATCGCACTCCCTCCCACTAAAATGCGATCGCTCCCCATCATCACTCAACCCAATAACGAGTCAAAATCCGAATCACTTCATCGCTGACAGGCGAGGGTAAAGGCGGACTCCATTCACTAATTTGTGCAAAGCGCACTACATACAGCTGATGCACGACGCTTTCTACGCCCTTGGGGACGCCGCAAGCAAGCAAGCGGATCGGGTATTTGCCTGGAGGGACATCGGGAATGCTTTCCCGCAGCAGTTCCGGGACTGATTTTGGTGTTATTATCATGGAAGTTTCACACGAATATGTGGATTGGCGATCGCTCTGAAGTTTTCCAGGCAACGGGGCGATCGCTTTTGGTGTTTGCATACTTAGTCTACCCCAAATCAATCGGCTTGACAACTGCTACGGTCTATTTCAGGATCGTTACAGTCCATTTAGCAAGAATTCGATCCACAAGGTGCTAGCATCAGCCTTGCAATAGTTGTGCTAAAGATTGAGCAGTTAAACGGTGATTAATTGGAGATTGGCAGTTGTGATGGCTGAGCGCAATATCAGCAACAAGGAACTGGCTCTCCGAACTGGAATGAACCCCAGATCTATTTCGAGACTCAAAACCCGTCGCCGCCTCACCAGAATTGACGAAGAAACCCTCAATCTCCTTTGCGAGGCGCTAAACTGTCAGCCTGGGGATTTGATGGTTTATGAAAAGGATGAAAACCTGTAGACTGGGACTGACTGCCTGCTGAATCCAGGATTCCTTGCCCCTACCGTGTATTGATTGGCGTCAGAAGCGGTGGGGGTTTGGTTTTGGATTGAATTGGGTTACACCATAACACCCAGTGTGTTCCAATTTTAATCATTAAGTTATGTTGAGAGCTTGTTAAAAAATATTGGATTTAACCAGAGATATTTTGGGAATGATTATCATAAAGAACGGCGCTGAAGACGAGCGCCGCGTGCATCTACGGAAAAGGAGATTTTCATGCAAAACAACTCACCCGAATTACAAGTAATCGCGGTGTTGTGTCATACAGATACCTGCTGTCCAATTGTGGCGATAGATCCCTCTGCTGGTGAAGCACAACAAGTGGTGATTCAAGATGATTTT
>DNGG01000060.1:0-5858 GCA_003486675.1 Cyanobacteria bacterium UBA11372
ATCGAATTCGGTTTGAATTTGTTCGATTAGTTTGAGTGCGATCGCGCTTTTGCCAATTCCACTTAATCCGTATATGGTTATCAAGCGCGCCCGTGCTTGTAAAATCCATTCTTTCAGGGTGGATAGTTCTGACGTGCGATCGTAAAAGCTCAGTAATTCTGGGGCATCTGTTAAATCGATGATTGGCGAGGGATTTTGGTTTTGGGGAGAGGTGGGGGGAGAGTGCGATCGCGTTTGCTTATCTTTGATAGTTTGTTTAAGTTCACCACAAATATTAACATTATCAATTTGTAAACAGTCGCCTAAATGGGAAACTTGAGAAACACGATATTTTTTCTCTAATTTAGAGCGAAAATTAAATTTATTGAGATCTTCTCCTAATTCCTCACGCAGCTTTTCCCATAACTTAGCAGCTTCTTTTTTAACGTGAGATTCACTACAATTAAAATTCTTAGCTATTTGAGGATATTTTTGTCGTTGCCAAACACCCGTTAGTATTGCTTCTTGGATAGGTGTGAGATGTTCTCCAGTTTTATCAAAAATCAAGTTATCAGCCCATTGTACAACATCTTCTATGTTATTCATAGATCAATACCAATCATCACCATAGTATATATTAATACATTATATCTCGTAAACCAAATCCTACTAAATCCTACCGAATTGATCGATTTTTGTCCACTGAATCCTGCTAAATTAGCCCAAATTACTTGATAATACCTAGAAAAAATGGGTGCTAAATCATACTAATTTGAGTGGGCAAATTTCTAAGAAGCCGTTTATATTTTTGCATAGAAACATACAAAACTTTAAGGATTATTACAATGAAAAAGTTACTGACTGCAACAGGTGCAGCTGTTTTTTTGGCGAATATGACACTTGCTCCTGCCTTTGCTAATTCACTAGCACAGCAAAGTACACCAAGGCAGCAACAGCAGGTTGTATTACCCGAAGGGGAGATGATAAGCGATGCAGAACTAGCACAAGTTGAGGGGGAATGGAAGTGGGTTGCTGCTGCTGCGGTAGTTGGAGGAGGTATTAAAGGTTACAATGAATACCACAACTGCGTAAGCTCTGGTCGAAGTGACTGTTGGGTAGCAGCCGCTAATGGTGCAGCAGAGGGAGCATTGACTTGGGGAACTGCTGCTGCTACGTTTGGTCGAGGTGGTGGCTCTGGTGGAGCGCGTTTTTTCCAAAATGGTCAGAGAATTAATGGTATAAGAGTCTTTACTCGTTAAAAGCTCTATTGTTCAGTTAAAAAGTTCCCAAAATCAGATTGGGAACTTTTGTTTTAATACTCATGACTACTTGCTAGGCTGTAAGTATTTGAAGGCATTATTATCAAATTCAGAAGTAAATGTTAAAGATAACAGCGGCTTATCCCGGTATTCTAAATATATTTATAAGCTTGGGATTTCTTGTTTCACCAGTCTTTAGCAAAGATATTACTCCCTATCGCACTCTTCGCTATCAAGGAGTAATAGGTCAAACAAACTATTACACCTGTGGCCCTGCGGCTGTAGCAACCCTACTTACTCACTACTACGGTCAACCGACTGCGGAATCTGAGATTTTAGAACTGTCAGAAAAAGCAATGGAAGGAAGCGGTAAAAGTCCAGAAGAAAGAGGAGTCACCGCTTTAGCATTAAGACAGGCTTTAGCTGATAAAGGCATTCAAGCTAGAGGGATGCGACTTACCTTAACATCCTTAGCAGACTACTTTCGCAAAGGGGGACTGCCTGTTGTTTTGCACGTCACCAAACCTCAAATGCACTATGTTTTAGCAGTCGGCATGGTAGAGGATTGGGTAATTTTAGCAGATCCATCATGGGGACGGCGCATACAACCACTTCGCGCTTTAGTAGAGGAACAAGGTTTTAGTGGGGTGACGCTTGTACCGCTTCCACCTGAAAACTTGATTTCGACTGCAAAAGAACAACAAAGCGAAACGCTACGTTGGGCAGAATTCCGTCTAGCAAGACTAAACACACTGAGAAGGAAGTTATGATCAAGCGAGTCCCTATTCTGCCCATCGCTTTGCTGATTTGTCAGCCTGCACTGGCTCAAACTCCTATTGACCCCTTGCGACTACCAGAAGAAGAAAGGGGAAGCTACATCTACACTTTTGGTGTCAATTACATACCCGATGGACGAGAAGGATTTGATTTTGATCGTGAAGGAATTCCGTTCAATTTTGAAACCTTCAACCAATTAATTAACTTGTCTGTTTCAGGAAGCTACAGTTTCAGCCGTAATTTAGGTATTTCAGTCAATGTTAACCCTAACTTGTTCATTGGCAGGCAAAAACGAGATTTTACCGACCGTACTGAAACTCTAACAGAAACTAACAGTGACATTGGCGCTGGTTTGTCTGTAGAATACCGTCCCGATCCTGGATCTACCCTAGACCCTCGTTTTTCAATCGGTGTTGCTTACCCTTGGACAATGACAGTTCAAGGTCAAGCTAGTTTAATCAGAGATCCAGTAATCGTCTTAGCTTCTCTGGGATATGCACAACCGTTAGACTCTGCTAATAGCAGTCTGAATTTAGGACTGGGAGCGGGGTTTGTAGCAAATGAGAGAGTTAGCTTCAGTGCTTCTGCTAACTATGGCATACCTATCGGCGATACTAATTTGCCTGTAACTTCGCTTTCATTCCGCACTGGTTACAATTTGGATGATAAAGGAAATCAGGATATCGGGCTACGCACAACTCTTAGTATGCGGGGTGGAGATACGAGACTAGGAGTTGGCATCGAGTGGGGCGGACGAGGAATAGTTGGCGCTCAACGACAAAGAACCGAGGATAATAATACTACATCTGCTATTCCTTCTCAGCCAATCAATGGGGCTACTAATACTACAGAAAAACCTCCATCCAACAGTTCTGCTACGTCTACTCAGTTAACAACTAAAGAGCCTAATTCATCTTCTGTAATTGGTTCTCAGCCTAACACGATCAATGGCAATATTAGCGATAACAATGTGTTAACAGGCAATTCAAATGCTGCTATTCAACAACTTTATCAACGTTTACAGGAGAAGGATGTCCAGATAGAAATTTTACAGCAGCAAATTAGAGAACTTCAACAAAGTATAGAAAAATTGCGCTGTCAGCTTCCTGAAAATCAAATAAATTGCCAAAAAGTCCCGTGATACTACTTGTATTGGCGCTCATCAGGAATCGCATTTCTAGCGAACAAGAAACCGGGTTTTTGCGAAAAACCCGGTTTCTGTGCTGAAGTGCTATACCTACAGCAAGCCAAGGAATTAGCTATAACTAAGATCTTGCACCAAAGTTCTCACCCGCCAGGGGTTTAAACCCAAGGGCTTTTAGCGCAAGTCCGTTTTAACGGACTAATCTTTTCTACCAGTCCACTTCAGTGGACTTTCGCTATTAGCCCGGAAATTTATTTCCGGGCGGGTGTGGACAACGCCGCCGATTAATTTGCCAACAGCATCTTTTAACCCCTGGCGAATGGGGAGACAGGTGCAAGATGTTGTTAACGCATACCCACTAGAATAAACTTACTCAAATTAACCAAAATGATTGCTGAATTAGACCGAGTTGCTTTAACCACAGACTTACCAGAATATAGTTTAAGAACGGGCGATATTGGTACTGTGGTGTTGGTACACCAGGAAGGTTTGGGATATGAAGTAGAATTTATTACGCTTATAGGTCAAACTGTTGCAATTATTTCCTTATTCAGTTCTCAAGTTCGCCCGCTTGGTGACAGAGAAATTGCCCAAGCGCGGGTTCTCACATAATCGTTAATTTGTTTTCGCAACGGTGAAAAGCAAACAAGAAACAGGGTTTGTTCCAAAAAACCCCGTTTCGGCGCGAAAGTTATAGCTAAAATAAAAACACTCTCCTTTTGGCAAGGCTTTTTAGGTGAAAAATTTAATAAGTTGATTTTTATTGCATCGCCAATTACTTGCTACTCGTTATTCATGCTTTCGTCTTTGACATCCTCATTCGGTTGTTCCATCATTTCATCCTCTGTTTCACATCGCTCGATCAATTCCTGCATACTGGTCGGAAACGTGCCGTTCAGAACCATTTTCTGAAAAACTGCATAACAATCATTTTTATCTCCCTCTTTGCGGGGATAGCCTAACCACAAAATGACTATTTCCTTCTGTTCTCCGAGTTGGAATGCTCTAAAAAACAGCCGATACCTGTTCGGTAAACCCATTTTTTTAAGGCGACCATATCCTCGCAGATCGTCCTTGAGAGCAAAACGAGGAGAAAAAGGATCTGAGGGAATATGTTCTAAATACCCTTGCCTGATAGCTAACAATAACTTGACCTGCGGATGAGAGCGATACTCTGTTGGGTCGGTTAATCAAGCCTTAATCTTCTTAACATTATTAATGAGATCCAGCCGCTGTTTGTTGAATAAAGGGTGAAAGCGTATAGTCCACCCGTGAGAAATTAGATTAGTCACGGGTCTAATGTAACTCCCTCTAGAAGTTCATCTTCCTCTGCTTTCATCTCAGTTGTGTAAGCCACAAGAACAGACGGATCTTTGATTGCATCAGCCATTAATGCATCCAGGAAGAGGCGCAGCATCTGAGGGTTTTCTTCTTCTTCTTCCTCAGATACTAACCTGACTAGCAGAGTGTCATCAGATAACACCTCAATTTTTAGGCTGGCATTAGCCCATTGTGGATGGTCTTTATAAAATGAATCAGGTAATGCTAAACCCCGCTGATTAGCGTTTATTTTGTCACTTACAGAATAAAATATTGATGCCATAGTCTACATTTAATCCTGGCTATACATTGACTTCTAATCCCATCATAACATGTCAAGTTTAAAAGGGAATTTCATCATCGTTCTCTACCTTAATTTTTTGTTCTTCCGGTAATTCCACCACTCCGGCGATCAATTTCCAACAAGGATCGCCTTCTGCTCTCCAATCATCAGGTCGCCAAGGCATACTTAAAATATGCCCAAGCGCGGGTTTTCACATAATCGTTAATTTGTTTTCGCAAGGATGCAAATCAAACAAAAAACGGGGTTTTTCCTAAAAACTCGGTTTCTGCGCGAAAGTTATAGCTAAAATAAAAGCACTCTCCTTTTGGAGACGCTTTTTTGTTGGCAATTTTTAGACACAGGGGGGCAACGCTCATGCTCCAAGCAAAAAAACAGCTTACTCTGGAAGAATTTCTCTCCCTACCAGAAGGGGATGTAACTTACGAATTGGTGGATGGTGAGGTAATACCAAAAATGTCACCGAAAAAATTTCATTCTCGGCTTACTAGGGTACTCCTTCAGTTGTTGGATGAATGGTGTGCTGGACGAGGTGAGGTTTGTCCAGAATTAGCGATTAAATTAACTCGAAGAGATCGAGACTGGGTACCAAGCCCCGATCTTCTGTACATTTCTGCCGCTCGGTTTCCGTCAGACTGGGAGGAAGATGGAGCCTGTTCTGTTCCGTCAGAATTAGTTATCGAAATTATTTCACCAGGACAAACTTTTGGGCAATTAGCTGCTAAAGCGAGGGATTATTTGGATGCGGAAGTGTTGCGAGTTTGGGTGGTGGATAGTCAAGCGAGAAGCATTACGGTTTTTTATCCAGATGCGCCGCCGCCGACTTATATGGGAGATACGCTATTAGTTGATTCTCTGTTTGAGGGTTTGGAAATTACGGCAGAGCAGGTTTTTCAATTGGCAAGAATACCAGGTTGAAGCAACTGGGTTAGAACTTACGCAAGGGCGTTCCTATCATCTTTGTTTCTTGGTGCTTTAGCGTAGCGTCGGGTGTGCATATCGCTTGTTGCAAGTCGAAGATTTTTCCTAGAAACCCGGTTTCTTGGCGTCAGTCATGGCGAGGATAACTTGGGTTAGA